>NZ_CP015840.1:353194-706388 GCF_000471025.2 Chlamydia gallinacea 08-1274/3 | reverse complement strand
AATTGCGTGATTCTTACAACGCAAAACAGCAGCTAAACCGCGGGGATGGCCTTGGGGATCAACTACAGCCACAGAGACCTCTTGAGGAGAAACAACTCCATGGCAAATAGAACAATAAAAATACGTTCCTACATAAGACAACCTATCCTGAAACCCAGGATAGCAAGGATAAGAACCAAACATACTCTCGTCTCTTCAAATAAGGAAACCATCCAAAATGATGAGGCTCTTCCAAGGGAACTCAGGACCTCAGAAAGATCTATCTTTAAGAAAATCTCGGCATGCTTGCATAAACAATGCCAACAATACGTTACCCCAAAGATTTCCCTAAATACAAGAGGCACTCTTAACTCAATCCCCACTTCTTCTCAAGATTAGAAAGAACCCCTTCTGCTTGTAGCTCTTGCAAAGCTTTTTGTACTTCCTTTACCTGCTCCGGCTGATCCTTAGCTATGCCTAGACCAAAGCCTAATACTTTTCTCTCTTCGGGAAGGGACAGAGGAGTAACACATAAATCAGGAAAATCTTTTAATACACTACGTGCAATAGAGGGTTCAAGAATAGCTACAGGGGATTTCTTACAATTTACCTCCATAAGCACCTCCAAAGTACTATCAAAAGAACGTACTATAACTCCAGGTAAAGATAGCAAATAGTCTTCTTGAAATGTTCCTGTTTGAACAGCTATTGAAGTATAGTGATTTAAAGGCACCGCTGTATCTAATGGTTGAAGGGCAACCAAAGACAACTCAACTACATGATCGCCATAATAAGGAAGCATGACAATTTCTTTTTGACGGGATGGCGTTATTGATATTCCAGCAAGTACAGCATCAATGCGATGTTTCTTTAGATTTAATATCAAAGCATCAAAAGCAAACTCCCGTACTTCTAAACGCTTTTTTAACTTCTTACTAAGAGCCTCAGCAAGATCGATATCAAAACCAACAACCTTACCTTCAGCATTAATAAATTCAAATGGGGGGTAAGTTGCATTCGTCCCCACAATCCAAGGAGAATCACCCTCTGGAGAATGAGAACAGCCAATGAGTAAGAAACAACTACATAGAAATATCCCACGTAGCCAACCCATGATTTTCATAAAAATATTTCCGCAAAAACTACTAATCTGTAATAATTTACACTAGCAAGGTTAAATTATCAAATCCAATGCTTTACCCTAAAAAATTAAACTCCCTTAATTTAGTTACTGTATTATTTTTATGTCGCCCATCCCGCCTGCATGTCCGCCTCCAGGAAAGAATAATTTTTACCACCTGCGCACATGTCCTCAAGATTCTTTATGCATTCGCATATTACGTGTAATTACTTATATACTCCTACACATCATTACCTTAGGGATTCTCTTATTAATTCATTACCTTGAAAAACATATCGTGGATGATGTCACATATCCCCGATTTCCTATTGCCTCTGCAAAAACGCCACAAATACCCACCCCAGACTCCCCATCCTTACTATCGGAGCCAAGTCAGCTACCAACACCAGATTCTTTCTCCATTTCTCCAACTACCCCGGTCATAATCACGTCTCCACAAAAAACAAAGCAAATCGAGAAACAGAAGAAAATTACTGAAACTTCTATTAAAGCAATTCTTCCCACTCTTCCCTCGCCTTCTCTGCTTGACATGATATCTTTCCCAAGCGGTCTCTCAACAAAAGCGGGATTTTTTAGTGTCTTGACTTTAGATCAACTTCCTCAAGGTGTTGTTCCTTTTTCCTTAGAAGCGATGCTGCATTATAGAAAACGAGGACTTAGTCCTCATGCTGCACGTTCTGCTCTAGATATTTTAAATATCGCTAACCCCGCCTTCCTAGCCACCTACCCCATAAGCTTCAAAGAAAGCTTTCAGCCAACCTTCATAAACTTACAACAAAAACTACTAGAGGCAAATCCCGAATCTGATGAGTATCTCGTAGCTGATTTACAGTTAAAGCAACTGAACTACTTAAACAATAATTACTATATAGTTGAAGTTCTTGGAGATGGAAACTGCTTCTATCGTGCATGTTTTGTCGGGTGGCTATGTTACTTAATGCGACAAAATCATCCGGGCGTCTTCTCTGAAGAAGCCGAGCGCATCCAGTCCCTGCCCTTTGCCTCGTCTTCTCCTGAACATCAAGCAATTTCTAAAAACATGGCAGATCTCTTACTCTACTGCAAAAATCTAAAAACACTAAAGAATTTATTTGATCTTATTCTCCTTTCCCCTATTCACACAAATACAGGAGTGAAGTATCTTCGCCAACTAGCTACTTTCGAAACTGATTGCATACGCGTGCAATCTCTGGGAGAAGAAAACTTAAAAGCTTTAATCTTAGGACAACTGGAAGAAACGCCAGAATTGCTCTTAGCTGCCCTATCAGAACTTATGCGGATACAACCTTCTTCTCCCCTATTCACTGAAATGTTCTTAAACACTCGCCCCCCCTCCCTATCTGCAACAACACAAGCACTGCTTCTTCTAGAGTTCTTACACCCCCTGCTCTCATCTAAACAAGAAACATTTCTCTCTATCCACCCCCTAGTCCGGGAATTCTTAGAGACATGTTCATCTACATTATCCTCATCTGGCGTAACAAATGAGAATGCTGAACAGATCATCTCTCTCCTACCTCAAGAGCTTCTAGCACACTATACTGAGTTTTCTCAAGCAATAGCTCAGTGCGTCCCACCTATTCCTAAAAACGTGGAGATGTTTTCTTTTCTACTATCCCGCCCATCGTGTATGAATCATAATACTTCCTGTAACACCTTTTACACTCTAGCCTACTCGGCATTACAAACGCAGTTAGAAAATCAAAGCAACTTGAGCAACTACCTCAACTTGAGTTCTGAACAGACGTCCCCCCTATATTGCGTTCTTGAGAAGTTATGGTCTCAAAAATTATTCATCAATACAGTGGATTTACTCCTATCTCTCCCAGGAGGAATGCAAGGAACACTCGTCGCCCCTCAATTAGAACATGCGTTTACTCTTATCTTACGGTTATTATTTAAAGCACCAAAAACTCTTTCCGATTCTGAGATTCAAGAAATGAATCAATCCCTATTACAATGCATTCAGCAGAGTACCCACCTCACGACTGCCTTCGCTTCTTTCCTCAAATTACCCTTATTTACAGAACTACAAGCTCGTGTACCTGACCTAGGGCAAGCTCAGGCCCGAGCTATACAATTATTTCTTTTTGCTTTCCAATATCCTCGGTTGGTACAATGTGCTCACAACATGCAGGCTACCAACACAATAAACAAATTAATGTTGCTATTCTATCCCTACTTACAGCAAGCCGTAAGGAAGCAGTCGAACTTTAAAAAACTACAAACTTTTAGTGAACAAATTTGGGGTTTTTTCTGCTGTCACTCCCCTAAATTCAATGTTAATATCAATCCCCAGATCATTGAGTCTACAGTACTCTCTCTATCGAAACATCCTCAACTACTTTTCCTATGCGATCCAGAATTCCAACTGGCGATTTTAAATATCTTAAAAAGTTCTTCGGATCCTCGTGCTGCACGGGAACTGATTCATGAAATAAAAACGAAAGAACACGCATTATGGACTAGCTACATCAAGCATGTTGATACCGCGAGTCGTAAACTTTCTCAACAGAATAAAAGTCGCTTAACCACTCTATTACCACAAGAAGCCCTACTCTTTAGTTTTCTTAACTATCATCCCCAGGTATGTAACACGTCCTCCTCTCTAGGCCAACAATGTCACACCTATTTAGCTCAACAAACCAGTAAACTATGTCAAGAACTCGTAACTCATCACTCCACTTGGGCAAGTGCTGTTGAAAAAAATCGGCCATGCTTATCTGTCTATAAACAACTACAAGAAGCTTTCTTACTTCCCGTTCTACGGCCTACACAAAATTTTCCTGAAACACGGCAGACTCTTTTACAGCAACTGAGCCAACTCAGCACCTCTGAACTTCAAAATATCTTTAATGTAATTAATTTCCAAGCTGAAGACGAACATGTTAGTGCTCTTTCCACTACTTTGGGATCCATAGGTCTTTGTCAATATCTTGCAGACAGCTCATTATCCCAAACGCCAGCGCAATTGATTCCTCTTGCAGACTCCCAAGGATTCTTAAAATTAGATTTCTCTCCGGAAGATCAAGCGCACATCCACATATTCCGAGGACATAACCACTATAATTGTCTATTAAGAAAAGATCCTGATGATACTTCTAGGAATGAAAATAGTAAACCTTTAAAGAAACCCCAACCTTAATAAAAAGAGAGCTGCTTATTTTCAAAACGACCTATCCTCTTCCCCACACCCTAAAACCTGTTGATGATCTAGGAACTTCCCCGTGTCTGCTTACCCCAGGCCTTCCCCTGTATCCAGGAATGCCCTTACTCATCGCTGGTCCCTGTACACTGGAAAGTTACGAACATACTCTCGCCATAGGTCTTGCTGTCAAAGAAGCAGGAGCCACTGTTCTCAGAGGATCGATAAGAAAACCTCGTACAAGCCCGTATACATTTCAAGGATGGGATAGAGAAAAAGTTTCTTGGCATAAGGAAGCCCAACGTGTGCATGGATTATTAACAGAAACTGAAGTTTTAGATGTTCGTGATGTAGAAATTACCGCAGAACATGTGGATATCCTTCGTATTGGCGCAAGAAATATGCAAAACTTCACTCTTCTCCAAGAAGTCAGCCAGGCTCATCGCCCTGTTATCCTCAAACGGCATCCTTCAGCAACGATTGAGGAATGGCTATCCGCAGCAGAATATATTTTGAATTCCCCCACATGCCCGGGAGTCATTTTATGTGAAAGAGGCATCCGCTCTTTTGAGACATCTACACGCTATACTCTAGATTTAAATACCCTAGCCCTTCTTAAAGAAATTTCCCCCCTACCGATAATTGCTGATCCTTCTCATGCTTCAGGGAAACGCTCTTTAGTCGCCCCTCTTGCAAAAGCAGCTATGGCTGCCGGTGCTGATGGATTAATAATCGAAGTCCATGAGAGCCCAGAACGTGCCCTTTGTGATGGGAAACAACACATCACCCCACAAGAACTAAAAGAATTGTTCTCCTCAATTCGAGGAGGTAGTCATCTTTTTTCGTAGTCTTTAAAAGCTCTCTTTCTAACATGGAGTAGAAAAATAATTCTTGCATAGTTTCTATACTTTCAACTATTTGACTATCAAATAAAAATGAAGGAATAAGAATCATTTCTTCGGGAGGTATATGATAAAACACACGTGCAAGCTTTATCTTCTACAATGTATGTTCTATGCTTTATACTGGCTCATCTATTATTGTAGAAAATTACTCAGAGGTATTACTGATCATACCAATGAACCCCTAGCACAAGCTTTCTTATCTTCTCTTATAGATCTTCTTTCTAGCTTAAAACAACTTCCGAATTCTAATACAAGATAACTTCTTTCGCGCTCCTCACCTTCTTGTTGCACAAACAAGAAGGTGAATTTTATTAAAAAGCTACCTCAAACTTGTTTCTTCACGATGTTTACTCCATGGACAACAGCAACTTCTACAACAATAAAAGCAACTAATGAACATAGCCAAGCAAATACATCTCTAGGAATATAGAAAGAAGAAAACATTCCCCAAATATATGCTCCGCCACCTACCAACACTGCCGCCCATGCAGACAACGTTGTTGCTTGATAACGCGTAAGAAGAGCCGCACCTATAGGGACGGAAAGACAACAAACAGAAAAGCTGTAGCTTAACATGAGTACATCCACAATATTCGTAAACCCTATAGCGATTAGGGGAACAAGCAAAGCAATAGCAAGAATAAGATAACGAGAGTTTATAGAAGCTAATGGTGGAATCTCTTCACTAATTAACTGTGCTAGAGCACTCATTAATGAATCCGCTGTGGACAGTATAGCAATACCAATAGCCGCAGCCATTACTGCAGCTAATGAGGGACTACCGATATAAGAAACAGTGTGAATAAGAATACAATCGGGAGGAAGTCCCAACTGGGTTCCTAGGGAACCTAAAAATAAAGGAAAGAAATTAAATATCAACATCACAACGCCTGCAAAAATGGCTGCCCACTGCAACTTTCTAGGAGAAGCCGCAGCAATGCACCGCTGTGCCATATCCTGCTCGATTAACATAAACACCATAGGCATGAAAACCCACGAAGATAACTTACTTACAGGTAAAGAAGAAAAATTTGGAGGTGCTAAAGGTACATCTCGAGATCCTAGCCAGACAACTATTGTACAGAAACACACGGCGGCTATAAGAAATATCGCTTGAATCATATCTGTCCTTACAACTCCACGAAATCCTCCGGCCGAAGTATACAAAGCTAAAATTCCCCAAAAAATAGCTGTAAGAAGAGCAGTAAAAATCGTTCCATAAGAAAAAATATGAAATAATTTATCTAAGGCAATAATCTGAGCAACAAGAATAAAAAATAATGACAGTGCAGAAATTACAAAAGCAAGCTTACGCAATTTGGGAGATTGATACACACTCTCAAAAAGAGTAACTATGGTCACTATAGACCCCGAAGCAAGTTTTTTTCCCGGACCTACACCTAATAAAATTAAACCTAGAGCTACTCCTAAAGGATAAAAAA
The DNA here is from genome assembly GCF_000471025.2 of Chlamydia gallinacea 08-1274/3. Classification (NCBI taxonomy): domain Bacteria; kingdom Pseudomonadati; phylum Chlamydiota; class Chlamydiia; order Chlamydiales; family Chlamydiaceae; genus Chlamydia; species Chlamydia gallinacea. Next base: position 699,776 of record NZ_CP015840.1, on the reverse strand, counting down.
TCACTCTATAACCATAGTGTGCTGCCTCTTCAGCAGCTCCTAGAAGAACTCCTCCTCCAATTTGCGTTGCAATAAATGTCATAGCTAGGGGAAATATTTGTAAACTACGCCCCGCAAGAAAATACCCCTCTCTGTCTTCTGAAGAAGAGTAGGACTTTCGTCCTATAAATATACACAAAACTTGAACACTAAATAAACAAAACAAAAATAATCCAAAATTCACAGCAAAACCCCTAACTACAACAACTTAACTACGAGAAGTCCCATCCTTGAATAAAGAACGGGTCATAGGCAATACAACAATACACAATCTTATGTGGGATTACACACGATGATGGAGATAATGACCGAAATAACGGAAACCCAAAAAGAACAACACTGATAAAAATAAAGTGAACAAAAATCTAGTCATTTCTTTAAAGGATATACCAAGTAATTTTTAAAAACCAAAAAAATCTCTCTTGAGAAAAACAAAAAAAATTATAAAAAGAAATTGAAAATAAAACAAACAAAATAATTATGTTTATAAAAAAAATAAAAAAACTTTATAAAGTATACCTAAAAAATGTTATTAATAATCTAGTACAATTTTTAGATGAAATCCTAAGCACATTAGGAGAATACCTACATTCTCATGTATCTAAAGAAGAACAGGATCGCTTGCTTTCCTTATTAATTGAAGATATTCAACAGTATAAAAAAAGCTTACAAGAAACTGCTCAGGCTGATCCTCAGACAAACACCAATCTACTTAAATAAAGCAAGCAATGCCCCCGCAGCTGCAGATCGTAGCGAGGGGGTTTCAACGTAACAACAATCTAACAGAAAATCAATTGCATTGAGGTTTTCTGAAAAAGCAATGGCCTCCAAAATCGTTAACTTATCCTGCCACCCACTTTTAGGATACAAACTTATGACATGTTGTAGAGATTTTAAGGTCTTTTTTCGGCATAGGACAGCGAGTGTCGCTTCTAATTGTATAGAAAAATTTTCATTTTCATTTACATTCCAAGTTAATGGAGTCTGTTCATCCCCTTCATCCCAAAAAAGACCCGAAAAAAAGCTCCAGCCCTGGTGTTGCCTTTCTGCAAAAAAATCCCGAGTTACCTGTTGAACTTTGCTATATCGTGCAACTGTAAGTAAACGAATCAATTTTCTTACGATTTCCCTTTTCATCATGTCCATATATCCCGGAGGAGATGATTGGAGCAACCACGGAGAATCCCAAAGGAAGTGTTCTATTGCCCAACACATCTCCGGATTAGAAATAAAATCAGCAATGACATCCCCTGCTTTTTCTACATTTTCTCGACTTACAAGAAGTAAAATAGCTAAATTTACAGCGGCTTTCCTAGAAATTGTACGAGAAAGGTATGTATTAGCTAACTCCTTACCCCGAATACCTAAAGAACATACAGCTGCAGACGCTGCTTCGCAAACAGATGCATAAGGAGAGGATAGCCCTGAAACGAGCAACTCTTCACCTAAGGAATCCCCTTGAAGGTAAAGTACAGCAGCTGCTTGTAAACGCACTTTAGGCATGGGTGAAGTTATTGCAATATCCCGCACCCGGCGACAAATGTTTGGAGAAGAATTACCTAGTTCCCCACCACACGCTAATACAACACGAAGAGCCATTTCTTGAACTTCGGGATAGGAAATAGCTAAAAGATCGTGCAAAGCCTGCATATCACATTCCTCTTCCCCTTCAAGAAAAAGTTCACAAACAAATACCGCATAATCAATATCATCTTGCACAGCTGATATCATATTTTGCTTCGAAGAAAATCGTAGGGAAGCCTGCCAAGCAGCACGACGTTCCTCACCATCAAGCAGAGGATTTCTAGCCTGATTCTGAAGAAAAGGAAACAATTCTTCTATTTCCAACATCGCAGCAACATGATAAGCCATCATGCGTACCTGCATAGCATCATCATGACGCACTACATGAGAAACAGCATCTTTTATATCCTTAGATCCATAATGCAAAGCCACCTGCAAAGCTAACGTACGAACAATCACGCTATCATCATAAAGACTAGACACAATCCAAGGAGTTAAACGAAAATCTCTCGCTAAACCTATAGAAAGGACACTTAACGCACGTACCGTCATTGAGGGGTGACCAATCCCATCAATAAGAATCTGTTGAGCAAAATCTTCTAAAACATCACGATCTCGGGATAATTGAGGATAGCGCTCCTGACAACAGGTAAATGCACGACGCCAAACAGCATACTCCTTTCCTTGAGCAAAAACTCGTAAAGCTAGCCGCGCCTGTTCAAGAGAGTAATCCGAAGAAGACACCAAGTCTTTAGCTTCCCGCATGGCGACAGGAAAATTTCGAATCAATAACTGCTGACGCAAAAAATCTGATCCCTGAGCAATAGGACTACAGCAACAGAAAAAAATTAGGCTATAGCTCCTAAGGGACTTCCTCCTAAAAGATGAATATGCAAATGGAATACGCTCTGCCCCCCATCGACACCATTATTAATTACAACACGATACCCATCAGAAATCGAAAACGCCTCCGCTAATTGCTGAATAATCTTCCCTGCTTCAGCAAGCAAAGAAAAATCCTCATTCTGCATATCTTGCAATCTCTCAATGTGTTTCTTAGGAATGATTAACAAATGAACAGCTGCTTGAGGAAAGCGATCTTTAATCACAATAAAATTTTCATTTTCAAACACTTTATCACAGGCAACATCACCCGCAATAATCTTTTCAAAAATGGTCATACTAATCCTCGATGTTCTAATACCCATTGGAGGGCACGCCGACAATGGTCTTGACTATCCCAAACAGATAAGAATAATCCCTTATGGCAAAAAATAGCTCCTGGAAGACCACTTACTTCTTCTAGTTCCTTACCTAATAATCCTGCCCAGCTCTCTGGGAAAGGCACCCGTACCTCCATACGCCTTTCTAAAGTTGGGGGAATTCCACGAAGTATCCACTGACCACACGTGGGAAAACAAACAAAAGCTGCGGGATGCTTTTCTCCCCCAAGAAAAAAGAAATTTTCTTGCCAGGCTAAAGGACGATCAAAGTATAGGCAAAACTCATCTTTTTCCATAGCAGAGCGTACAGCATCTCTACACATCCGGTCATACCGAAATTTACTTCTCAAGCGCTTAAGCAAATCTAAAGCAAATCTCAGAGCAAACACAAAATCCTCGTCCGAGGAATCCCTGCCTTCTTCAGAGTTATACATCTTAATAATATCCGAAAAAGAACAAAAGCCCTCCTTAGAGAAAAAACGCCCATTGTCTTGTTCATCAATACCATGAATCAAAGAATGATACAAAAATTGGTATTCGTCCACATCAATGAATTTCTTCTCCTTAAGATAATGCAAAATCATTCCTGCACTACTCCAAGGACCTTCGTAAGTAGCTTGATGATGATCAAATCTCTTATCTTCTATGGAATAGACTCCCCCTACATCACAAACATACTCACATTCTGCAAGTTTCTCAGGACTTCGCGTACGAATGATTTTGTCTTCATCAATAAGATCGAACAAAATAAGCAATGCACATGCTGTGACCTCATCAGCATGAAAAGAACCGTCGTGTGTACCAACGCTTCTCGGAACTCGCATATTTTCCATCCTTGTTAAAAACCCTCCATTGTATGAAGAGAAAAATAATTCTCAATCGCAAAAATATTTCTTTCCGTTTTCTTAAAAACCTTTTTTATTTAAAACAAAACCTGCTAGCTAAGAAAACCCCTTGTCACGACAAATATATGAATAATCCATTTCATCGAAATCACGATGCAATTTCTCCTGATGGCTACCTGACCTCCCCCCTACGTATGGTATCTTCGAATACATACGAAGGTGAAATAGAAATCCTCAATATCCCTGAATACTTCTTGGGATTTCGTTTACCTACACAGTGCTTACAACTTAACTTAAAAAGTTCCTTAGCACAACTCGGAGTAGACGCTGAGGCTAAAGAAATCGAGCTAAGCAAAGCACGACGACGCGCCCGCATTTCCCTGAATCTCAGCAGCCACGACCCTATTGCCTCAGTGATGCTCACTCTATTATCTCCTGGAGATTACATTGCAAAACTCTTCGCTGCTGATGATCGTAGATTAGTGCGTTCTCCCAAATACCTAGAGAGAATGCTCAAACATACAGATCACAAAGGCTTCCCTCTACTATGTTTTGGGAAAAAATTAGAGCATCTCATTTCTCTAGATATCATCGATAATCGTTTAGTTGTATTTCTTCCTACTCTTCCTGGTGTAGTACATTACGATCACACAATTTACGGCCTACTTCCCCTAATAGGCAAAGCTCTAGGCCAACCTAATCTAAGAATACGTAATCTTCTTTCTCTATACCAACATAGATTAGATAAAGAAAAAAATTCGATCAACAATCGGATTCTACTTATCAAAACAGAACCTTTACATGTCCGCACTGTATTCGCTCGTGTAGTCAATACCCTTCTCCCAGAAGGAATTACCCATACAGCAGCAAACATCCTAGAACCAACGACAAAAGAATCCGGGGATATTTATGAATTCCACGGAAACAGCACCTTGCCTGTAGAAAGAATTCCCTTAGAATTCTTTACTATAGAACCCTATAAAGAACACTCGTTCTTTTGCTACCGTGACTTACTACAATCTTCTTTAGAGTCTCCTACCTGCATTTTCGATATCTTCACAACTCTACCAGGAAAAAAAGAAAAAGCAGCTACCTTTATCTCTAAAGGAAGTGAAATCCTCGATCTATCCTCAGATTCTTGGACGGTAGGATCGGAAAACTCTCTGTATCATCCAGACTCTCCACCAGAAAACCTACAAACCTATATAGAAGCCCAGCCCTGTTTCCCCTTTCTTGAAGCTATGGAAACGGGACACATCACTAGCCAGGGGGTCCTTTTCTCTAGGTATTTCCCTTCATCCTGCCTAAAAGGCATGCTCCTTTCCTACCACGTGAACTTTTATCTTAAGCACATTTACTTTCAAATCCCCTCTTACACCTATGGAGAGTATTTCTCTGATAATGATCGTTCCTTATTGATGGATTTATACTTTGCTGGGATCTCTGTATTTTGGGCAGACACAACATCCAATCAAGTCTTACAATATGTAAAACGCCGTGGAAAAGACTCTGGAATGTTTGTCCCTGTAAAACGCGTTCAAGAATTTCGCTCGGCTTATTTTATCGGCATCCATGGTTCTTGCATGATTTCTGAGGGTTACAAACAAGATCTTTTCGATCTCCTACAAGGATTAAAAAATCTTATGAAAACCTATGCTCCTCCAGGATTTCCCCTAGGCACTCCCCTAGCCATTATGACAGGAGGAGGCCCTGGAGCTATGGCCATTGGCAATGAAGTAGCTCAAGAACTTCAGATACTCTCTTGTGGAAACAGTGTAGATTTTGAGTCTTCTCCAATCCAACAACATCCTAACCAGGCAGTTCAAGCAAAAATGACCTACCGCCTCTCAGCATTAATTCAACGTCAAGAACACTTCCATGTAGACTTGGCTCTCTTTGTTATTGGAGGACTAGGAACAGATTTTGAATTTGCTTTAGAACTCATCAGCATAAAAACAGGGAAAAAACCTCCTGTGCCTGTATTCTTACTCGGCTCTGCTGATTATTGGAAAGAAAAAGTCACTCCTATTTACCAAAGTAACTGCCGGTTAGGAACCAACCGAGGTTCGGAATGGGTAAGCAATTGCGTCTTCTGCATTTCTTCACCCCAAGCAGGAATAGAAATTTTCCGAAAATATATGACAAACACACTACCTATAGGCCCTGACCATCCTCCATATCCCGAAGGATTCATCGTTGTTTAAAAACCATAGCTCAAGCGAAAACCGTAGTAATTACAAGGTTCACGAACAAATTGTCCTTCTTTAGAAAAGCCTTGATGGTACTCAACAAAAGCACGTATCTTTCTTCCAACATCACGGAATCTTGACCATTCCATACCAAGAATATAGGTCTGATCAATTCCAAAATGCTGCTCTTCCCAAAAACGAAAATGCATAGCAAAAATCGGCTGAGCATACAAGCTCCCCTCATGCAATCCAAAAGGACGCAATTCTGTTCCTGTTTCAATATAAAAAGGACGCTCAGGGAAGGTCAAATCTCTACTAACAATATAGCCTATACCTCCATATAAGCGAATTTGTGGGTTGTAACGTAAAGAAATAAAAAAATCAATTCCTTCATCACTGAGGTTAAACCGAGGAAAATTGGGATGAGCTAAAAGAAATTCATCTCCTAAATGAGAAGAAAGATGCCAAAGACGCAAACGGAAACTCCACTTATCTACAGCGCATCCTAGTAAACCAGCAACAAAGAAATCGGAATTCACCATACAAGCTTCAGGATGATCTAAATCAAAAACAGAAAACACACCTCCTTGTAGGCCAATATCCACATCTGCATGAAAACGCGAAATATCAAACAAACGTAAGAGAATAAAATCCCCACCAAAAATTGCAGATCCTACACGCTTTCCAATCACTTTTTCATTAAAACGAATTCCTGCACTATTCGTTACTTGACGTGGATCTGCAATTAACGGAGCAAAAAGAATGGTATTTTGGGGAAGCCAAACTCCTTCTTTTCCACAGATCATCTCCGTTCCTAAAGCCTTATGTTTAGGCAAAGGAGGGCAAGGCTTCTGATCAACTGTCTGCTGATAGCACTCCTGATATGAAGAACTACAAATCACAAGAGAAGAAATAAACGGCAATTCTTTAATAAACCCAATAATTGCTGAAGATAGCCCTGCTTCTATAGGAAGAGAAAAAAGATAGGCAACACCGTCCTGAACCACTACCTGAGTTCCACTATCTATAAAATGCATATCCACAAGAGCTTGAACGTACCCCGTAAGATAACAGCTATTTTCAGAGCCTTGGATATTATCAGGAAGCTGATCTGTGCAAGAGATCCCTTTATTGAAATTCTCACAATCTATACATCTCCCTTCCTGAGCATGAATAGAAAAATAACAAAAAATAGAACCCAGCAAAGCCAAGCTAAATGAATAATGAATATAATAGAATCGTCTTCCCATGGTATTCGCCATCTATAGAAAAGAGATGATTTATTTAGCAACCCAACTATATATGCTCCACCATTCTTTTAACCGATAACCGAACTATCCCTGTACAATCCTTAACTCTGTGATCATCATTTCATTCAAAAAACTAAAATAAATTGTCTTAAACAAAATAGATAAAAACTAAAAAACACTAGAATGAAAAAAATAAATTAATAAAAAAACTAAAATAAAAATAACAAAATAATTATAAGAAAAACATACGAGTTTGGATTAATTAAGTTATAAAAACTCCCATCCATTCCCTTTCTCCTAAAGGCCGGCATCTAATCTAAATAAGATGCCAAAGAAAACATTCCCTCTCCCATCTAGGACTTTTAGTTAACTAGATGGGAGTCTTTTTTAGAAAATGTACTAAAGATTCCCAAAATGCACTTCTTTCCGACACAGTTTACATCCTAAAAACCATGGACGCAAAAATGATAAGAGAAAATTTTGAGAAAAATAGAAAAGTGATACACAAAAAAGCAATGCCTTTTCTAAGATTTTTCTAATGAATGTAATACTAAAAATACAGTGGCAATGGATAGAAACATCAATCTTTCACGAATAGAAGAGCATTACCTTTTTTCTAGCATTCGCCAGAAAATCCAAAAGTTTCAACAATACCAGCCTGATGTATCTATTGTTGATCTTTCCATAGGGAACACAACACAACCTTTAGACGGTTCTGTCGTACATGCCTTTACTCAATCTATAAACAAATTAAGCAATCCTAAAACGTATTCGGGTTATGGTCCTGAACTCGGACTTCCCATGTTAAGAGAACACATTGCTCATGTCCTCTACCAAGACAATGTCTCTCCTAAAGAAGTATTCATTTCTGATGGTGCAAAAACAGACATTTTTCGTTTGCTTTCCTTATTTGGTCCTGGGAAAACCGTAGCAATTCAAGATCCTTCCTATCCTGTTTATAGTGACGTAGCCTATTTAACAGGAGCAAGAAAAGTTATCAAATTGCCTTGTACTAAACAGACCAATTTCTTTCCTCAAATTCCTTCTGAAGAATCTATTGATATCTTTTGCCTTTGTTCTCCAAATAATCCTACGGGAACTGTATTAACAAAAGAACAGTTAAGTACCCTGGTAAACTATGCTAACAATCAAGGAAGTATTATCCTTTTTGATGCTGCTTATAGTGCATTTATTTCCAATTCTTCTTTACCAAAAAGTATTTTTGAAATTCCTGGAGCACGTTCTTGCGCTATAGAAGTTAATTCCTTTTCCAAATCCTTAGGATTCTCCGGAGTACGTCTAGGATGGAATGTAGTTCCTGAGCAGCTTACCTACGCTAACGGCTATGAAATTATTCGTGATTGGCAACGTTTCTTATGTACAACATTCAATGGAGCCTCTCTACCTGTACAAGAAGCGGCGATGGCAGGACTCTCTCTCTTCCCTAATATAGAAGCCCTCTCTCATTACCAGAAAAACAGTGCTATTTTATCCCAGGCGCTACAAAAATCCGGGTTCATTGTACACGGAGGTCAACACTCTCCTTATTTATGGGTAGAAATTCCCAACGACATTCCAGATGAAGATATTTTCGACTTTTTCTTACACCAATACCATATTGCCATTACCCCTGGAATAGGTTTTGGAGAATGTGGAAAGGGTTATGTACGTTTTTCTGCTTTAGGAAAAAGGGAAGATATTCTTCTTGCTTGTAAGCGATTGAACCAATCCCCTGTCTGGGCTAGCACGGTGCTATCATTATGATTCTTCATAAAATAACTCGATGTACTTTTTTCTTCGCTATCATTAGTTCCTTCATTGCAGTTATCATGTCCTCTCCTAATACGGAAAAGATATCACCTAAAATTGCCGTATTTCTATCTTTTTCTCATTCTTTACTAGATGACTGCTCTCAAAGCTGTATTGAAGTTCTTCAAACATTGGAGCAAGCTCCTGAAATCTGTATTGTCAATGCTGAGGATAGTGTAGTCAAAGCTAAGAAACTTGCTCGTACACTCCACAATGATCATAATATTATCGCTATTGTCACCTTAGGCTCTATAGCAACAAAAGTGATGAGCCAAATTGAAACAAAAAAACCTATTATTTATGCCGCTGTTCCCGAAGGAGAAACTTTATTATTTCCTAAAAGTCAAATGAATATCTATGGGGTCAACGATACTCTAGACATTAATCAATGCTGCTTTGCTATACAAGCTGTTCGTACAAATGCAGAAACACTAATTTACTTAGCTCCTGTAGAACCTTTCCCCTCAACCCTACAACAAGAAATTACAAAAAAGCTAACTGCATCGGGGATTTCCGTAATAGCTATTCCCATAACAACAACAAATTTTAAAACGCGTATTCAACAAGCAATTGAAAAACGCCCATCAGCTGTTTTCTTACCATTTTCTTCGCTATCTTATAAACAGGGCACTGCTGTGATTGAAGATATTGTCAAAGAGAAAATTCCTGTTATTACAGATGATCTCTCTCTAGTTTCCGAAGGCGCTTGTGTTGGTTGTGGAGTTGATTTCAAAAAATCAGGGAAACAAATAGGGCAAATGGTTAGCTATATTCTTAACTGTGATTTTACTCACGAAGGATTAAGAAAAATTATCGCTGAGCCCTTACCTCAAACAACAATGTTTAACGAAGAAGTTATTCGTCGCTTAGGACTAAAAATTAGCAAAACTGAACGTAAGCAATTTCGTTCAATTATTTTCAAAGATAAAAAAGCTACTGCGAAAAATTCTGAAAAGACAGAAGGAGAAGTTTCGTCTAGTCTTGCTTAAAGCGTTCCTGTTTCCATTGAGAAACAGTACGTTCTACAATTTTGGGTAACAAAAATTTTTTCTTCCGCGAAGTACTTCCTGAAATCAACGTAACATCACGTTTAGGAAGAGAAAGTTCCTTAGCTAACAAAGCAATAACAGCATCATTCGCTTTTCCTTTTTCAGGAGGTTCAGTAATACGTATTTTTAATACATTATTTTCAAACCCTACCAAAGCATTCTCTTTAGACTTAGGGATAACTTTGACCTCCAACATCCAGTACTCTGCAGAATCCAAAGAATTACTCCTGAGGTAGTTTAAGATACCCGTCCGTCTCTTGAATCCAACTAGCTAATGCATGTAAACATACCCGCGGCCCCCAGCTTTGTTTTAAAATAGATTGCCCAAATCCAGGACCAGATATATCACAATTCTTAGTAAAATACTTCGCCATACGCACACGGTCTGAAGCAATGAAAGGTTGACTACTTACAAACAAAATGCGTCCTCTAGAATTACCCCAAGACTTATGAAACAAGGCTAAGGTATCATGACGAGTTGCATAAGGCAAATCAGTAGATGGTTCGGCAACAAGAAATTCCACCTGTACTTCTGAAGAATCTCTCCATGAAGCAGGTATTTCCATTTGCGACCAAACGAATTGAGCAATTTCATGCTCTGAGGAAGGAAGAGGATGATCCTCATTATTCCAAGATTTATCTACAGGAAAAAGATGATTCTGTTGATGATACAATTGCTCTGGAGTTTCAATCTTCTGATAACGATCCCTCTTCCCAGAAAGGAAAATAATCTTCCGAAAACGCACTCCACGGTTCCACTCACGAATCAAAAAATCCAAGCGCTGGCGGATACAAGGAAGAACTCCTCCAAAAATTACAGCACAATCATATGTTGCTGCGTGTGCGGGGACAACCTGGGTCATGCATAATAATGAAAGGTCGTTATACAGCGCATGGCTATCTTCAACTACTAAAGAATCAAAAGTACTATTTTGCTGCTGTTCTCTAGTTATCAACAAGGATTGCACGCTTTCAACTAAATCTTCTCGAGAGTCGACTACTTGCAAATTACAGAGCTGGAAAATACGGTTAATTGTAGGCAAATAAGCTTTGGAAGAATGAAATACCTTATTTGTCAAAGAACAACATCCTACTAAAGCAAGTGCAATGCCGCCACAGACAATGGAAAAGAGTTTTTTTTTCAATTTCATAATCTCTGAAGATTCCTCGAAGATCCCGTAGTCTCAATTAGAGCTAAACATAGTCGAGAATTCAAAAAAAAACAATACGCAAATGTAGGTAAGTTCTACTCGTAAAAATTATTTTTTCCCCTTATTTTTGCCTCTTTTATTTGCAGGAGTTTCTCCTCCTCTAGATTCTTCGTCACTTGATTGCATACTCATAGAGGAAGAATCTGAACGAAGAATTCCTTCCTCATCTCCAAGATCCCCTCTACCAGAAACTGTAGACCTCAATGATGTAGAAGAACTCTGACGTTCTTGATTCTGAATAAAAATCGCCGCATAAGGATTCTCAGTAACATTCTTACTTCCCCCTAAACGATCGCGAACAATCTTTATTAACCAAAGTAGGAAAAAGATCACACGATCCATTAACTCATGAAATAGATTTATTGCAGTTTCCCAAAATGTCATAAATTTATTCAAAACCGTTTGACATACGGATTGTTGTTTTTCACTTATATCCTCAACATGATACTCATCAATACAAGCATGCAAACGAAGGATTAGCTCATGACATTTAAGAACCATTCCATCAGGAGAAATTTTCCATTCTCCCTCATCACCACTATACTCTACCCCCAGCCTAGAAAGAACACCTAACAGTACCTCGCCTTGCTCTCCTAAATAACTACCTACCTCTTCATAAGATTTTCCCATAACTGCTTTATGGCAGTCCGCGATACAAGAAACAAGATAAGCTGATTGGTTTTTCAATTCTTCTGAGCTACTCCGTAAGCGCTGGTATTGTGCTTCTAAACGATTACTGCGGTCAGCTCTCTTTAACTTTCGAGTAGAGGAAGTGCTTGAGGAATGGCGTTGCTCTCGATACGTATTTAATTCTCTACACACCTCATTGAATTTCTCCTCTAAGTTGACAACTAAAGCCATAAACTCTTGATAATTTTGAGGTAGCAGGATAAAGCCATCGATAGCTTCTGCCTCTCCCTGCTCTACATTGGCTAACATAGTCGCAGCTTCTGTCGCCGCACTGGTGCTAGGAGTTAATCCTGACACCAAAGTCCCCTGCTGCATTGCAGATCGAGCAGCATCCTCAACAAGCACTGCCTGAGACTCCTTAGGATCCCTAAGGACAACACTAGTAGAAGATGTTGCTGGACGAACACTTAGACCAGATGACGTAAATCCTACACTCTGTTCTTGAGATGAATTCTCTTGATTTTCAGGAGGAATGAGATTGGGTTCTTCAGGAGATGAAGCACTATTCCCAGAATTTCCGCTTATTGTTGACATAACTTTATTAAAAATAAATTATTTTATAATTGATTCTTATATTTATAACTAAATTAATTTAACAATTCTATTAAATAAATTAATCACATAAATAAAAAAGCTTGTAAATATGGGTAGATTGATCAAGAAAACCCTCTATGTTAAGATACACCCCCTTGATAAGTTACCCCAGGAATTTTCTTAGTATAGACTAAGGACAATTTCCGGTATTTCTCGAGAAAAACTATAACGATACATAAGACAATGGCCATCCCATGAGAACCTCCCAGCTTTTCTATAAGACCTCAAAAAATGCTAATAAGGACGCAGCAGTTCTTTCCTATGAACTTTTAGAAAAAGCGGGGTATATTGTTAAAACTGCTAAGGGCATCTACATCTATACCCCACTATTTTGTCGTGTAGCGCAAAAAATGATGCATATTGTTCGTGAAGAACTCAACGCTATTGGAGGACAAGAACTTGTGCTTCCTATCCTCCATCCCGCAGAATTATGGCAACGAACAGGACGATGGACAGCTTTCTGCTCAGAAGGTCTCCTCTATACTCTTGTTGATAGAGAAGATAGGGAACTCTGTCTTGCTCCAACACATGAAGAAATGATCTCCCTATTTGTTTCCCAATGGCTATCAGGGAAAAAACAACTGCCTCTCCACCTATACCAAATCGCCACAAAATTTCGTGATGAAATTCGTCCACGCTTTGGCTTGATGCGAGCACGAGAATTCCTTATGGAAGATAGCTATACCTTTTCTGACTCTCCAGAACAAATGGAAGAACAGTATGCTCTTGTTAGACAAGCATACCAAAACATCTTCGACAGACTAGGCCTTAAATATGTTATTGTTGAAGCCGATGGGGGAAAAATTGGGAAAGGAAAATCTGAAGAATTCCACATTTTATGCTCTTTAGGAGAGGATACCCTTTGCGTAAGTGGAGATTATGGAGCAAATATTGAAACTGCTGTAGCTTGCCCCCCGGAATATACCTATGATACTTTAGAGTTACCCAAAGAAGAAGTCATCACTCCTAATATACGGACTATTGAACAACTTACAGATTTTTTCTCCCTACCCCCACACAAAATCCTGAAAACCTTGGTATTTAAGCTTTCACACCAAGGAACAGAATCTTTTGTTGCTGTCGGCATACGAGGAGATCGGCAAATCAACCCTACAAAAGTACGCTCTTTCTTTAATGCTGATGAATGTTCTCTTGCCTCCGATGAAGAAATTCAACAACATCTAGGAACAGAAAAAGGTTTTATTGGCCCCCTCAATTGTCCTATTCCTTTTTATGGAGACAAAACCACACAGGTAATGACAAATTTTATTTGTGCAGGGAATGTGCCTGACAAACATTATAAAAACATTAACTGGTCCCGAGATCTTCCCTCCCCTCAATATGCGGACTTTCTCCTTGCTGAAGCAGGTGATGGTTGCCCCGCAAACAACAATGCTCCCTACGAAATTTTTTCAGGAGTTGAAGTTGCTCACATTTTTAATTTAGGCACGCGCTATACAGAATGCTTTGATGTTGGATTTCAGGACAATCATGGAAAAAAACAAATTTGTTGGATGGGAACTTATGGTATTGGTATAGGAAGAACCCTAGCAGCATGTATCGAGCAACTTGCAGATGATCATGGTATTGTTTGGCCTTCAGCTATCGCTCCTTTTGACATCTCCATTCTTTATAACGGAGGTGATCTACACGCTGAGAAAGTTGCTGAACAACTCTACGAACAACTCATACAGTCGGGATACTCTCCTCTATTAGATGACCGTAATGAACGTCTGGGTTTTAAATTAAAAGACAGCGATCTTATCGGTATTCCTTACAAGCTCATTTTAGGAAAGACCTTTCATAATTCCGGAGTTTTAGAACTGGAGTCCCGATTAAAACAGAAATTTTCTATAGAACCAAAAAATTTCTTGAATTGGTGTGAGGCGCATTTTCCTAAGCAGCACTCTTACTCAATTTATTAACTTTGGTTAGCATTCTTTAACTTGGAGTGCTAAATAACCTTGACCTTCGATAGCTGTTTCTCTATAATAGCTAACAGCGAATAACTAACGCGGTTCAGATTTTACTTACATTTGGAAAAGCTAATGTCTAGATCACGGGTATCTAAACGAGATTCTAAGATTCTTTATATACTCTTAACAACAACAGAACTGTATCTCAAAACAGGACAGCCTGTTGGGTCAAAAACACTTAAAGAACACGAATGTTCCAATCTAAGCACGGCTACCATTCGTAATTATTTCTCAGAATTAGAAGCTGAAGGCTTCCTAAAGAAAAATCATGTTTCTGGAGGACGCATCCCCACAGACTTAGCCTTTCGTTACTACGTAGATCACTGTGCAACATGTTGCTCGGAAGAATTGCCTGAAGCCACGACCCAACTGCTCAATCAGCTGCCCGATGAAAGTCGAAATATCGTCAAAGATTTGCAAAAAGCTTCTGAGATATTAGGAGAAGCTCTCCAATTGCCCATCTGTTTTTCTTCCCCAAGGTTTGAAAATGATACGGTAACCAATATTCAATTAACCCAAATCGATGAACAACGTTTGGTGGTTATTCTCTCTACAGAATTTGGACAAGTATTTACCGATACCTTGTGGTTGCCGGAAGTCGTGCCACCTGCTTCTTTAAAACGAATTGAAATTTTTCTACAAACGCATATCCGAAAGCTTCCTTTCCCTAAAGAATCCATATCACAAAAAGAAGAAGATCTCGGAATGATTTTATACAATGAAATTGTCATTCGCTACCTAACACGCCATTGCAATTTTAGTGAGGAAGATCTCTACCAAACAGGATTATCCAAACTTCTCCAATATGAATCCTTCAAAGATCCTGATATGCTTGCCCTGGGGCTATCCTTTTTTGAAAATCGTCGCCACATGAGTAAGCTACTAGATATCGGTATGCACAGAGACCGTCCCACAGCTTTCATAGGCAGCGAACTCTCTGACATTTTTGGGACTCCCAATCCTCAATGCACGGTCATCACGACACCTTACTATATGAATCGCACTCCCTTGGGAGCATTTGGTGTTCTCGGCCCTATGAACCTCCCCTATAAAGAAATTTATGCCACCCTAACTATGTTTGCAGACAAGATCAAAGCTAGCCTAACACAAAGCTTTTACAAATTTAAATTATCCTTTAGAAGACCTTGTCCGTCCGATCCTAAGCTCTCTAATGACCCCATACTATTGGCAAGATATTCTTCTATTAAATTATTACCCCCTAAGGAGACACCATGACAGAAACCTCAAACCAAAATGAGGAGAACAACCCCTCCGATGCACCTACACCAGAAAGTGAGATTCATGACTTGCAGCAAGAAATTGCAGCACTAAAAGCAGAATTAAAAGAAAAAAATGATAAATATTTACTGGTTCTCGCAGAATCAGAAAACACACGGAAGCGCATGCAAAAAGAACGTCAAGAAATGATGCAATACGCTGTAGAAAACGCTCTTTTAGATTTTTTGGTTCCTGTGGAAAATATGGGAAAAGCCTTAGAATTTACCTCACAAATGTCTGATGAAATTAAAAATTGGGCTCTGGGGTTCAATATGATTTTACAACAGTTTAAACAGGTATTTGAGGATAAAGGGATTGTTGAATACTCCTCTCTAGGCCAAAAATTTAATCCTTTTTTACACGAAGCAGTAGAAACAGAAGAAACTACAGCAATTGCAGAAGGGACTATTATAGAAGAATTTGCCAAAGGTTATAAAATTGGAGACCGCCCTATTCGCGTGGCTAAAGTTAAGGTAGCTAAAGCACCCTCGCCTAAAAACACAGAAGAAATAGAAAAATAAAATTTAACCCTAAAGAATTAGGTATTCATCATGAGCGAACAAAAAAAATCTAGTAAAATTATTGGTATTGACCTAGGGACAACGAACTCCTGCGTATCCGTAATGGAAGGAGGACAAGCTAAGGTCATTACATCCTCAGAAGGAACGCGAACAACTCCTTCTATCGTAGCTTTTAAAGGAAATGAAAAATTAGTAGGAATTCCTGCAAAACGTCAAGCAATAACCAATCCTGAGAAAACATTGGCATCGACAAAACGTTTTATTGGAAGAAAATACTCAGAAGTAGAATCCGAAATCAAAACTGTCCCTTACAAAGTAACTTCAGGTAAGCAAGGGGATGCTGTCTTCGATGTGGATGGACGCCTCTACACCCCTGAAGAAATTGGTGCTCAGGTACTCATTAAAATGAAAGAAACTGCTGAAGCCTATCTAGGAGAACCTGTTTCTGAAGCAGTAATTACCGTGCCCGCATATTTCAATGACGCTCAACGAGCCTCTACAAAAGACGCAGGACGTATTGCTGGTCTAGAAGTTAAACGTATCATTCCTGAACCTACAGCAGCGGCCCTTGCTTACGGGATCGATAAAGCAGGAGACAAAAAAATTGCCGTATTTGACTTAGGAGGAGGAACCTTTGATATTTCTATCCTAGAAATCGGCGACGGAGTCTTCGAAGTTCTATCCACAAACGGAGATACCCACTTAGGAGGAGATGACTTTGATAATGTCATTATAAAATGGATGATCTCCGAATTCCAAAAACAAGAAGGTATCGATCTAAGCAAAGACAATATGGCCCTCCAAAGACTCAAAGATGCCGCAGAAAAAGCAAAAATTGAGCTCTCTGGAATGTCTTCAACAGAAATTAACCAACCATTTATTACTATGGATGCGAGCGGACCCAAACACCTCGCCTTAACTCTAACACGAGCACAATTTGAAAAACTTGCTGCAGATCTTATTGAACGAACAAAAGCTCCCTGCATGAAAGCTTTACAGGATGCAAAACTTTCTGCAAGCGACATTGATGATGTTTTACTCGTTGGTGGTATGTCACGCATGCCTGCTGTTCAAGTAGTCGTAAAAGAAATTTTCGGAAAAGAACCGAACAAAAGTGTTAATCCCGATGAAGTCGTAGCTATCGGAGCTGCAATTCAAGGAGGCGTACTCGGTGGGGAAGTCAAAGATGTCCTCCTTTTAGACGTCATTCCTTTATCCTTAGGTATTGAAACTCTGGGCGGAGTCATGACGCCTCTTGTAGAGAGAAATACAACAATTCCTACTCAGAAAAAACAAATTTTCTCTACAGCGACAGATAATCAACCTGCAGTAACTATCGTCGTTCTGCAAGGGGAAAGACCCATGGCAAAAGATAATAAAGAAATCGGAAGATTTGATCTTACCGATATTCCACCAGCACCTCGAGGGCATCCACAAATTGAGGTAACCTTCGATATTGATGCTAACGGAATCCTCCATGTATCTGCAAAAGACGCTGCAAGCGGTCGAGAACAAAAAATCCGTATTGAAGCTAGCTCAGGATTAAAAGAAGATGAAATTCAAAGAATGATCCGTGATGCTGAAATCCATAAAGACGAAGATAAAAAACGACGCGAGGCTTCCGATATAAAAAATGAAGCCGACAGCATGATCTTCAGAGCTGAAAAAGCACTAGCCGATTACAAAGATAAAATCCCAGAGTCCCTCACTCAAGAAATTCAAGAACGCGTAGAAAAAGTGCGTACAGCTCTTAAAGAAGAGGCGCCTATAGAACAAATCAAAGCAGCTTCTGAAGAACTCAGCCGACACATGCAAAAAATTGGAGAAGCTATGCAACCCCAAGCAGCAGCGGCAAATGCCCAAGGAGGACCTAACATTAATACTGAAGACTTGAAAAAGCATAGTTTCAGTACAAAACCTCCTTCAGGAGCCTCTGGATCTTCTAATGACAACATTGAAGAAGCTGATGTAGAAATCGTAGATAAACCCGAAAGTTAATTCTAAGACATGATTCCTCGGTTCCCTATTTCTCTATGAGAAAGAGGGAACTTTCTTATTAACTCTATATCCATAAAAAATATCTTTGCATTAAGAATACCCAATAAAGACAAAGTAAATACATAAATTCTACACTGCAGCTTATGGAGCACAGCTAGTGAAAAAAATAAAAAAAAGAAGATCAAAAAAAATCTTTAAAAAACATACTAAGCAAATCCTAATTTCAGGAACTTTATTCGTTCATGGAAAAAAAGGTTTCGGATTTGTTTCTCCTGACCATCCCGATGAGTATCCCTTTGATATCTTTATTCCCGCAAGAGATCTTAAAGGAGCTCTAGATGGAGACCATGTTATTGTTTCTCTTCTCCCCAGCTCGAAAAAAGGAGAAAAAAGAAAGGGAGTAATTCACGAAGTCCTCTCCAGAGGAAAAACTATTCTCGTGGGGACAATTACTTCTTTACTAAATGCAACAACAGCTCTTGTCTGCGTCAATGCTTTGGGACCAGATACGCCCGTACAAGCTACTCTCCTTCCTAAGCGTTCCTATAAACTTGGAGATCGAATACTTCTCAGCACTCCCGAATGGAAGAAAAAAAACGAATCCAAAGCCAATCCCCCATTAAAAATGCTGGAATTCATTGGAAATATTTCTAATGCAAAATCAGATTTTCTCTGCATCAAAGCAGAATACGGCATCGAAGAAGATTTTCCCGAAGCCGTGATTGAAGAAACTACGCATTTCTCTCAAAAACACATTAGTCAAGCCCTACGATCTAGAAAAGATCTTCGTGATCTTCTATGTTTCACTATCGACTCCATTACTGCTAAAGATTTTGATGACGCCGTCTCCCTAACTTATGACAATAATAATAACTATATCCTCGGTGTACATATTGCTGATGTTTCTCATTATGTCACTCCGCACTCAGCCTTGGATAAAGAAGCTAGTAAGCGATGCAACTCGATTTATTTCCCAGGCAAAGTAGTTCCCATGTTACCCTCAGCTCTTTCTGATAACCTCTGCAGCTTAAAACCGAATGTTGATAGACTTGCCGTCTCAGTATTCATGACATTCACAAAAGCAGGACACCTCTCGAACTATGAGATATTTCGTAGCGTTATCCGTAGCAAATACCGTATGACGTATGACGAAGTTAATGAGATTATCAAGAAAAAACAAGCACATCCCATTTCTAAAACTCTGCAAGAAATGGCAAAACTAAGTAAAAAATTCTCTGATCTCCGAGAACAACGTGGGTGTATCCATCTCGAACTACCGTCATTTACTATCTCCTTAGATAACCTTCAAGAGCCTGTAGCTCTAGTAGAAACGCGACAAACACTAGCACATAAACTCATAGAAGAATTCATGTTAAAAGCTAATGAAGTGATCGCTTATCATATCTCACATCAAGGCGTTCCACTCCCATTTCGAATTCATGAGTCCCCTAATGATGAACACCTTCTCTCCTTCCAAGAAATGGCCAAAGCCATGGGATTTACTATTCCCGTGACCCCCGAACAAGAACCAGATTACCAGTACCTTCTACAAACAATCTCTAAAGGACATCCTTTAGAACCTATCCTTCACTCACAATTTGTACGAAGTATGAAAACAGCTTCTTACTCTACGGAAAATAAAGGACATTACGGACTAAAACTGGACTTCTACACTCACTTCACTAGCCCAATCCGTCGCTATATCGACCTCATTGTCCATCGCCTACTCTTCCATCCCCTATCTATAGAAGAAACACGCTTAGAACATATCGTACGCGCCTGCTCAACACAAGAACGTGTCACAGCGAAAGCCGAATTTGCATTTGAAACTCTAAAAAAAACACGCTTCCTCAGCCAATTTTTAAAAGAACAACCAGACACTACCTATACAGCATATATCATTACAACCAACCCCGAAGGAATTGCATTCACAGTTCCCGAATTTTTCCAAGAAGGCTTTATACCTGCAGCCCAACTACCTAAAGAGTATACCATTAAAAAGAAAACATCCCCCGAGGATCTCCCAAGTAAAATACGTCCAGGAGCCAAAATTTCTGTACGCTTAATATCTGTGGATCTTCTAAGACAAACGATTACCTGGGCTTTAGTTAAAAAAACGACAACGATCATCCCGAAAACACACAAAACAAAAAGTCGAAAAAAGAAAATAAAATAATGCTTCCCAAAAATTTTTTTCTTCACGAGGATGTACTCTACATTGCAAAAGAACTTCTTGGTCATCTTCTTGTCACGAAAATAGCAGGGGAACTTACTTCTGGTTTTATCATAGAAACCGAAGCATACCGAGGCCCCGATGACAAAGCGTGCCACGCCTATAATTACAAAAAAACAGCAAGAAACGCCGCGATGTACTCCGCTGGAGGTATTGCTTACCTTTACCGCTGTTATGGCATACACACATTATTTAATGTAGTGACAGGGAAAAAAGGTTTCCCCCACGCTGTTCTTATTCGTGCTATCCTTCCCTATGAGGGAGAAAATATTATGATCAAAAGAAGACAATGGGAAAACAAACCCCGTCATCTTCTTACCAATGGCCCAGGGAAAGTCTGCCAGGCCTTGAGCTTAACTCTTCATCACAACATGCATCTGCTAACATCTCCTACAATACACATCAGCACAACGAAAATCACAGGAACAATCGTACAAACTCCACGTATAGGCATCGATTATGCTGAAGAATATCGTGATCTTCCGTGGAGATTCGTTCTTACTCACCCAGAAAAAACGACCTAAAAGCTCTTTATTTTAGAAAAGACTTTATAAATTTATAAAAAATGCTAACATGAGAAAAGCTCTGAATTTTTATCTATTTTGATAAAAATTCAACCTAAAAGCAGACATCTTTTATGTAGAAGTAGAGTTATTTCTTCTATTTAAAGAGGGAAATAAAATAAGCTACATTCCATGTAAACTATCTCAAGAACTATTCTACAAACAACAATAGCAGCTTATGAAAAAGTACTTTATCACAGGACTAGTCATCCTTCTACCTTTAGCAATTACTCTCGCTATTGTTGGAATGATTATCAATTTTCTCACACAACCTTTTGTCGGGTTAGTTTCTGATTTTTTTGAACGCATCAGCTTTTACTCCAAACACAAAGCTCTATTAAAAATAGTTCTGCAAATCATCCTACTCTTTGGTTTATTCTTTGCAACAGTCCTTTTAGGATTCCTTGCTCGACTCATGATTTTCAAATCGTTACTCTCTATTTACGATAAAATACTTCATCGCATTCCTATAATAAAAACTGTATACAAAGCTGCTCAACAAGTCATGACCACTATTTTCGGATCGCAATCCCGATCCTTTAAACAAGTTGTCCTTGTCCCCTTCCCTAATCCCCAAGTACACTGCATTGGCTTAGTTGCTGGAGATGCTCCCTATATTTGTTCCGATGATCCCGAAGACCCTATGATTACTGTCTTCATACCCACAACCCCTAACCCTACCTCAGGATTTCTCACTCTATTTAAAAAATCTGATATCACTTTCTTAGATATGAAAATCGAAGATGCATTTAAATATGTGATTTCTTGCGGAGTATTAACTGCAAGCTCGGAAACCCCTTGTTCCCCTATTACCGAAGCGCTTAGTAGCAAATCCTAAGACAAAAACATCACTTTCTCTCCTATTGAAAAAAAACTCTAGTTCCCTTATTCTTTCTCCTAAAGGATTTTCTAGCCTTTTTAATTTTCTTGGAGAATTAAAAAATTAACTATTGAGTTATCTTATGACACGTTTAAGTAAACAAGCCCGAAGAAGAGCAACCTGCCCTAAAAAGCGTAAGCCTGTTTATGCTATTACTCACCCTAAGCCTGCTCCAAGAATTGCTTATAAAGAACACAAAAACGTTGTAAGTAGTGACAGTGTTTTTATTCCCCAAATTAGTTAGTTACTAGAGTAAAGTTATGTCTCGACATCGTAGTTATGGCAAATCTATTAAAGGAGATACTAAAAGAAACGTTCTTAAGCGTTTTGAAAGAATTGAGGTTCTCCGTAAACTTGGTCGATGGAATGATGCTACAGCAAAAAGAGTCACAGGGCTTCCTAAAACTCCTGTGGTTAAATAGCTAAATCGTAGTTTTGAAAAAGTCTGTCACTAAGGTTTATGTGTATAATAGGCAAAGAGATGTACCTATTTGCCTTCGTTCCGTAAAAAAGTTAGTTATTTGTTGTCTACAGTATTGGGGAATTGTTACTAATCAGGTATACATTTATTTTTTAGAAGATAAGGCTTTAGCCCATCTTCATAATGAAATATTTTCCGATCCCTCATTAACAGATACAATTACCTTACCCATGGATGCTCCACAATCACAAGCTAGTCCCCATGTTTTAGGTGAAGCATTTATCAGTCCTAGAGCCGCGCAACGCTTTCTAAAACATCGTGCAAATGATGTAGATATATTATATGAAGAAATTTCCCGCTACGTGGTTCACTCCCTGCTCCATATGATAGGTTATGATGACCAAACTCCCGAGGAACGCAAAAAAATGAGAGTTAAAGAAAATCAAGCCCTATGTATGTTAAGAGAAAAACGCGCCCTTGTGATAAGTTAAAATGCTGTATTATTTATTAGCAATTTGTATCCTTGTTCTTCTTTTTTCTATCTCTCTTTCTGAAGAATCCTTATCCAAAGAACCTGAATATACACCTAAAAAAGAAAAACGCACTCATGTCTCCGCGCTTTCTTCTAATGCCCCTCAACTCCTATCAGCTTTGCTACTAAGCGCTTACGGCATCCTGGGAGTCCTCATATATATTTCTACACCGAAAATACAACGATTCTCCTTAGTTTTCTGGATCACATACATACTAGCAGCGCCACTGGCTTATGGATTTCTTCCCTATGTAATACGACTACCTAACAAAATACACTCTTCCTTATGTGGTCTCTCCCAATTTTTACAAACCCTGTGCTTTCTTTTTTACCGTGCGATTCCTAAAAAGAAATCTATTTCAACAATCTATGTATCCCAAGAAAAAAATCAACTATCCGAAGCTTTACAGTCTTTTGATAAACTCATTGTCCGGGAAATCATGATTCCCAAAGTCGATATTTTCGCTCTTCCAGAAGATACACCGATCCGCAACGTTTTCCCAGCAATTATAGAAGAAGGCTATAGCCGCATCCCCTTATATAAAAAAAATATCGACAATATTACAGGAATCCTATTAGTCAAAGACCTTCTCACTACGGATTCTCTTTTCCTACACTCCTCACAACCTATAGCCTCTGTAGCTAAGCCTCCTCTCTACACTCCAGAAATCAAAAAAGTTTCCTCCCTCTTACAAGATTTTCGTCAAAAACACAGGCATCTTGCAGTCGTAGTCAATGAGTATGGAATTACCGAGGGAATTGTTAGCATGGAAGATATTATCGAAGAAATTTTTGGAGAAATTTCTGATGAATACGATGTACAAGAAGATCTCCCCTACAAAAAAATAGGAAATTCCTGGATCGTAGATGGTCGCATGAATATTTCTGAAGCTGAAGAACATTTTAACCTAAAAATTGATCATGAAAATAGCTATGATACTCTAGGAGGCCATGTATTTCATAAAGTAGGCGCTGTCCCCAAAAAAGGCATGAAAATTCATCATGAAAATTTCGATATTGAAATCATGACCTGCTCGGAACGTAGCGTAGGGAAACTGAAAATTACTCCAAGAAAAAAGAAAGCCTCATCACACTGATGACAGCACACACAATAGAAATGCAAAAATATAAAAAATCTCTTTGCAAAAAACCTAAAGATTTACGAGAGTTAGGTCATTAAATAATGACCATAGGCCCGGAGAAGTAACGATAATGAATAACATCCAAAAAGAAGAACATGGAACAACAACCGTTTTCCATCTTCAGGGAAAACTCGATGGAATTTCCTCCCCAGAAGTACAGGAAATTATTTCACAATCCCTATCTGAAGGAGCAAAAAACATTATCCTCAACTGCTCAAACTTAGACTATATGTCCAGTGCAGGCATCCGTATGCTATTACAAAGTTATCATCAAGTGGGGAAAAATGCAGGGAAAATTGTTTTAACCTCTGTCCCCAAAACTATAGAACAAACCTTATACGTTACAGGATTCCTTTCCTATTTCAAAATGTTTGACAGTGTACAAGAAGCATTACAAACACTAGGCAAAGACGAAGATTGAGAAAAACCTTTTTCTCGTGTATAGTCATACCTTTGATTGACTCCAACCCGCCACATTATTATGCGTAGATCTATTTGTTGTATTCATCCTTCCGTAGCTAGAGCGGGGCAGATATCTACATGGAAGTTTCTTTACTCGCCTGTAGATGACTTACCCAAAGGAACAAAGCTCAAATTTAATTTAGGAAGTCAGGGAAGACCTATAGATTGGGAAGCCCCTTCTGTGGATCTTAAGCAGCCAAAAAATACAATTTATTTAGAAACGCATAGAGGAGATATTCTCACAGCGATTTCCATTCCTCAGCCTAAAAACCCAACACCACAATACGAATTCACCCTACCCTACGAAATGGAAGCTGGAGAAACCCTAACGATTGTTCTCGGGCCTTCACCTGAATATCCTCAATTAGATGAAAATGGCAATGGAGCACAGCTGTTCACCCAACGCCGCAAGTTCTTCTATCTCTACGTAGATCCTACAGGAAAAGGACACTATGATGAACCGGATATTTTCTCCATGGATATTCGAGGTAATGTCTTAAAGCATATTCAAATTTTCACTCCTTCCTACGTAGTGAAAAATAAACGTTTTGATATCACCATACGCTTTGAAGACGAGTTTAACAATTTAACTAATTTTTCTCCTGAAAATACACGTATAGAACTTTCCTATGAACATCTAAGAGAAAATCTCAATTGGCAGCTATTTATTCCAGAAACCGGATTTGTCATTCTACCCAACCTCTACTTTAATGAAGCTGGAATCTATAGAATCCAACTAAAAAATCTACTCACCAAAGAGATTTTTGTTTCTGCCCCCATTAAATGCTTCCCAGAAACGGCTCCTAATCTTATGTGGGGATTACTCCACGGAGAATCAGAACGTATAGACTCTGAAGAAAATATTGAATCTTGCTTACGTCATTTCAGAGATGATTGCGCATTCAATTTTTATGCCTCTTCGTCTTTTGAAAATCAAGAAGGGTTGAATACAGATCTCTGGAAGCTCATTACACAAGCCATCACTGATTTCAATGAAGAAGATCGTTTCGTCACCTTATCCGGTTTACAATATTGGGGAGAAAATCCCCATGAGGGGGTCCGCCATATTCTCTACCTAAAAGAGAGTAAATCCGGATCCAAACATAGGGACTGTAAAATTCCTTCCCTATCTAAGTTATACAAAAGTGTGTCCCCCCACGAAATTATTTCTATTCCCTGCTTCACAGCAGCTGACACCTATGGATACAATTTTGAAAACTTTCATCCTGATTTAGAACGTGTTGTAGAAATTTATAACGCGTGGGGATGCTCGGAAAGAACTGAAAAAGAAGGCAACCCCTTCCCTATTAAAGGAGCCGTTTCTGAAACAGCTTCAGGCACCTTAATCAATGCACTACAAAATAACCGACGTTTTGGCTTTGTTGCGGGAGGATTGGATGATCGAGGAATATATAAAAACTTTTTCGATGCCAACCAACAGCAATATACACCAGGACTTACGGCAATTATATGCAATAAATATAATCGAGAATCCCTAGTCGAAGCTTTATATCATCGTCGTTGTTATGCAACTACAGGAGCACGCATCATTTTAAGCTTTGATATCACCTCAGCTCCTATGGGCTCGGAATTATCTACAGCAGTAAAACCCGGCCTCACTGTCAATCGGCATATCTCTGGCTATGTAGCAGGAACAACGCAAATCAAAACTGTGGAAATTATTCGTAACGGCGAGATACTCAAAACTTTCTATCCTCAAAGCAATAATATTGACTATGAGTATGATGATATGGAACCCCTGGCTACAGTAACTCTTTCCGATCCACAAGGAAAACAGCCTTTTGTTTTCTATTATTTGCGAGTAACGCAAATAGATCAGTCTATGGCATGGAGTTCTCCTATTTGGATTGATCTACATTAACCCAAGGAGCACTTTTCATGGCGGCTCTCTTTCTTTTAATTTGCTGCTCAGCAATACTACTGGGAATTAGTGTTATTGCGATATTCTTAGGCTCCTATTTATTAGGGAGGCCTTTATCTAAAGGATGTGGGAAACCAGATTGTTGCCAGAAAATAACGAAAAACACATGGTCGCAATCCGATTCAAAAACTAAGGCTTCTCCCAATGACGACACACATTCTTCCTAAAAACGCTTGGTTGAAACAATTTTTCCATGATTATGCTGAGGGGAAACGGTGTTCACAAGAATATGCTCTGCGTCTACTCCTATTAAAAGATGAAAATAGCCAACGTTCTCTATGGGAATTCGCTGATACAATAAGAAAAAAACATGTGGGGGATGTCGTATACTATTCTTCTACACTTTATTTATATCCGACAAATTTTTGCGATTTTAACTGTACATTCTGTGCCTTCTATGCAAAACCTGGTGACAGTAAAGGTTGGCTACATACTCCCGATCAATTAATCGAAAAAATTCGTCAAGCTCCTACAATTACTGAAGTACATATTGTTTCGGGATGCTTCCCCAAATGTAATCTAGATTATTACATAGAGTTATTCACGAAGATTAAACAATCTTTCCCTCATGTCCACATTAAAGCCCTCACCGGTATCGAATACGCATACCTTGCTGATCTGCATAACATGCCTGTAAGAGAGGTTTTGCAAACTTTAAAAAATTCTGGTTTAGATTCTATTCCTGGGGGAGGTTTTGAAGTCTTAGTTGACGAAATACGCAAACAACTAGCACCGCAAAGGCTATCCTCCAAAGAATTTTTAGAAATTCATAGAACAGCGCATCAGTTAGGCATCCCGAGCAACAGTACCCTACTTTGTTACCATAAAGAACGTCCTGAAGATATCGTAACTCACATGCAAAAATTACGAGATTTACAAGATGAAACCCAGGGATTTAAAAACTTTATTATGTTAAAATTTGCAGCAGAAAATAACGCTTTGGGAAAACGATTACATAAATGGGGAGGATATTTTCATCATATCCCTCCAGCTTCTATCATTGCTGTTGCTCGGCTATTTTTAGATAACTTTAAAAATATTAAAGCTCTTTGGAACTATTTAGGAATTGATCTCGCGTTGCAGCTGCTTTCCTGTGGAGCAAATGACTTCTCCTCTACTCACCTGGGAGAAAAAGTTTTCACTATGGCTTCTTCCAAACAAAGGATCAAGATGGATATTGCTGGCATGGAAAGCCTCATTAAGCAGCAAGGACGTATACCATGTCTGACCAACTCCAAAAACGTATAGCCATAGGATGTGTAAGTTATATCAATGCCCTGCCTTTTTCTTTAGGGCTCGCAAAAATCCAGGACGTCATTCTCCACACAGCACCCCCTGCGGATCTTATTCCTCAAATCCTAAAAGGAAAATTGCGTTATGCTCTTACATCGTCATTAGGATCTGTCCTTTATCCCCTACACGCATTTTCTAAATTCGGAATAGCTGCATACAAAAAAATCCTCAGTGTCAATCTTTATGCAACGCCAAAGTTCTTCTCCAAGGGAGCGTTACGCATTGGAGTAACCAAAGAAAGCTTATCTTCCCAATATCTTCTGAACATTCTCTGTAAATACTTATGGGAAACTCCTCTTCCTCACACCGTACAGATGACTTCTGATGCTATCCTTACCGCATCTCCTGAAGAGTATGACGGACTACTATTGATTGGAGACCAGGCACTGCATTCTCCACATCTTCCTGGATTTTCCACATATGACCTTGCTCAGGGATGGTATGAACTCACACACTTACCCTTTGTTTTTGCTGCTATCCTGAGCTCTACTCTCCAGGAGAAAGATACCGTGCAAGCTGCCTTCGCACACGCCTTACATCAATACGAAACTTCTCCTCATGCAGTCTTCACTCAAGCCCAACAACAATCCCAACTTTCTAAAAAACAAATTCAAGAATATTATTCACTATGTCGCTACCGATTACAAGAAGACGATATTGAAGGATTCCAAAAGTTCCGAGAATACTATGGTAAAATCGCTCAACACTAAGCCTGACATCCGAGAAATGTTTAACATCTTGGCTCCTAAGTATGATAAAATCAATACGATTCTATCTTTAGGAATGCATCATTATTGGAACCGTATTTTCTCAAAAATGCTTGGACAATCCGAATGGATCCTTGATTTATGCTCTGGTACAGGGAAAGTTGCTTATCAATATACCTGTGACTATCCTCAATCTCAAGCTATCCTCGTCGATTTTTCTCCCAATATGCTCTGCGAAGCAAAAAAACGTTATCCCCAAGCTCCGTTTACTTTTATAGAAAGCGATATCACACAATTACCCTTAAACTCTGAGTCTCATGCATTAGCTTCCCTAGCCTATGGATTACGTAATCTTCCTGATCCCCAACGAGCTCTAAACGAAATTCACCGCATCTTAACAAACAATGGATCCCTAGGAATTCTAGAACTTACCTCCCCTTCACGTAAACATCCTGTATATTGGGGACACCGGCTCTACTTAAACTATATCGTCCCCAAATTAGGGAAATATTATTCTAAAAGTACAGATGCCTATACTTACCTAAGCCAAAGCATCGCACAACTTCCTAAAGATCAACATCTAGAACAACTATTTAGAAATTCACAATTCACTATAACT
Source organism: Chlamydia gallinacea 08-1274/3 (assembly GCF_000471025.2). Classification (NCBI taxonomy): domain Bacteria; kingdom Pseudomonadati; phylum Chlamydiota; class Chlamydiia; order Chlamydiales; family Chlamydiaceae; genus Chlamydia; species Chlamydia gallinacea. The sequence goes on along the minus strand of NZ_CP015840.1, from coordinate 670,786 downwards.
CAAAAACGCAAACTTATGTATGGAGCTGCAACAATCTGGATTCTTCGAAAAAATAAGCACTAGGATTTTTATTAAGCTTTCTTACGCTTGCGTTTTGAAGCCTTAGGCTTCGACAAAGAAGATTCATCGTTTTCTTCGTCATCATCTTCAAAAAAATCCCCTGTAGATAAAGAATCATAGCCTAACTTGGCAGAGAGCTCTTTTAAAGAGGCAAATCTTTCGGATAGATTAGTAAGATTCAACTGATCTTCTCCTCTTCCCGACCCTCGAAGATTTGCTAAAAATTCTTCTTCAGTATCAAATTTCTCAGAAAATGTAATTGATGATGCTGAGGTAATTTCCGGAAGAAATAGAAAACGCCGTGCAGCAGGAGGAACTTTCGTATAAATATCACTAGATATGGTGGTTTCTGATTCTACCTTAGCTGATTGCTTTGGAGGACGACCTCTCTTTGGACGAGGATTTAGTGCTTCATTGGAATAATAAATTTTTGCTTTATTCACCAATAATTGTCTTGCCTGCCCCAACTCTTTAGACACCTTAGTATCAAAAAGATGAATTTTCAGTTGTTCTAAAATATGCTTACTAAAATCTAGATCTTCTTCAAAAACAAAATGAAACTTATTATTACGCAACCACTCAATAATACGAATCCGCGAACGCTCTACATAAAACTGTTGCCACTTTTCTAACTCGGACTCATGTTCATAAATAAATTCTAGAAACTGCTCGCGAGCATTTTTCGATTGTAGAATCTCAAGAAATTTTTCCTTGGTATCTATATCATAAATTTTTTCATTAATGAACGTTTCCATGATTTTTTTAACTTCATAAAACGTTAGCTTAGGAATAAGACAATACCGCTCAGCATTGACTTCCAACTCTTCATAAATCTTATCAAGATCTTCCTGACTCTTATCTAAATCAATATAAAGAATAAAACCTTCAACACGGTCTAAATAAAAGTCTCTCTCATCATCAGATTTTGAAAAAGCATTCATTAAACGCAAAGCACGTAATAAAAGAGGACTTTGGGGAATAGGATACATTGTCATACATTCTATTTGGATTATAAAGATTCGAGTTAGATGCAAGAAACTTATTCTTTATGCAATAAGCCTCCTATTAAGGATACGCGTAATGCATTTACTTTCTAGATATTTTTGATCTAAAGAGAGAAATTAAACATGCTCTGATCATATTTGGTTAAAATTCTCCTTCTTTTTCTACAGGGCCTTCAAGATATACACGACCTTGATTCAAAAAAATTTTAAGAATAACATCATGCCTGGTGTGAACAATAATCTCTTCACTTTGCCAATCATAGTATTTATCAGCAACAAGAGCCACTGCCGTAGCTCCCGTACCACATGCCGAAGACTCCCTCTCTAATCCTCGTTCGTACGTACGTATCCGTAGCTCCCGATTACTGAGGACTTGAGCAAAGTTCACATTGATACCTTCAGGAGAAAAATCCTCGTGATAACGCAAAAATTGTCCCCATTCCTGTACAGGAATGCGTGTCACATCATCAACAAAAACTACAAGATGTGGAACTCCAGTATGAATACAAAATACTGTCTTGGGCAATCTTGAAATGGTGTGGGATAACTGATGAGAATGATAATTCCAGTGGGAAAGAGTCATGTCCACAAGGACGCGCTGCAAAGAATGGACAATCCCCGAGTACACGCCCATAGCAGTTTCTATACGAATATTTTTCTTAGACATTAGGGCGGAGACATGTGCCATAGCACAGCGTAGGCCATTACCACACATACTGGGGCATGAACCATCTGCATTAAAAATTACTAGCCGAGCATCAGCACACGAAGAGGGAAGAACACATAACACTCCGTCTACTTGATGCTCTTGACATAGAGAACGAATCAAGATTGAATCTAAACAAGCCTCGGTACTAAGAATAAAGCGATTTCCTGCGCCAGAATAAAGAAATTTCTTATAGGTCGTTGAAAGAGAACAAGATACCATCTAACAAACCAAAATCTTTAGCTTCGTCTGCAGTCATCCACATATCTCGATCAATCGCTTTTTCAATTACTTCTCTAGATTGGCCTGTAGCTTCTAAATAAACATCAATAATACGTTTTTTTGTTTTTAAAATTTCTCGCGCATGAATGTCCAAATCTGTAGCCTGGCCTGTAATTGGGCCTCCTATAGAAGGTTGATGTATCATGATACGCGAATGAGGAGTGGCAAAACGCCGCCCCGGAGATGCACATAAACTCAATACAGAGCCCATCGAAGCAGCTAAACCAGTGACAACAGTAGTTACCGGAGAAGTTAACATCTTGATCTGATCCCAAATAGCAAATCCCGCATCAACAGATCCCCCAGGACTATTAATGACAAAGACTATGGGTTGACCAGGATTAGTAAGCTCTAAATACCAAAACTTTTTAATTGCGTCTGCTGCACTTTTATCTGTTACAGGTTCAGAAAAGAATATCCGACGGGACTCTAAAATTCTTTTTTCTATAACATCTTGTAATTTACGGTCTGCTTCCCCATCAGGCATAAAACAACACATCTCCCAGCTAAACTAAAGCTTCCAGATCAATCTCAGGATATAGAGGAAAACGCGCTAACAAGTTAGCAACTCGCTCTCTAGCTTCTTGAGCAATAGTATCTGGTAGCTCCCCTTCATTTTTACTCAAACTACTATCAGCATTACGTCTCAAAGTAATATTTCGCAATACTTTCACAATAATATTTGCAACTTCTTCCATCTCACTACTTCCCATACCAAGAGTAGTTAAAGCTGCTGTTCCTAAACGTATACCTGAAGTTTCCCATTTTCCAACACTATCTGATGGTATAGTATTACGATTCACAGCAATACCTAAAGAGCTTAAAACGTTTTCAGCTAACCTCCCGGAAATGCCAAGAGAACGTAAATCAATAATCATCATGTGATTATCTGTACCTCCAGTAAGAATTCGCAAACCTTGCTTTTGCAAATGTTCAGCTAATACACGCGCATTATCAACAACTTGATGAGCGTATTTTTTAAAATCTACTGTTAACGCTTCCTTCAATGCAACAGCCTTGGCTGCAATCATATGAGGCAAAGGACCTCCCATCATTAAGGGACACGCACGATTTAGCATCTCTTCATATTCTTTGGACGCTAATACGATACCTCCCCGAGGTCCGCGTAATGTTTTATGCGTTGTTGTCGTAATAATATCTGCGAAAGGAATAGGATTTTCTTCTTCAACAAATACTCCACCAGCAACTAGTCCCGCAAAATGGGCCATGTCTACCCATAAGATAGCTCCACTATCATCAGCTATCTGCTTCAAAGTAGAAAAATTCAATCTCCGAGAATAAGAGGAATAACCAGCAATTAAAATCGTTGGTTTATACATGCGTACTAAACGAGCAATTTCCGCATAGTCAAAACGCTCTGTCTTACGATTTACCTCGTACGGTAAACAGCGCATCAATTTCGACATAACATTTAAACGCACCGTGCCGTGTGTGAGATGCCCCCCGGAATTTAATGAAGGCCCCAAGCATACGTGAGAGCCTATTTCCTTTTTTAGTTCTGTATACTCAGCTTCTGTAAGATCATTAATGCTCTTATAGCCTAAACGCTGAACCGCAGGGCCTTGTATCTTATGAGTAATAACCGCCATCATAGCCAATAAATTGGCATCTGACCCGGAATGGGGTTGCACAAACGCACTGTCTGCTCCAAATAACTCCTTAGCTGTTTCTGCGCATTCCCACTCAATCGCATCTATATTTTCACAACAAGAGTAGAACCGTTTAAAAGGACTACCTTCACAATACTTATCCGTCAATAAATTCCCCATAGCCAGCTGTACAGATAATGAGGAATAATTTTCAGAGGCAATCATTTTTAAACAAGAGCGCTGGCTCTTAAGTTCATTAATAATGCCCCTCCCTATAGAAGGAAAAGAGTGCATCAAATGATCTAAAGCAGCTAAATAAGCAGCAGTAGCAAGGTCTTGACTATGTTCCTTAGTGTTCTCTAAAAACTTATGTAATAATGATGCCATTACGGAACCCTACAACAACTGAACGGAAAAAATTAAATGCATTTCCGCGCCCTAAATCTACCGGGGACTCTTGCCCTTTTCCTTTAAAAAAAGGCCCAGATCTAAAAAGACATCCTAGCTAGCATATCGAAAAATGTCAATCTGCTCCTCACCTAACAAAACAAAAATAAAAACACATAATTTCAAATAAATAGAATAGACTGCTAACCTCCGTCTCAATTAAGGAGATTCCATGAATCCACAAATAGACAAACTCTGTGGAAAAATAGCCTACCTAGGACTGAACTCACACACAGCAAAACACTACTCTGCTGACCACATCCCCGTGATAAAAATTGTCCCCTATGCGAAAAGCTCCCCCCAAATACGTCGAGCTATCCAATACGTAAAGTACTCCTCACACGCTATATTGACTAGCCCCTCTTCAACATCTCTTTTCTTTGCTACTATGAGAAAACAACGCTACCTAAACAACCTGCATTATCTATGCGTAGGGAAAGTTACAGCAAAACGTCTTCTTCATTTCCTTCCTCAAGCACGCTATTCTCTTGCTGCAACAGAGACAGGAGAAGGTATCCTTCCTCTTGTAGCTTCTCTCCCCCATACTGCACGCATCCTGTACCCACATTCATCTCTTTCGCGTCCTGTAATTACTGACTTTTTAATTAAAGAAAATAAACAGTTTGTTTCCTACCCCCACTATACGGTCAAGCCCCTCTCTCCCCGTCCGTCTTGTTTTACCCCCTATAAGCACATCATTTTTACGAGTCCCTCGGGAGTTCGCGCCTATGCTCAATTATTCCCCTGCCTTCCTCAAAAAATGTACTGGTGTCTAGGCCCCATCACCCTAAAAGAATTTCAAAAAACTTCTAATATTAAAGCTAACCTTCTACCGAATATTTAAAGAAAATCCCTTGTTGGAAAAATGCTGTAGCCAATAAAATATTAGTTATTTTTAGTAGTTAGCCGGTTACGTTGTAGTTTTGAATCCACTTTCTCCTCAGCCAACTCCTCATTATCAGGATGTTCCTAATATGTTATTGGCTAAGGATTCTCCTACTCGGAAGCACTTTCTAGCTTTTCTTTGCTATTCTGTTATGGCGCTCCCCATATTATTCATCTTTAGCGTGGGCATAATTACTACTAGTTTCTGCCTCGGCCCTTTGGTTCTCCTACTTCTCCCACTTTTAATCCCTATCTATCTGTTTTTAAGAAAACTCATCACCCTACAGCTGCAAAAAACCTATTTCACTCAGGGGTTTTATCCCCCAGAAGCTCTATAAAATTAGATTTAAAATAATATCGAACAACACAATTTTATTAATTTTTTAAATTAATGTCTTACTTAGTTTTCTGAAATGATATAATTAAATTAATGAAAAAATTATAAAACAAAGTTTTATTGTTATGGTTAAGCCAGTTTCACCCAGACAAACTACAAGTCCAGCTCAAAGCAATACAGAGACATTCTCTCCAGAAGAACTTGCCTTGCAAAAACGAAACAGAATACAAATCACCGTGACTTGCTCTGTTCTTTCCTTCTTAGCCCTGGGCATAGGAGTTACAGGAATAACATTAGCTCTCATATTAGGGTCTCCCGTCTTCCTTAGCTTACTCATAGCTTCAGTACTATTTGCAACTGTTGCCGTGATTGCATATAAGCACTTAACAAAAACTCCTGATGGGAACTGGAAGGAATCGTTAAGTCTATACTTTCGAGAGCACCCTTCACAAAAAATAGGACTAACTTTTGATTTACTTTCTGCATGCGCGGTTTCTTATTATCACAATAAAACTAATCCTGGAATAAAACTTATAATCCAGAAAGATCCGAACGTACCTTTCCAACTGCCACTACTAGCTATTCCCAAAAATCATAAATCCGACACGCCTCTTCAAGGAATCGCATTTAATGCTGTAAGCAACGATAGTAAGGGAATGATCTCCACGGAAACAAACCAAGCACGGGCGTTTTTCTCTACTTTCATTGATTGTCACAAAACTTTTGAATGGTACCAATGTCAGTATATTGATGATTCTCAAGATATAATACCCTTTAAACCCACTGAAGTGCGCTCCTGCCCAATAACTTTACACACGACTCCGGGCTTAACCTCCTCTGTACAACAACACATGCCGACACATTTAGGACACGTTCGAGGTCCTACAACAAAAGATTTCAGTAAATACCACCCAGATAAAATGAGGAATTATTATTATGATCGCGCTCTGATTGCCTATGAAAAATGCATCGATAAGGCTCTAGAACATAACTTCTCTATAATCACCCTACCCCTATTTTCCTCTGTCTATGAACTCAATGCAGCCCATCCGAACCTACTACAGCCAACACATTGCCAAGATCTATGTAAACAAGCTCTTATTGAAGCTATTCAAGCTGTTGCACTAAAATATCCAAACGCAAGAACACACCAATTACTCATCATCTTACAGGATCCTTTTTCTTCCATACACACCACACAGATTTCTCCTCCAGCCACGCCTCAATAACAAAACTTGCGCAAAAAATCTTCTCCTAACATATGAACATATGGGAAAGCCAATCCATATATAAGTAGACAATACGTCTACCAGATAGGAAGATAAAAGAGGGAGACAATACTATAAATGGTTTTACATCAACCTATTGCATTATAAAGAATTTTCTTAGAAAAAAACGTTCTTTACTTCTTGCCAAAAAAAAGGTAAACTCATTTTCTTCTTTAGATGTATTCGTTCTTAAATTTCGTGATTTTTCATTCGCGCTTTTAAGAGTCACTAAGCACAAGCAAGGAATAATTTTCATGCATGAAGCCCTTCAAAATATTTTAGCCATTCAAGAGCTAGATATTAAAATGATTCGCTTGACACGAGTCAAAAAAGAACATCAAAAAGAATTAACTAAAGTCCAATCTCTAAAAGCCGATATTCGCCACAAGGTTCGTGAAAAAGAATTAGAGATGGAAAATTTGAAAAATCAAATTAAGCAGGGTGAAAATCGAATTCAAGAGATTTCCGAGCAAATTAATAAATTAGAAAACCAACAAGCTGCTGTAAAAAAAATGGATGAGTTTAATGCTCTTACTCAAGAAATGACAGCAGCGAATAAAGAGCGCCGAGCCTTAGAGCATCAGCTCAGTGATCTCATGGATAAACAAGCTGGTAGTGAGGATCTCATCGTCTCACTAAAGGAAAGTCTTGCTTCCACAGAAAGTAGTAGCCTGGCTATTGAAAAAGAAATTTGTGAAAGCATAAAAAAAATCAATGAAGAAGGGCAGGCGTTATTAAAACAACGCAGCGCACTAAAAGAAGTCACTGATCCCGAAATGTTTCTCATTTACGAGCGCCTACTGAATAATAAAAAAGATCGTGTTATCGTACCTATTGAAAACCGTGTGTGTAGTGGATGTCATATTGTATTAACTCCCCAACATGAAAATTTAGTGCGTAAAAAAGACCGTTTAATTTTTTGTGAACATTGTTCTCGAGTTTTATATTGGCGAGAACCAGAAACTCTTGTTTCTGATGACTCCTCAGTAGTAAAACGTCGACGACGTCGCTCTGCTGTTTAAAATAAGTTCATCGGAAGAGAAAGGCAACCGCTATTTATATTTCCTAATAATTCTATTAGGAAGTCAATGGATAGAGGAAAGTCTGGACTTCATAAGAAAAGATACTGGAGAAAGTCCAGGAGTCGTAAGACTACGGAAAGTGCAACAGAAAACACTCCGCTATAAAATTTAGTTTTATAGACAGGCTGAAAATTCCTACTTAAGGAGTAGGAGCTATTAAGGTGACTTAATAGACATGCAAACCCTATCTGAAGCAAGAGAAAAAGTTTTTGTTTCTGCGTAGTGGAAAGAATTTTTTCCACAAGCTTTTTCATAATCGCTTGAGGGGTATAGTAATATATCCCCTAGATGAATGGTTGCCCACAAAGCGGCTCAGGCCCCTTTGTAGACAGAATCCGGCTTACTCTCTCTTCCGATATTTTTTAGATCAGTCCTGCTTTTGCTAAAGTATGCATATGCAGCAATCCCACGACGTGTTTCTGCTCCTGAGCGTCTACAACAGGAAGAATTGTTACGGGGTTCCCCATTTCCATCATCTGTAAGCCATAAATCACGTCAGCATCCTCACTGATAACCTTGGGGTTCCGTGTCATCACATCTTCTAGTTTCTGCAATAAAATCTCCCCTCCAAAACGAGTTAACTCTCTTCGCAAATCACCATCTGTAAACACTCCAAGAATTTCAAATTGATGGTTCACAACACAAACACACCCACATCCATAAGAAGAGAAAGTATCCAAAGAACTACCTACGGTGTCCTCCGGGAAACAAAAAGGTACTTCAGTTTTAGGAAACATATAATCCCGAATTTTTCCACCTGCCTTCAATCCAATTTGACCACTAGGATGATTCTTACCATAATCAGAAAGAGAAATTCCTCGACTACGCAATAAAGTTATCGCCAGGAGATCTCCAAAGAGCATCTGACATACAGTAGATGTTGTGGGGATGAGGTTAAAAGGATCTAATTCTTCAATCGTAGGAAGTATAACTGTGTGATCGCAAAGAATGGATAAATTCGAATAAGCTGAGGAGGTAACAGCTACTAAAAATACCCCTCGTTCTTTTAAATGGGGAATTCCTTTTAAAAGTTCTTGGGTTTCCCCACTTTTAGAGAATAAACAGACAATATCTCCGGAATGAATGACTCCTAAGTCTCCATGTAAAAGATCCCCAGAAGAAAAGAAAAAAGCCCTTTCTCCACAAGATTGTAGTGTAGCCACAATTTTCCTTGCGACACAACCACTTTTCCCTACACCAGAGAAAAAGATAGCTCCGCGATGTTGCAATATTTTTTGAGCAAATACCCAGGTATCCTCGCATTGAAAAGCTTCAAAAAAACGTTGGAGAGTTTCTTGTTGCTTATGAACAATATCTCGACACAAATCGATGGCTATTCCAGGGAAACCCATCCCAATACCTTAAAATCATAGTGCACTAGCTCATGGTAACAGACTCTAACCGATTTTTCAATGACGTTAAAAACTCACTACCATAAATGCCGTCCAATACACGATGATCGAAAGTAAGAGTGACGTAAACCATTTTTCTAATCATTAAAGAATCATCATCTCGTACCACAACACGTTTTTGTATTGTACCAATACCTAAAATGGCAACTTCAGGATAACGAATAATCGGCATACCTATTAACGCACCTGTCATGCCAAAATTTGTTACTGTAACACTGCCATCTTGTGTTTCCGAAGAATCTAACTTATTTGCCCGAGCTCGTGTCGAAAGATCCGCCAAGGCTTTTGCAATACTGACTAGGCCGCGCTCTTGGCAATTACAAATAACGGGAACAACAACACCCTCTTTATTTAAATTAACAGCAACCCCAACATTAATGGATTTCTTCACAACAATCGTATCCCCATCTAGAGAACCATTAAGAAGGGGAAATTGCTCCAGAGCTTTAGCTAAACATTGGATAATAAAGCTTGTAATAGTCAACTTTACACCATGAGCAGCAAAAAAACGATCCCTCTCCTCAGCAATCAAATTCATTAAATCTGTGACATCAACATCAACAACAAGAGAAGCATGAGGGACCTCGTCCGAAGACTTAGATAGAGAAGAGGCTATAGCCCTCCTTAGTGGAGACATGGGAATACGATTTTCATTAACATTCGTAGCAGACTTAGTACAAGAAAGATCGCGCATTTCACAAATATAGGCCTCGACATCTTTTCGAGTAATGCGCCCTCCACTACCTGTTCCTACGATTCCTTGCAGTTGCTGCATAGTAATCCCTTCCCGGCGTGCTAAACTTAATACTGCAGGAGATAACCACGCAGAGTCTTCTAATTTCTTTTCAGAAGGAGTGAGAGTATCGATTTCAGTAGTCTTTTCCCTAACACAAGCTTCTATATCTATTAAAGCTAAAACTTCTCCTGACTCAACTTCATCTCCCTCGTTTACTAAAATACGTGCAAGCTTTCCTGCTTGAGGGGAGGATAGTTCTGTAGCAATTTTATCTGTAGACACTTCAATCAAAGGCTCATTTTTCGCTACATATTCCCCCGGTTGCTTTAACCAACGAACTACAAATCCCCCAGACGAAGTTTCTCCTATCTTTGGAAAGCAAAATTCAAACATAAAACAACTCACTCTAAACAACTTCTGTTCCTTTCTCCGCTGCTGTTCCTGTGATTTCTTCTGAAGGAGCTAACAACTCTCCCTCTCCAGAAGCAACATAAACAGCAACTACAGCATCACCAAGAATGTTCATTGGAGTCCCTATAATATCTCGCAACCTATCAATTCCTGCCAAAATAGCTATTCCTTGAATGGGAAGACCTACAGAAGCCAAAACGGATCCCAAAGTAATCATACCTCCTCCAGGAACCCCAGCACTACCTACAGCAGAAAAAGTAGCTGCAAGAACAATAAGTAGCAAGCTACTCCAAGACAAAGGGCAGTGATACGCTTGTGCTATAAATACAGCAGCCATGCCCTGAAAGATAGCAGTACCGTTCATATTTACCGTAGCGCCTAGGGGTAAAACAAAACCAGAGACTTCTGAAGAAACACCAAGATTTTTTGAAACACAACGCATGGTTACTGGTAGCGTTGCAGAACTACTTGAAGTCGATATGGCACAGGAAATCGCATCCATCATGGCAGAAAGAAACTGAGAGAAGGATCTCCGACAACCTAAACGAATAATGCCTCCAAAAACTATCGTTGCATGAAAGAAACATGCTAAATAGTAGGCGATAATAAACTTCCCTAGCTGCCACAAAATAACCAAACCATGGTTTCCCGCAATCCAGGCCATACTGGCCCCCACGCCATAGGGGGCAAATGTCATAATCATGTTAATCATACACAACATGATTTCAGAAAAGCCCTCTATTACCCTAGAAACAACACGTCCTTGCTCCCCAGCTAGGCGCATCGCAATGCCTAAAAAAATGGCAAAAACAATGATTTGCAAAATATTGCCTTCAACAAAAGAGCGGACAGGGTTGGAAGGGAATACCTGAGAAATTAAAGACAGAAAATAGGCGCTATCTTTTGTAGGAGATTCCGCGCAAACCTCAAATGTCCCTTGAGAGAGATCACACCCCTCTCCAGGATTAAAAAATTTAGCAAAGCATAAACCAATGATAATTGCCAAACATGTAGTTCCTAAATATAGGGCGACACTTTTCACACCAATACGCCCTAATTTTTTCATATCACTAATAGAGGCAATTCCTAAAACCATTGAGCAGAATACTAAAGGATAGACAACCATACTCAAGAGGTTTAAAAAAATATCTCCTATAGGCTTAAAAAAAATCGCTTTATCCTGTAAAATTAAACCTACGGTAACCCCAACAAACAATCCTATAAAGATTTTCATCCATAGTTTCACTAGTTACCTCTTACTATTGTATATTTGATCAATTTGATTAAGTAAGGAAAGAGTTGTCTCTTCACTATCGATAAAGGAAGGTTGTATACACACTTTCCCTAAAGGAAGCATTCCCGGCTCATACATAGTCGCCCCCAACTTCTCTCCATCTTTCTCTGTATATAATATCCCCTGAGCCTGGCGCATGGCCATTTTGGCACAAAAATAATGCAATTCTTTTTTTGTCATCCCCACATGATCGGGGAGCAAATAAGTTCCCAATATCTTCGCTCCAGCATTCTTTAACATATCAAGAAATCCTTGAGGAAATCCTAAACCACAAAAAACACCGACGGCTAACCCACAAAGATCTTGCATAGGCAAACCTATCCCGCTAGGTTCCCAAATTATCTGAGAAATGCGGGGTTCAACATAAATTTTTGGTGCACACCAAGAATTCAATTGCTGCTGATCCTCAGTAGAACAATGGCCATTCACAATAATAAAATCTGCTTCCTTTAATCTCTTAAGAGAATCTCGCAACCTTCCTCTAGGAAAAAATTCTCCTCCTCCCCAAGGATCTTGACCATTCACTACAACAAGCTCTAGATCTTTGTGTAGCCTGCGATTTTGGAAGCCGTCATCTAAAATTAAAATATCAAAATTCTTCTCTGCCTGCTTCGCAGACACCCTACGATCTTTATGAACAAAAATTGTCCCCGAAGGAAGTTTCTTAGCAAAAAGTAATGGCTCATCTCCTACGTAAGCGGCATCGTGTATGGAGGGATCAACTCGGGTCAGTTTCTTTTGTCGGCTGCATTTACTTTTGTACCCTCGAGAAAGAACAGCACAAGAATACCCTCGTGCTTGCAAAGTTTCTGCCAACCACAAAACCGTAGGCGTTTTCCCAGAACCTCCAAGGACGACATTCCCTACACTAACTACTAAAGAGGATGAACGGTAGGGCATCGAATACGCCCACTTATGTCGCATCCTAACAATAAAAGCAAAAGCCTTAGATAAGATTCGACCCAACCATCCCCAGCTCAAGATCTGCCCAAAGCTGATTGCCACAGTTAAGCGACGAAATAAAATAAAAAATGGCGAGGGGAAACGTCTTTTCATCGAACTTCGTTATTAGCACTCTCACGGATTCACCGACCAACAAAATTACGTTCTTTTGAAAGTCGCAAGCATTCGCCGCATTTTAGAAAAAGAGAGCATCTCATAAAAAACATTAAAAATCAAGTTGACATGCGGAAATTAAAATTTTTACAATAAAGTAAAAATATTTTAATTAGTCCTTTTTATAAATGGAAAAATAATAAATACAAATACCCAATCGGGAGATTGAAAAGACAAAAAATTTTCAAAGAGAAGAATTCCAGCGTTGCCGAACAATTTCATACACAATAGCAGAGACTGCTGTAGACAAATTTAAAGAATCTACTTTCCCCTGCATAGGAAGAGTAATCTTAGTAAAATCACCTTGCAGCCACGATGTAGACACTCCATCTTTTTCTGAACCAAACACACACACTAGAGGTTGTTGGTAATTTTCATAAAAATACGGCGTGTGTGCATAAGGAGAGGTGACAAATACCTGCCACCCCTCTTCGGCAATCATTTGCAAGACTTTTTCTAAAGGAGCTAGCCAAAGAGGAAGAGAAAAAACTGTGCCCAAAGAAGCGCGGATAACATTCGGATTATAAAGATCTACCACGGAGTCACATAAAATTACTCCATCAACGCCCACCGCGTCGGCTATTCTTAAAATAGATCCTAAATTCCCTGGTTTTTCTACCTGTTCGATAATGATATAAAATGGTGTGGAATTTTTCTTTGCGTTTAAAAAACTTTCCTTCGACCACCAGCGCTTTCTCATGACAGCAACAAAATGATCAGGATGTTCTTTATAAGACAATTTTGCTAAAGTCGCCTCCTCACAATAAAATTTCTCTACTGTAGACGCGAGTAAATCATCAAAGAATGATTGTTCTTTTTCTAAAAGAGTTTCACTGCAAAAAATGCGCAAACATTCATATCCTGCATCCAAAGCTTTCTGAATTTCCCGAAATCCCTCTAATAAGAACCACTCCCCCTTTTTAGAATGATTCCTCCTTAATGCTATAGCTTCCTTAACCTTAAGATTATTTTTCCCTATAAACTCCATTGAGCAAATACTCCTGAAGGTAAAACCTGATCTCCAGAACCACAAAAACTTTCTCCTACTCGCCATAAACTGTAGTCTAAAGGCAAAGCACGTTTGACCAAGTTATGCAATAATGCGGGCGTATGTCCAGGAGTATGTGAAGTAAGTAAGACGTACGAACACTGATGGGAAAGTATGTGGGAACATAAAACTAATAAATTAAAAAGATCTCGATCTATTTTAAAAATTTCCCCCTGAGTCCCTCTTCCATAGCTCGGGGGATCTAGTAAAAGAACATCATATTTCTTTTTTCTACGAATTTCTCGTTTTAAAAAAGAAAAGACATCTTCTATTATCCAAAAGATTCTTTTTTCAGGAAGTGAGTTATTCTCTACATTCTTCTGCGCCCATCGGACTGCTGCCCTGGAAGAATCTACATGGCACACATACGCTCCACATTGAGCAGCAAAAATAGAGGTGGCTCCTGTATAAGCAAAAAGATTGAGCACACGACATGTTTTATGGCTATCTATTGCCGTTTTCAACCATGGCCAAAAACCACTATGCTCTGGAAACACACCTAAATGGCCAAAAGATGTTGGTTTTAAAGTGCAGTCAATACCTTTGAAAGAAATCCGCCATTCTTGAGGTAGAGAAGAACGTGGGGAATACCACTCTCCCTCTTCCCCTCTCCGCCTATACTCAGCATTAGCACCTTCCCATAAATTAGGGAAACTTTTAGGCCAAATTGCTGCATAGGAAGGTCGGATAAGAGTGATGGGGCCAAAACTCTCTAACTTTTTTCCTTCTCCACTATCTAATAATGTATAATCCATAGAGCACATTGTTAATCAGATACAATGTAGACGCCGTAAGACATCTACCTGTGTTTTCGTTGACATGTCGGGTTCAAGATTTACTTTAGCTCCCTCACGCTTATATCCCAAAGTTGTTCGCATCAAAGTTTCGGGAATCAACCCAATAGAAATGATACGGTCCTCTATAGCAAAGACAGTCAAACTCACTCCATCTAGAGAAACAAATCCTTTAGAAAATAAATAATAGGATAACTCCTGGGGAACTAGAAAATCATAGCGATTCTTTTCTATACGGATAATCTCCGCCACCCCGCAAACATGGCCTGAGACCATGTGGCCTCCAATCTCATCACCAGATTTTAAAGAGCGTTCAATATTTACTCTTCTTCCCAGGATATACTCCCCGATAGTTGTGCTTTCCAGAGTTTCAGGAATAATATCAAAAAATATCTTACCCGAGGGGTCATAATCTATGACAGTAAGACACACCCCATCAATGGCTACGCTATACCCGGCCTGCAGTCCCAAAAGACATTGAGGAGAGCAACCGATTCCTAAAACTAGCCCTTGATGGCCCGGCTTCTCTTGAAGAGCCGTCACAATTCCGAGTTCTTGAACAATCCCAGAAAACATACTTCCATCCTAAATAACTAGGATTTACAATAAAACATTCTTCCTATAAAGTAACGCCTTTAGCAAAAAAAGCGTTTCTTCTCTCGTTGACCCACTCGCTGCACGCCCTGTTTTCAATGAATTAAGAAAAAAAATTTGCAACTTATAATTGTATACGTTTATTTTGGCCTAAGGTTTTTTGCTTTCTTAGACTGCCTTAACCTAAGGAGGTAGCTCCCATGCGATGTCCTTTTTGCAATCATGGGGAGTTAAAAGTTATCGATTCAAGAAATTCTCCAGAAGCCAATGCAATTAAACGTCGTCGTGAATGTTTAAATTGCGGACAGAGATTTACAACCTTTGAAACTGTAGAGCTTACTCTCCAAGTGTTAAAACGTGACGGTAGATATGAAAATTTTCAAGAGTCCAAACTCATTAATGGACTTAATGCAGCTTCTAGTCATACCCGTATAGGACAGGATCAAGTACACGCAATTGCTGCCAATGTAAAATCAGAGCTTCTAGGAAAACAAAATAGGGAAATCTCTACCAAAGAAATAGGCGAATTAGTAATGAAATATCTAAAAAAGGCGGATATGATTGCCTATATTCGATTTGCTTGTGTCTACAGGAGATTTAAAGACGTTGGCGAATTAATGGAAGTTCTGCTATCTGCAACTCCGGATATGGAAAAATAGTAGCATTTTAAAGTTAAGGAGAAAAATACCATGCCCTTGTCTGAGGACGAAATAGCTAATTTTAAACAAAGACTCTTAGAAATGAAGTCTAAACTTTCTCATACTCTAGAAGGCAACGCGCAAGAAGTAAAAAAACCTAATGAAGCTACCGGATATTCTCAACACCAGGCCGATCAAGGAACAGATACCTTTGATCGTACGATTAGTCTAGAAGTAACAACTAAAGAATATGAGTTATTACGCCAAATTAATCGTGCCCTAGAAAAAATTGAAGAGGCTTCTTACGGCATTTGCGATGTCAGTGGAGAAGAGATTCCTTTAGCACGCCTCATGGCTATTCCTTATGCTACAATGACTGTGAAAGCACAAACGCAATTTGAAAAAGGTTTGCTTTACGGGAATTAACTCTTTATGTCTAATCGCTCTCGCCTTACTTTTTATCTAATCTCTCTCTTCATTCTCATCGATTGGATTACTAAGTTTGCTATTATGCTACATAAAGAGGATGTTCTTACAAATTACCCCATACTATACCAATATAGTTGGGGTAAGTTTTTCCTTTGTATTGCTCCTACATTCAATGAAGGTGCGGCATTTGGGCTCTTTGCACAATATAAAGCTTTTTTATTTATTATTCGCGTAGCAATCATTATCTTTCTTCTTTCTTACCTCTTTTTTAAAAAAAATATTTCCCCCACCCTGCGGCTCGCATTTATTCTCCTTTGTGCAGGAGCGATAGGTAACCTTGGAGACATGATATTCTATAAACATGTTATAGATTTTATCTCTATTGGCTACAAGCACTGGGTCTTTCCCACATTTAATCTTGCAGACATTTTTATTTCCTTAGGAACACTAATTTTTGTGGGTAAACTTTATTTTCCTTCTAAACAAAAGATAAAATAAAGATAATATTTAGTGTTTTCCTCAATTGAGGTACTATTAGCCATTTTTACTGTTATGAATACTTTCCTATCCTTACTTATAACTTTTGACGACTTTTTCTGGTCCTCTATAGCATTTCTCTTGATTCTATTTCTCGGTTTGGGGTTCTCTTGGAAGTCTCGCTTTTCCCAATTTACACAATTTTTACAATTCTGTCGGGTCTTCCATCACTACTCACAAGACTCTTCCGTCACTTCTTCTGAAGAATCTCAAGGAGTTCATCCTTTAAAAGTATTTTTTGCCTCCGCAGGTGGAAATATCGGCATTGGTAATGTGGTAGGAATTGCTACTGCTGTATGTATTGGTGGTCCGGGAGCCCTATTTTGGGTATGGATAGCAGGAATTTTCGGTTCCATAGTCAAGTATGCTGAAGTCTATCTTGGGATTAAGTTCCGTAAAATAGATAAAGATGGGGTCTACCAAGGGGGCCCCATGTATTTCTTAGATAAAGCTTATGGAACACGCCTTATTCCGGGCATTGTCGCTGTACTTCTCTGTATTTATGGTGTGGAAATTTACCAATTTTCCGTCATTGCAGACAGCCTAGCTCATTGCTGGAATCTCCCTAAACTCCTAACTATCTTTGGCTTACTTTTTCTCATTCTCTATGCTGTAAGAGGAGGCTTACAACGCGTAGGCAAAATTTGTTCCTTCATTCTCCCCTTCTTTCTCCTAGTCTATTGTAGCTTAGCTCTTTATATACTTATTAAAGAGTTCCACCACCTACCCTCTCTATTTGTCTCTGTATTTTCCTCAGCTTTTTCAGGACACGGTGCTCTTGGAGGATTTGCTGGTTGCACAGTAGCAACAACCATACATCAAGGAATTTCTCGTGCTGCCTATTCTGGAGATATCGGTATCGGGTTTGATTCCATTATTCAAAGTGAAAGCTCAGTAAAAGATCCACGAATTCAAGCGCAACTAAGTATTATTGGCATAGCTGTAGATAATTTGATCTGCACCTTAAGTCTGTTGATGGTACTTGCTTCTGGATCCTGGTCTATAGGGTTTAGCAATGCATCCGAGGCTATTGAACATGCTCTATCTACGTATTTTCCTCTGGTAAAATTCTTCTTGCCTACCTTCTTTTTCGTTACCGGCTATACAACAATTATCTCTTACTTCCTCGTGGGGAAAAAATGTGCTAAGTTTCTCTGTGGCAACTTAGGAGAAAAAATGTATATGGTTTACGGAGCTGCTATTCT
This sequence comes from Chlamydia gallinacea 08-1274/3, assembly GCF_000471025.2. Lineage (NCBI taxonomy): Bacteria > Pseudomonadati > Chlamydiota > Chlamydiia > Chlamydiales > Chlamydiaceae > Chlamydia > Chlamydia gallinacea. Next base: position 652,891 of record NZ_CP015840.1, on the reverse strand, counting down.
TCCCTCATTTTGCTTCCTATCCCAAAACATTGCCCTACTGGTCATGTCGATTTCAGGAGCTCTTCTCCTTTGTTTCAACCTCTTTGGGGTGTTTCTTATGAGAAAAGAAATCGTCTTCCCCCAACAACCTATGGAGACTTTAGAAGCTTCCTCTTCAGCAAAATAAAGCACATTATATTTATATGCCTGATTCTTAAACGCTTGCCTCTCATTACATTCTATGAGGCAAGCGTGTTTTCTATGCTTTTATAAAAACTTAAAAGTATTATCTTTAATTTATTTAAAAATAAACAGAAAATAGTAAGTGAAATTAAAATAATAAAAAAAACAAATGTTTATTCACTCAATATGAATAATTACCTTTCAGGATCTTTAATTATCTGCTGTATACTATTTTCCCTGTGTATGATCACAGCAAGTATTTTCACAATTAGCCTTTTATATAGATTAAATAAAATCCTGAAAAATGTAAGTAAACTAACGACAATTTTAAGCTTCGAGTCCAAGATTTTAGCCCCACTCCTGTTGTGTAAAAAGCTTATTTGCCATTGGTTACGCAAAAAAAACCAACGACTATCTCAAGAGATTGAAGGATGTTTTCAAAATGATAACTCGGAGAAAAATTGTATAAGCAAAATCTTTCGATGTATGAAGTGGATAGCTGCTGCTCTGATTCTTTGGGGTGTATTTCATAAAAAAGATTAAATTCTTGAGGGGGAAATAGTTATGTTGAAGAACTACAAATCTAAGAGGAAATCTTCATGCAAACGTTGGCGTTGGCTACGCGGAGTCATATTTGGTAGCTTCATCGCTACAGTACTTACCTGCCTTTTCACTCCGAAAAGTGGGGAACAACTAAGAAAAAAACTCTTGAGAGTCAAAACATCAGGAACGAAAAAAGGAAAAACACTGTTAAAAAATTCTAAACAGCACACACGTGCTTTTGCTCAACAAACAAAACTACTTGCTAAAAACATTTCCAAAGAAATTCAAGATTTTACAAAAGCCATGATTAATGAAAGTAAAGATTAATTCTTTCTCTTTCCCTCTACTGCATACCTCTAGAGAGAACAGCTAAATTCTACCTAGAGGTATTTCTCGATATTGTTACTACAAAATACCTATAGACTTTAACTCCCCACTTACTATTAACATAGGCCTAGATCTCTTCTTATTTCCGTGTATTTATTTTCTCCTCCTAGTGTAAGTTATAGATCTCTTAATTCAAGGCCATGAAATAACTGGGATTACGAAACATGCAGCGTATGTCTTTTGGAAAATTTCTCCTTTTTTCTTTGCTTGCTCAAATTATTCACTTATCAGCAACAGCAGAGGTTATCCTTCCCTTATCCGGAGAACATTCTGGTGAAGACCCAGAATTATTTACTATGCTTACCACCTCCCCACAAGGAACAAATTACACATTGCGTGGAGAATTTGTACTTCGAGATTTTTCAGGATCTGATATTCATAAATCCGGAGGAGCTTTCTGTAACTTAGAAGGTTCTCTTATATTTTCTGCTAGCTCCCCTCTAGCTGTATTAAAATTCAAAAATTTACAACTCGGAGGTTTGGGCACGGGGGTTTTCTCTAAATCCCTTGTGTCTTTTGAAAATTTAAAAGGTCTTTATGTAGAAAATAACCATAGTGCAGGAGGTATTTTTACCTCTACACAAGATATATTTTTTACTAAAAACCTAAATATCTTCTTTCAAAATAACATTAGCCACGGAGCAGGGGGAGCAATTCTCCTCACCGGCAACCAGCCGAATCGGCTTATATTTAATGAGCAACGGGGAACAATTGCATTTATTAAAAATCATTCGGAGTACATCCCCTCTTTTGTCCACTCGGGTCATGGTGGTGCCATTAGCAGCAATATCGCAGGCTCGATGATTCTTTTTGATAACAATCAGAGCATTCTCTTTCAAGAAAACTCCTCAATGCAGGGGGGAGGGGTTTTTAATGGCCAAGGTTCAGTAGAATTTACTAAAAATCAACGTACTTTAACCTTCGTAAAAAACACGGCTTCTGACTCGGGAGGTGCTATTTATACTAGGACATGTAGCATAAATAAGCACACCGCTCCCATTGTGTTTTCTAACAACCAGGCGAACCACTTGGGGGGTGCAATCTATGCGCAACATGTGGTCTTAAAGCAAAACGAGAATATTACTCTCTTCAGTGAAAATAATGCAGGAGGGGGCGGAGCCATTACAGCAACAACGTGCCATCTTATTGCCTCTAAACCAATTATCTTTGCAAATAATTCCGCAAATAAATTGGGAGGAGGTGCTCTATACTTAAGTGGTTCACAACTTAATTTACACTTACATGCACAAAATGGTGATATTCTTTTCTACGGTAATACCGTTACTAACCCTAAGAACACTACCGTTATGCACAATGCCATTACAATAAAAGGATCTCCTATAGAGATCAATTTCCTGGCTAATGAAAATCAAGCCATCATTTTTTATGATCCTATTCTTGCAACAACTCCAAGTTCTGTTCCTGTAAATATTAACTCTACAGACAACATATTCCAATGTGGTTCAATCGTGTTCTCAGGAGAGAAGATTTCCCCAGAACGTCAACATAAAAATAACTTCACTTCTATTTTTAACCAACCGGTGCATTTAAATAATGGGACCCTGTCCATTCAACATGGAGCTATCCTTGCAGTTCAAGAATTTAAACAAATGGGCGGAGTTCTGAATCTCTCTCCTGGATCGATGTTAACCAGTTATAATAGCCAAGGAAAAGATATCATTATTTCAAATATCAGCTTGGGCTTGGATACAACAAATTCTCCTCTTCCTGCAGAAATACGTGCTACAGGAGGCTCAGGAATCCAGTTATCTGGATCTCCTAAAATTCATGATCCCGAACATTCTTTCTACGATAACCATGATTTAGCTTCTCGTCCCTACACTATGGAAATTATCTTCAAATCAGACAAAGGAGTCTATACAGAAGAATTTATCCCTCAAGAGATTGCTGTTCAACAAAATGCCTACGGCTATCAAGGTAGTTGGAAGTTCTATTGGTCTAAAGAAGACTCTAAAAAACATAAAACACTTAAGGCTACGTGGCTGCCCACAGGAACTTTTATTCTTAATCCAGAAAAACAAGGGACTCTTATTCCTTCCTCGGTATGGACAACGTTCACAGGAATGCATTCAGCTGATGATGCTATTCTGGATAATTACATAAATAACAATATGTTGTTCCCCATAAATCATCTATGTATCTTTGGTGGTCCTGTTTCTTCTGGTATGGAACAAAATTCTGAACACCAGAACCTTTCTATAATGCATGCTGGTTACAATCTAGGAATAAAAATCCCTCTTTCTCCCAATACGGTGATTTGTTCTGCATTTACCCAACTCCAAAGTTCCTACCATCAAGAAACGCGACCAGGAAAAAGCCACTCCCATATGCTTTTAGGAACAATAGCAGCATTCAAGAACTGGAAAGCCTTATCTCTCAGATCTTCTGTAAGCTACGCAGAAGAATCTCATGTCATGAAACATGTATTTTCTAAGAAAGATATCACAAGAGGTTCTTGGAAAAATCAAGGATTTCGTGGTACTGCAGGAATATCTTATGCCTATCCTAAAGGTATTCGCTGTTTAAAAATCACTCCTTTTATTGATCTTGAGTACACTATAATTACACAAAATCCTTTTATAGAAACAGGTTACGATCCCCGATATTTCTCCTCTTCACATCTAAATAACCTTGCTTTGCCTACAGGAGTCTCTTTAGAAATGCGCTTATTTGGGGTGAATTACTCTCTATTTACACAATTTAGCATGGCGTACATTAAAGATCTGTATCGAGAAAATCCATTAGTCACGGCTTCGTTAATCCTAAATCAATACACATGGGAAACCCCTGGGATCTCCATAGGCCAAGAGGCTATGAACTTAAAGTTCCGCTCTACTTGGCGATATAAACTAGCTACCGTCTATCTGGGGATCTCAACAACACAACGTGAAGGAAATAACATTTCTGGAGATGCCTTTGGTGGTTTCTCTCTGAGTTTCTAACTTTTTCTTGCACACAAATCTTCGTCTTCTTATGTAGAAGGCGTTATAAAAATATTAGAGATGAGACCCTTCCCCTCCTCGGAGCTTATCTCTAATATTCCTTTCCTTTTCTCCTTGCCTAATTTACCCTTCTGATTTATCTAAACGATCTAGTCAGTGAATGTTCTCAGTAGGTTATTGTTCTATGAAGTGGCTATCAGCTACAGCTGTTTTTACTGCCTTACTCCCTTCTATCACAGTATTTAGCGATCCAATTTCTAAAGAGTTGAATTCAACGTATTTTGGCATCAGTGGGGGAAGCTCAGGAAGCCAATTCACTCAAGTCACGGAAAGTGACTCAGGAAATATTTATTCCATTACTGGGGATGTTATCTTCTCAAGATTTTCCAATCTGACAACATCAACGACGACGACAGTAACAGCACAAACACCACTCTATCACTCTATATTCAACGTCTTACTGCCTTATGTAGGCTCCTCACTGACCCCAAATTCTCTCTCTCTCCTCCCTGTAATTTCCTCTTCCTCAACAACACAAACGACGACGACAACACAAACAGCCAAGGGAGGAGGAGCATTTTATAATGATAAAAGTGGTCCCATGATCTTCATCACCAACACAGGGAATCCGGGATCATTAACCTGTTCTCAAATTACAATGACAGGACAAGGAGGAGCTGTTTATTCCACAGGTCCTGTAACTTTCGAAGGCCTTGAAAATCTTACCTTCCAAAACAACCTATCCCAACAAGCCGGGGGAGCGATCTTTACAACATCCACAGTAACCATTACCAACATTGCAGATACTATAGATTTTTCCAATAACTCTGCCAATGTTCCTATCCCTTTAATCCCTCTAACCCCAGCTACGTCTTCAACCCCCGGTAATGGTGGAACATCTGTTGTTACAAAAATCCCCCTTCCTCATGTCATCTCATCATCAAGTAGCAGTGGCACAGATTCCAGTGGTTCGACATCCTCACTTCCTACATATACTACAGAAACTGCAGGAAACGGTGGTGCAATCTTTGCTTCCAATGCAATAACAATCAGTAACTACCAAAACATGAACTTCAGAAGCAATAATGCGATATTCCCTAGTATTATTGATCAAATCATTCAGAATTCTAAAAAAACTGATACAAGCCCTCCCCAGGGAAAAGCTGCAGCATCTCTAGTTACTTACATGAGTGCAACCTCAGCTGATGCTTCTACTGATGTTGATGTGATTAAAGGTTCGGGAGGTGCACTATTTACTTTAGATAAGTTAGCTATCTCTCAAGGAACAGGAGAAACTCTATTTATTCTAAATACCGCCACGGGATCTGGAGGGGCTATTTACAGCGGGAAATCTATAGACCTCAACAACATAGCGACTCTAAAATTTCAAAGCAATTCTTGTGATCAACAAGGAGGAGGCATTTACTCCAAAGAAGACCTAACTATAAATACGTCGAATACTCTGGTACAGTTCAATGGCAATTCGGGAAAAACTGGAGGAGGAGGAATTTATTGTTTAGGAGCTATTTCCCTTTCTAACATAGAAAAAGTAAGCTTCGGAGCCAATAAAGCAGGCGACTTCTCTATCACTTCCAGCCAAAAAACGGAAGCTAGTGAGAAAGAAGTGACAGAAACTGAAACAACTCTATTAGGAAAAGGTGGAGGATTGTATGTTGAAAAAACCTTTACGACATCCAACATTACCTCGAGTCTCGATTTTATTAGTAATCAGGCCAAAGATTGTGGCGGTGGTATTTATGCTAAAGGTGCTTATACATGCTCAGACTGCCATCGGTTACAAATAGCTAAAAATATCTCCCAAAAATCTGGGGGTGGATTATATTGTGAAGATGACGTTAATTTTACTAATCTTACTGGACAAACCCTGGTCCAAAGCAATCAAGCAGAGGAAAACGGTGGCGGGATTTGCTTAGCAGATAGCAAATCATTAACTCTTTCGGGGCTTACCAACTTCTTACTCGATAGTAATAGTGCTAAGAAGAATGGTGGGGGAGTTCATATTCCCCAAACTTTGACAATTACTTTCAATAATACACCTACAGAATCAGATAATGCTCCTATAGTTTTACCAGTGCTCGGTAAAATAACCATCTCCTCAAACACAGCTACAGAAAATGGTGGGGGTGTTTATACTACAAAAGCCCTCTTAACAAATCTCGAATCTATCACCATAAATCAAAATTCTGCCAAAAATGGTGGTGGTCTCTGCACACAGACAATTAGTGACACATCATCATCAGCTTCTTCTTTACCAAAAGCAACAATACCTATCTCTGAATTGATCACAAGTAATAAATATACCGCACAAACAGCTGAGGCAACAGCAACAGCTGATGTCACTCCTGAAGAAACAGCAGATTTTAAAATTAACTATGTGATTAGCACTAGCATCACTAATAATACTGCTCAGGAAAATGGAGGCGGTGTTTACGGAAAACAAGGAAAGCTTTCTCAGATTGATACCTTAGATATTTCTGGGAATTCTTCTCAAACAGGAGGAGGACTATACTTTACAGAATCGCTGACTGTAGAAAATGTTGGCGCAACAACCCTCTCAGGGAATCAAGCTAAGTACTCTGGTGGTGCTCTATATGCCAAAACTCTAACCTTAACTCAACTACCACAAGGAATTACTTTCAGCAATAACAAAGCTGAAACTTATGCTACTACAGGAACAAGCAGTCCCTCGTCTCCTTCACCTACTGAAATTAGTGGCGGTGCTATTTATGGAGAAACTATAACGTTATCTAATATCCAAAAAGAATGTGTATTTTCAGGAAATACTGCTTCTAATACAAACAATACAAATACAAGTGCAAGTAATTCTGGAACTACTGATCCCAATGTACAAGGAGGAGCTATTTATGCGAAAACCTCCCTAAAACTAGAAAACTTAACAAACGTGAGCTTTACAGGGAACAGTGCAATCACTAAACAAGCAACAACTACAGGACAAATCGCTGGAGGCGCTATCTATGCCCCTACAATCACTATTCAGAATTGTTCGGGAGTAAATTTTTCCAATAACTCAGCCTCTTGTACACCAGCGACTTCAGAAGCAGTAACTACTACTGTTTCAGCTCAAGGACAAACAACACAAGAGACTTTTGGAGGTGCCATTGCTGCTACTACAACCATTACATTTTCACAGCAAACATTAAGCTTCACGAATAACTCTGCTGATATCGGATCTGCTATTGCATGCAAGTCTTCAAATGGAAACGGTTCTAGTGGAACTATTACCTTAGACAATTCTTCAACATGCATATTTGAAAGTAACGTTGCTAAGAATCGCGGAGCTATTTATGCCACTACTTTAACTTCTAATGGTGGTATGCGATTTGAAAATAATATCTCTGCCAACGATGGAAGTGCTATATACTTCACAAAACAAGCGGATATCGTTGCAAATAATTCCGTTCTTTTTCTTGGGAACCAAGTACAATTAGCACAAACACCTACCAAATCAAACTCTGCAGCTGTGAATAATTTAGGAGCAGCAATTTTTGGAGAGCCTACTAATGGTACTGGTAGTTCGGATGCTGTGTTGAACCTTAAAGCATTGAAAGGAAGCATTACCTTTAAAAACAATGCTTGCCTAGCAAACTCGGGGACAAAACAACAAACTGATACTCCCTCATCTTTCTGTAGTATAGCAGGAAAAATACAGCTATCGCTAGCTGCTGCACAAAACCAATCGATTAATTTCTATGATGCAATTAGAACAAGTACATCTCAAACAAGTAACTATACTACGTTAGATATTAATAAAACTGAAAACGGAAACACAAACCAACAATACGCAGGGACAATCCTCTTTTCTGGAGAGCTACATGAAAATCGTTCCTTTATTCCCCAAAGAACTGTTTTACACAATGGAACTTTAGTTCTAGGGAAAAATGCAGAACTCAATGTAATTTCCTTTGATCAGCAGCCAGGATCTCTTCTTGTGATGGGCCCGGGGTCTGTACTTGCTACACAAAAACCCGAGTCAAGCACCAAAGGAGGCATCTCGATTAATAATTTGACAATTGATTGTAGTGGCATGATATCAGAAAATGGCGATTTTCTAGCTCCTACACTAAAAATTGGTAATTATAGCACAAAAGTGACTGCAAAATCACGAACTCCAAGCAATCCTCAGCTCCCCTCTCCTTTACCTAAATCAAATAACCCTTCAGAAGATATTAAGACAGAAGATAAAATCTACTTAACTGGAACAATTACCCTGATTGATCCCGAAGGAGTTTTCTATCAAAATCCTTCCCTAGGAAAAGATCAAGAAATTGTGTTATTAAATCTCCCAAGTACAAATGTAGATATTTCAGACCTCACTCTTAAAGGAACCTCCCCTGCAAAAGGATACATTGGAACATGGACATTGAATTCCACAGATAATGGTAAAATCCAAGCCAATTGGAAGTTCCAAGAATATCGTCGTTGGGTATATATTCCTCGTGATAACTATTTCTACATCAATTCCATACTAGGCTCACAAAACTCCTTGATTGCTGTAAAGCAAGGTGTTGTTAATAACATGATGAACAGCGCACGTTTTGACGACGCTGCTTATAATAATCTCTGGCTATCCGGAATCGGTTCATTCCTTCAAAATAATTCTGACGCAAATGGAAGGGACTTTACTTATCACGCTCGTGGTTACTCCCTAGCTATAGATGCTAAACCTCATCCTGACTTTATCTTAGGAGCTGCGTTTAGCCAAGTCTTTGGACATGCTAAATCTGAAAAAAGTATAAACAATTACAGACATAAAGGTTCCGACCACTCCTTCCAAGCAACTTTATATACAGGAAAATCCTTCTTCCTACCGTATAGGCATTCTCGTGCCTTACGTCCTATTTTATTCCAAGGAGTAGTAACTTACGGCTATATGAAACATGATACCACGACCTACTACCCTTCAATTCATGAACGTAATCTAGGAAATTGGGAGGATTTAGGCTGGTTATTTGATTTACGTATATCTTTAGATATACGCGAACCTTCTCAAAACTCAACAATGCGATGTTCTTTCTACTCAGAACTAGAATATACAGGAGTACGACAAAAACAATTCACAGAACTTGACTATGACCCTAGAGAGTTCGATTCCACAGCCTATAGAAACCTAGCAACTCCTCTAGGACTCTCCTTTGAAGGTGCCATGCTATATTATAACATCCTTATGTATAATAAGTTCTCTTGTGCTTATTCTCCTGTTATCTACAGAAATAAACCTGTATGTCGCTATAAAGTCATTGCCTCGGGAGCTACAAATACTGTTTCCGGTGTTATTCCTTCACGCAATTCTGTACGAGGAGAATACAGCACTCAACTGTACTTCAACCCCTATTGGACTTTTTACGGAACTTATACTATAGATGCGGGAATTTCTTCTCTCGTGCAATTAGTCAACTGCGGTGCACGCATGATATTCTAAACTAAAAAGGAAGCATCAAACACATGGCAACTACCTACTTGCCATAAAGTCATCTAGTGTAGTCTACAAAAAATAGCGCTTTATGACTTGCTTCCATTTTGTTTGATTAAAAGATTGTTACTCTTTTATCTAGGCCTTGCTTAAGGGAGACATTCTTCCAGATACTTCTATTGAGCTTACGATGTCTAAGGATGTATTGGTATTTAAACAAATAGAAGCGCAATCATAAGAAAGTAAACCCCACTCCCGTGAGGGAGTAGGGGAGGTGAAGTAAAATTAGAACTGGAATTTTGTTCCAAGGTCTACGGTGTAATTTCGAGAAGAACCTCGCAACTCGAAACCAAATTGAGAGAAAATTTCCATGCTAGGTGTTGGAGCTAGATGTGTTCCTGCCTGGACAATGAAGGCTTGTCTTGCAAGATTCGTTCCATAAGTTGTCCACACGCCTGTTGTAGGACTGACCAACAACGACACTAAACAATCAGGATTGCTTCTTACAAGGTCGGGAGAATACGCAAGAGTAAGGTCATACGATGCTTGATTTTCATCTGAAAATCTCTCAAATTTCACACCTAAAGGCATAGCTAAATTCGTCAGATGACTACTCTCAAAATACCTACCCTCAGAACTATTGTTCTCCTTAAAGTCTTCTTGATGAGCATATACCAACTGGAACTTCAGGAAAGGAGAATAACTGTCGAAAAATCTCCATGTCTGGAATTCTATAGGTGTCTTAGCTCCTAGCTCAACAGCAAAGCAGTCATTGCCCCACTCTCCACGAATCTCTGGAAAGACTGTATTAGGGGGGGCGTATGTCGTTGTCATGTTGGTTTTCATGTCGTTGGACGCATGACTATAAGCCAACTGGGCATTAAGAACTAAAGGCGCCTGTGTCCCTAACATATTCTGAAGCAGTTGGTTCCACACATCCCAGAAAGAAATGTGTTGGTAGTAAACAGATCCTGCATATACATCCGATTTATTCTTAGAGACTAAGTAATCTTTATCTCTTCCGAATAATTGGCAGAAGGCTGCTGAGAAGATATCTTCTGTAGGGGTTGTTGCTAAGACTCCTAAAGCATAACCTGCACCTGAATGGCGGAATTTCCTTTGTGTGGGTGTTCCACTACGATGGAGGAAACTTGCGATTCCTGATACCCAGAAGCCTCTATGGTAATCCGCACCTTGGATACTCATTTCCATAAGGTTTTGTAAAGCACGGATGTCGGCAAAAGCTCCCCAAAGGGTATTAGGAACTAAGGCACCTACACGCTCAGGGTTAGGGTTGTAGCCTGTTTGTTGCCAAGAAAGCGTAGTAGAGTTTGTGGCAGCGTTCGCTGCTTGAGACCAAGTTACCGTCCAATTTCCCTGATAACCATAATGTGCCGAAGGAATAAAATCTGTCAGGTTATCCGTAGGAATAGTTATTTGGCCGCTATTTGTCGATACTGATAATGCTGAGAAAGGAGTCGTTGTAGAAAAGACTGGTTGCTCGTAAGCGTTGCCGTCAGAATCAACTAAATTAACATTATTGATAGTGACGTTTTGACTTGCTGTCTGTGAAGAGATCTTGGCAGGAGTACCCCCCCCCCCCCCAGAGATGCTACGTTAATCTCGAGGTTTTCTAAAGTAATTGTTTCTCCTCCAGAATTTGGAGTCTGTAGTGTCGTGCCTACATCCATAACCACCGCTGAACCCGCTGTCTGCTCAACTTTATTCGCTTCTAAAGTCACTCCATCACGAAGAACTAAAGAACCCGCTCCAACCTTAATCGGCTGCTTAAAGTAAGATTTTAAGTTATCAGCTTCTGCTTTCTCAGACGCAGATAACCTCTCCCCTGAAAAAACAATTTGTCCTGTATAAGTGTCAGAACCACTCGCTTTGTTTAACTCAAGAGCATCTGATCCACCCTGATTAGCAATAGGATCATAAAAGTAGATCCCATAACCTTCACGAGCATTTAGCTTGGTAAACTTCCCATTCGTACCCAAGTCAATCGCATTCCTTTTCGTAGTCGTAGATCCGCCTGTAGTGATAATAGTATTCCCATCAAATATTAAATCACCAAGCTCCGCTGTCAAACTACATTCACCACCAGAAGTTCCATTGATACAAATAGCCCCTCCTGTAGGCGACGATGACGATGAAACTGAGTTCCTCGTAAACAAAGTCGGGCCTCCCGTCACTATCGTCAGCTTATTAGTATATATCGCTCCTCCGCTCGTCGTAGAACTATTCCCTGAAAATATCAGCTCTTTATTTCCCTCAAACTTTAGATCTACAGGAGTTGTTGTATCAGCCGCATAGATCGCTCCCCCCGAAGAGCTTGAACCTCCCGTCGTAGAGTTCCCAGAAAACATCACTTGATTGTTAGAAGATATCGTCGTTGCACTGGTAGAATATATTGCTCCCCCACTTTGAGCCGAACTGTTGTTAATAAAAATCGCAGATCCTGAAGTATTCTGAATCGTACAACCTTTACAAGTAATCGCTCCTCCATTATCCGTAGAGCAGTTCCTATCAAACATAAGCTTCGCATCATTACTCAAAGTCGTAGATCCTGACGATGAAATAGCTCCGTTCCCCGTAGTCCCCGGAGGACACGAAGTACATGAAAATAAAGAAAATCCAGATAAAGATAAATTCTTATTAGTGTTACCTACTTTAATAACGGAAGGGGTTGATGTTGTTGCTATAACATTATCAAAACATAAGGAATACCCGTTACCCACAAAAGAAAGATCACCTGCGGACTGATTAAAACAGCTATTAGTTAAAGGAGTTTGTTTCCCTGCATAGGAAATACACACGTCTCCCATGCATGTATAGTTTGTCCCGTTGGAACTTGTGTTATCCTGTGTCTGAAATTCTGCTGAAGCAGTATTTCCATCATAACTATTAGCCGACGTCAGGGTTTTTTCCTCAGCAGCTGAAAATCCTAAAGAAGAGGTACCTACTATCCCCGAAGACAGCAAAAACCAATAAATCGAATGTTTCATTGTCATTTTCTTAAAGTAAATTAAAGATAATTCAAGAAAAATCACAAAAATTATTAAAAGTAAAGGTAACTAAAACCATTAAAAATGGCTTTAACATAGAAGAAAGAAAAGGTGGGAAATTGAAATAAACTTATAAAAGACAACCGGAGAGAGTGGGATTCGAACCCACGGTACGCGTTAACGCACACACGCTTTCCAAGCGTGCTCCTTAAGCCTCTCGGACATCTCTCCTTATCAGCCATTCAAAAGAAAAGCCTGACCAGAAGATATCCGAATATCTCCATTTTTATCAAGATTCGTCTAAATACAACAAATTTTTACAGAAATATTGAAAGAGAGTTCGAATTCACTCTTTATAAAAATTATCGGTCAATAAGATAATGTCCTTCTTCATACAAACTACCTAGTTTATGCGTAAACTGTTCTTTATCTCATTCTTATTCTTATACGCTCCTACAATAATAGTATGGGGAAGCTCAGCAACCAAACACCTTGTGCTTGTTAGCATTGCTCCCTATAAATTTTTAGTAGAACAAATTGCTGAAAATACCTGTGATGTATTTTCCATAGTAACGAATAACCATGATCCTCATACGTATGAACTTCCTCCACGGCACATGGAAAAATTGCTTCAAGCACAACTGTGGTTTCGCATGGGAGAAGCATTTGAAAAAGCATGTGCAACAAATCTTTCTTGCCCCCAAATTGATTTAACACAGGGCATCCAAGTCATTCCCACCTATACAGGGTGCTCCCATAGCTTCCAAAGTTTTGATACCCATACCTGGCTGAGTCCGAAAAATCTTAAAATCCAAGTATCTACTATTGTCCAAGCCCTAAGCACATATTTCCCCGAGCATGCGGCCCTGTATCAAAGTAATGGAGATAAATTACTCAAATCTCTTACAATTTTAGACGAAGAAATCCAACAAATCACTCTGCAAGCAAAACAACGCCATATCCTAGTAACTCATGGAGCTTTTGCTTATTTCTGTCGAGATTATAACTTTTCCCAACATGTCTTAGAAAAAAAATCTCATGCTGAACCCTCTCCAAAAGATATAATAAAAGCTGCTCAGGATATCCGCCAATACGGTATTTCATCGATTATTCTTCTACGTCATGGAGGTAAACGCAGCAGCACACTACTTGCTGAACGTTTCAAAATAAATACTATCTTGATCGACCCCTACGAAGAAAATGTAATTAATAACCTCAAAACCATAGCGACAACGTTTACGAATCTATGACAATACAAATGCGTGTTAAAGAACTGTCTTTTCGCTATGAATCCCAAAATTCGTGGATCATCGATAATGTTTCTTTTACTATTCATAAAAGAGATTTTATCGGAATTATTGGCCCTAATGGAGGGGGAAAGACAACATTAGCCCTACTCATGCTCAAATTATTTTCTCCAACTAGAGGAACTATAGAAACTTTCCCAGACACACCTCATTCTAAAGACTTAACTATTGGGTGGGTACCCCAACACTTTTCTTATGATTTCGATTTTCCCATCTCCGTCAAAGATGTTGTCTTATCAGGAAGGCTTTCTTTTCTCCCCTGGCATGGAAGATATTCTAAATTGGATCTCCAAGCTGCTGAATCGGCTCTAGAGACTGTAGATCTCCTGTCATACAAGGACCGGTGCTTCTCCCACCTATCTGGAGGACAAATTCAACGTGTTTTACTTGCACGAGCCCTGGCTTCCCAACCCCAATTCCTCATTCTTGATGAACCTACAGCAAATATTGATCCTGAAAACCAACAGCGTATTTTACAAATCCTCCAAAAGCTGAATTCTTCCTGCACTATTCTGATGATTACTCATGATTTGCACCATACAACAAGTCATTTTAATAAAGTATTTTATATGAATCGCACACTAACTACACTGACAAATTCCCCAAATATCCCTCAAAAATTTTGTTGTCATTCCTTTAAAAATAAGGCAGATGTATGATTTTTCTCCCTGCTCTACTTTTTCCTGCTTTACTTGCAGCTTTAGAAGCCTCTATTGTGGGAGGTGTTGTTGGAACTTACATTGTTGTAAAACGCATTGTTTCTATCAGCGGGAGTATTTCTCATTCCATCTTGGGAGGGATTGGATTTACCCTCTGGATTCAATACAAATATAATCTGTCATTTTCTCCCTTATACGGCGCTATACTAGGAGCTATTCTCCTTGCTGTGTGTATTGGGAAAATTCATCTTAAATATCGAGAACGCGAGGATGCGCTTATTTCCATGATTTGGTCCCTAGGCATGGCTATAGGCATCATATTTATTACACAACTCCCTAGCTATAATGCAGAGTTAGTGAACTTCTTATTTGGGAATATTCTTTGGGTAACTACCCGAGACCTCTATAGTTTAGGTATCCTAGCTATTCTTGTGTTGACCCTAGCAGCGATTTGTCACACACGTTTTCTTGCTCTCTGTTTTGATGAAAAATATATGACACTTAGCCGTTATTCAGTACAAACATGGTACTTACTCTTACTAATTCTCACAGCAATTACTATCGTTATGTTAGTTTATGTTATGGGGGTCATTTTAATGCTAAGTATGCTGGTACTCCCCATATCTATAGCATGCAAATTTTCGTATAAAATGACGCAGATTATGCTCATCTCTACGATACTCAATATTATCTGCTCTTATTCCGGAATCATTTTAGCTTACATTTTAGATTTCCCCGTAGGGGCGACAATTACCCTTGTTATGGGACTAGCCTATACAGTAAGTCTCTTGGCAAAAAGATTGTGTACTAGATGCACTCCTTCTCCAGAAAGTCCGGAAAGTAGGACAAAAGTCTCTTCAGGAAATAATCTTTGAAATTTTTGTAACTGTTCTCGTCTTTCCTCAGGGAGGAGATCATCAATTTTATTCAAAGCTACGATTCTTTCTTTCCCAAGGAGATCCTTACGGTAGTGAAGTAATTCATCTATAAGGATGCGTAAATCATCCTCAGGACAAGAACGTTCGCGACAAGAAATATCAACGACAAACAACAGTAGTCTTGTTCTCTCAATATGTTTAAGAAAATTTAATCCCAAACCCCGATTCGTATGGGCTCCTTCAATAATTCCTGGGATATCTGCAAGAATCCAGGGTTTGCGGTACTTCTCTTGATGAGGAATCAAACCCAATACAGGATGCAATGTTGTGAAAGGATACGCACCTACCTTAACTTCAGCAGAAGCTAGAGTATTAAATAAAGTAGACTTTCCTGCATTAGGAAAACCTACTAACCCAATATCTGCAATTAATTTAAGTTCCAACTCTACACGTCGAATCTCTCCTGGTCTCCCAGGAGTTGCCTTCGTTGGCGCACGATTTGTAGAAGTCTTAAAAAAAGTATTCCCTTTTCCTCCCTTACCTCCACGACAAATGACAAGGCGTTCACCGTGTTGAGTAAAGTCATGAAGAATTTCTCGAGTTTCCACATCACGTAACAAGGTCCCTTCAGGAACTGTAAGCACTAAATCTTTCCCATTCTTACCCGAGCGATTATTCGATGATCCGGACTGGCCATCCTCGGCTTTCAAAAAACGCAAGTTTCTATAAGATTCAAAAGAATACACATGTGTTGCAGACTCAATAATAATAGATCCTCCAACCCCACCATTACCTCCGTAAGGGCCGCCTTTGGGTAAATACTTTTCCTTCCTCCAAGCAACAACGCCGTTGCCTCCCTTTCCAGCACGCAATTCTAAAGTAATTTGATCTACAAACATGGAGAGATCTCCTAAACTGCAATAAAAACAAAAAGCTCTATTCCTTGCGTAAGCAAAAATAGAGCTTCCCAAACAAAGTTATCTGCACTTAAAGGCTTACTATTCTGGTAAAACAGAAATATAGGTACGTTTTGTTTTTCTAGTAGAAACAATACCGTCAATTAAAGCAAATAGAGTATCGTCACTCCCTCTACCTACATTCTTAGCAGGATGCCACTTTGTTCCCCTCTGTCTTACAAGAATACTTCCTGTGGAAACTCTTTGCCCAACACCAACTTTCATTCCGAGACGCTTTGACTCAGAATCACGACCATTACGGCTTGCTCCCTGACCTTTCTTATGTGCCATTTCAAAAATCCTTTCAGTTTTCCACGAACTAACTATTAAATAGTTACATTACTAAACTATTAATTTTCACTCTAAGATAGTTTTGACGATGACCAACCTTACGGTGATAATTTTTTCTACGTTTGTACTTATAAGCAACGACTTTCTCTCCACGAACTCGAGCTAATAATTCTCCCTTAACCAAAGCGTTAACCACCGTAGGAGTACCTAAAGAAGCCTTAGAGCCATCGAAAGTAAATAATACGTGTTCAAAAATAATTTCTCCCCCTTCGGAGACACCATCTAAAAGCTCAACGTCAATTACATCTCCTTGACGCACTTGATACTGCTTATTCCCTGTTTGAATTATCGCGTAAGGCTCCATGCATTCTTTCCTTATCATTTTTTGCTTAGGACTTCACGTGCTTGCCTGAGTGTTTTAGCAAACCTTAAAAACAATAAAAATACTAAGTCCCTAATTTTAACTTCAAGACAACAAACACGCGAAATGTTAATCGCGTATGGCCAGAGCCGGGATCGAACCGACGACACAAGGATCTTCAGTCCTCTGCTCTACCAGCTGAGCTATCTAGCCATTTATTTTCACAGGTCATTGTAGAGAAACATTTGCTTTAAAGCAATGTATTTCTAAGAATAGGCGGGCAATTCCTGCTGTAAAATATAAGAGTATCTTTCCATGTAACTCGACTACTTTTCTAAGAAAAATTTTACTCTAAACGCAACTAAAAAAATTTAAACACCATCTTCGTACATTTTCCTTTATAATTTTCACACAAAGATAGCAAATTTTTAGTATGAAAACCAAGATACCAAGACCTACGAATTCTAGCATACCTATAGCAGTGTAATAAACAACGCGTTGCCAAGAATCTTCCGTAGAATACGCTACCCAAACGCTAAATAATTTAGCTAATCCTATTGCAGATCCCACAATAGGAATAACTGCAAGTAAAGAAGTTCGCAAAGCCTGATGTTTACGCAAATCTGCATCGACATCAATAGGCCAAATACCCTCATCATCTCTAGGAAACATAGAATCCAGTTGAGAAGGAACCATTTTCCCTACCCAAAGATCAAAATCAAAATTGGATAATCTTAGCATATAATATTCCTAAGCTTCTTCTAGTAAGCATCAATTATAAACACTTAAGTTAAATGTGAAAATTTAATTGGGGACGAACAATTTATTTCAAAAAAAATTTATTCTAAACGACAAAACGTAAGGTAAAGAAATTTTTCTATGTATTGATGCAGAAATTCTACATATTCTGTATATTGAGTAACTCGAAAAGTAACTTGCGCAATAATACTTACACTTATATTTCTTAGAATAGAGTAATTTGGTCGAACAGCTAAACATGAGTAAGCTTAAGTATGAATTCAGAGCACTCCTCCTTGCCTAAGCCACAATGGATCTATCGTGTAGGCCTAGGACAAGATAGTCATCGTTTCCTATCTGAAAGTTCGGCTAAACCCTGTATTCTTGGTGGCGTGATTTTTGAAAATTATCCTGGTTTTCAAGCTAATTCTGATGGTGACGTTATTTTTCACGCTATCTGTAATGCCTTTTCTTCTATCACCCATAGGATTATTCTCGGAGAAGTGGCTGACGAACTTCTACATACACGGGGAATTACAGATAGTGGTGTATATTTGTCCGAAGCAGTGAAATCATTAAAACCTAATCAACTCATTTCCCATGTAGCCATTACCATTGAAGGCAATCGTCCTCATTTCCTACCTAAACTTTCTCTTATGCGTCAAAGTATTGCCTCTATTTTACACATTCCTTCCAGCTCTGTTGGCATTACGGCTACTTCTGGCGAGGGGTTAAGTGACTTTGGTTGTGGCGATGGAGTCCAGTGTTTTTGTGTCCTTACAGTAATGGAATATTGTGGTTAATAAACATCGATAACATAACGACGTTCTTCTCTTAGCTGCGACAACTGCATTTTCCCCAGGATATCTTCCAAAGTCTTTTTCACTTCTTGTCCTAAAACTTTGCTTCCACAAACGAAAAAACTCGCCCCCTCTTCATAGGCTTTCGTAACAAGATCTCGATGTTCCCTTAATATATCTTGGACATAAACTTTTTTCTCTCCGTCTCTAGAGAAGGCAAGAAATAAATCCACAAGCTGTTGTGCAGCAGCTTGCTTCCAGAAATCCTGGTAATAAAAATTTGCTTTCTCAAAACGCTCACCGAAAAAGAGGATATTCTTTCCAGCATCACCAGTAGCAATACGCTGCTGAACAAAAGCTTTATAAGGAGCTATCCCTGTTCCAGCTCCGATCATGACTAAAGGCTTATTCCTTAAATGAACCCCAAGAGTGAAATGCTGCGTAGGTTGGATAAAAACCTGACAAGACGTATTTAGCTCTAATTCCCTACATAGAAAAAAAGAACACACGCCATAACGTTGCTCATCTACACCAGGATAACTAATTAAACGTACGAGTAACTCCAATTCTTCTTCATTGGCTTCTGGAGAGGACGCTAAAGAATAAAATCGTGGAAGTAATGGTAAGAGAGCACTAGTGAATTGGTCCATGGGGATGTTGGGCCTTTCTTTACAAATGGCTTCATAAAGATTCCCTGAGGCGACCTCTTCGGAGAAAAAAGATTTTAGCTTCCCAGGAAATTTATCTAGATTTGCTCGAGTACGTAAAAATTCGTAGATTGTAGTAGAAGAATCATGTATTTTTACACTATGTTGAGGAGAATACCCTAGAGATGCTAAAACCTTTTCTACTACGTGTTTAGGATTTTTTGGCAAAACACCTAAAGAATCTCCGACTTTATAAGCTAGAGGGTTTTCTTTTATTTGAAACAGCAACTGATAGACATGACCTTCTGCTTCTACCGATGAGGCTGCCGAGGAATCACAACAGGAGAGAAGCTTTCTGGAAATAAGAAATGCTTCTCGAACATCATATTTTTCTAAAAACCGCATGGCTAAAACAAATATATGAAGCCCTATGCCGCCTTAATCTTAATATCAACTCCTGCGGGGAGAGACAACATTTTTAAAGCATCTATAGTCTTTCCTGTAGGATCTAAAATATCTATCAAACGTTTATGCGTACGAATCTCAAATTGCTCTCTAGACTTTTTATCTACGTGAGGAGAGCGTAATACAGTGTACACTTCTCTTTTCGTAGGCAAGGGGATAGGACCTGCAACACGAGCACCTGTTCTTTTAGCAGTCTCAACAATATCTGCAGTTGATCGATCTAATTGCTGTTGATCGAAACCTTTCAGACGAATACGAATTTTTTGTTTTTGCTGCTTCATATATTCCTACTTCTTAACAATCTCTTCTTGAATCTTTTGAGGAACCTTAGCGAAGAATGCTGGTTCCATAGTGGAAGTTGCTCTTCCAGAAGTTAAAGACCTTAGGGAGGTAGTATAACCAAACATTTCACTTAAAGGAACTTCAGCGTTCACTTGTGCCATACCTCGAGAAGATTCCTGACCTAAGATTTTTCCTCTACGACGGTTTAAATCTCCAATAACGTCTCCTAAATGCTCTTCAGGAGTAGTCACTGATATTTTCATGATGGGTTCTAAAATCACCGGCATAGCTTTTCTACATGCTTCTTTGATTGCCATAGAACCGCATATTTTAAATGCCATTTCACTGGAGTCTACTTCATGGTAAGATCCAAACACAATATTTACCTTAATATCCACCAGGCCATAGCCTGCGAGAACACCCGTATTTAATCCCTCTTCTACTCCTTTAATTACTGCGGGGATATACTCCTTAGGGATAACTCCTCCAACAATCTTACTAACAATTTCGTTCCCTTTACCTGGCTCATTTGGCTCAATTTCTAGACATACATGAGCGTATTGTCCGCGACCACCTGATTGCTTAACGTATTTTGTCTCACTATTTCCATTTTTGGTAATCGTTTCTCTATAGGAAACCTGAGGCTTACCTACATTAGCCTCTACTTTAAATTCACGAATCATGCGATCACGCAAAATATCTAAATGCAGCTCACCCATTCCTGAAATAATGGTCTGCCCAGTTTCCTCATTTGAAGCAACCCGAAATGTAGGATCTTCTTCAGAAAGCGCGTTCAAAGCTTGGGCTAGCTTTTCTCTATCCCCCTTAGACTTGGGTTCAATAGCCATGTCAATCACAGGTTCAGGGACTTCTATCCTTTCGAGGACGATCTCTTGATTTTCATCACAAAGAGTGTCTCCTGTCACCGAATACTTTAGTCCTACACAAGCCCCAATATCACCAACAGTAAATTCATCCCGATCTGTTCTTTCATTGGCATGCATTTCTAGTAGACGAGAGATGCGTTCTTTTTTATCTTTCGTCGAATTAAGAATTGCAGATCCTTTTTTCAAAGTTCCCGAATAAATACGAATAAAGGTAATTCGACCAACATAAGGATCTGTCATAATTTTAAAGGCAAGAGCAGCCAAGGGCCCGTCTTTCTTCGGCTCCAAACTCACTTCTTCATTATTTTTAAGATTGACCCCATGAATAACCCCACGATCTAGAGGAGAAGGCAACCATTTTACAATAACATTAAGGAGCTGCTGCACACCCTTATTTTTAAAGGCTGTTCCACATAAAACAGGATTGATCTTATTTTCAATAACCCCTTTACGCATAACAGCATGAATCTCATCTTCAGTAATTGCATCGGGGTTTTCTAGGACCTTCATCATGAAAGCTTCATTACTCTCATCAATAGTAGCTAACTCCTCTAGCAGGGCATAACGGAGCTCAGCGCACTTGTCCTTAAGATCTTCGGGAATCTCTCGCTCTTCCCACTTAGCTCCTAGAGTTTCATCTAAAAAATAATAAGCCTTTTGAGAAATGAGGTCTACCATACCTACGAATTGGCTTTCCGAGCCAATAGGGCAATGCACAGCTACAGCATTAGCTCCTAACTTTTCTTTCATCGACTCTATGGCTGCAAAATAATTTGCCCCCATACGATCCATCTTATTAACAAAGGCAATTCGCGGAACACCGTATTTATCAGCTTGTCTCCACACAGTTTCTGACTGGGGCTCAACTCCAGATACGGCATCAAATACAGCTACAGCTCCATCTAAAACTCGGAGAGAACGCTCAACTTCAATAGTAAAGTCTACGTGCCCAGGGGTATCAATAATATTAATCTTACAGCCCAACCAAAAAACCGTTGTTGCAGCAGAGGTGATCGTGATACCTCTTTCCTGTTCCTGCTCCATCCAGTCCATAGTGGCGCCACCTTCATGAACCTCACCTATCTTATGCGTTCGCCCTGCATAATAAAGAATTCTTTCTGTAGTGGTTGTTTTTCCCGCATCGATATGTGCCATAATACCGATGTTTCTAATTGCGCTTAAATCGAATTCTTTGTCGCTCATGAACTTATTACGCCTCTCCAAATCGAGATTAAATTATTACCATTTATAATGAGCAAATGCTTTATTTGCTTCAGCCATGCGATGTGTATCTTCACGCTTCTTAATTGTTGTCCCTTGCTTATTGAAGCAATCCACAAGCTCAGCAGCTAACCCAACTTCCATAGACTTTCCTGGCTTAGCTCGAGCATGTTTAATAATCCACTGCATAGCCAAGCAGTTTCTTCTTTCTGGGGCAACTTCTACAGGAACTTGATAGGTAGCTCCCCCAACACGACGAGAACGCACCTCCAATAGAGGTTTTGCGTTTTCTAGAGCTTCTTCAAAAGCCTCTAAAACATTATCTGTGCCTAATTTCTTGGCAAACCTTTCTAAGGCAGAATACACGATTCTTCTTGCGACACTTTTCTTGCCGTGCAACATAACCTTATTAATAAATCTTTCTAAAGTTACACTCCCATAAATAGGATCCGCCGGAATTTCCCTTTTCTCAGCGGCATGTCGTCTGGACATATAAACTAACCTCTAATCCTTCTTTGTAAATTAAAGAGAACACGCCCCTACTTAGGACGTTTTGCCCCGTAGCGGGAACGACTTTGCTTTCTATTTTTAACAGCAGCACAATCTAGCGCTCCACGCACAATGTGATAACGCACCCCGGGCAAGTCTTTAACTCTCCCCCCTTGAACTAACACAATACTATGCTCTTGAAGGTTATGTCCTTCACCACCAATGTAAGCGATAACTTCTTGGCCATTAGAAAGACGCACCCAGGCTACTTTACGTAAAGCTGAGTTTGGTTTTTTAGGAGTTTTTGTTTTTACCTGTAAACAGACCCCACGTCTTTGCGGACATCTTTGCAGGGCGGGGGATTTTTTCCTAGACGCGCTAGATTGACGCCCTTTACGTATCAATTGATTAATGGTTGGCATGTATCCTTCTCAGTTCAACCTAACTACTACAAGGGGAAAATATAGATAAGGATCCCTTTGTTTGCAAGGTCTTATTTTGGAATAGAATAGAATAGCTCAAATAGCAAAAATACTTTCTAATTCCCTAGAGTTGTACACTATTTATATAATTAAAACACTACAGCCCCTTTATGTTTCGGGAAAGACTGTAGGTGCTAGCTAGGATTCAATAAGGCAAATAGAGGAATTCACACCAATATCAGCGTGGGTATTGATGTAACTAAAAAGAAAGTTTAATACTATTTCTTGAGAATTGTTTGGTGTATTATAGACAATTTCTTCTCCGTGCTGAGCTACATGCACTTGAGATGGGCTTTGTATAAAAATGCTAGGAACTATGCGAGAAAGGAACTGCTTCCCCTGAAGAACATAAGGGAGTCCAGTTAATTCTTGAATAGAATTTTCAGATAAAAATAAAACGTCAATATAAGATAAACACGACCAAATTCTCTCTCGGAATTGCAAAGCAACTGCAGAATTAATCAAATCGAGAAGAATTTTATTCCCCATTTTCTTTGCTTTATTTAAAAAATTTTCTATAGCACAATCGCAAAGAAATAATTCACCATCAACTAAAAGATACCCAGTATTTCCTAATAGCAATTCCATAGAACGCTGCATACTTTCTTGGACTCCTTTTATAGAATAACAGATGGTTTCTCTTTGACCAGGGCAACGTAATCTCAAGCGTATTTGATCCAATTCATTGAATGCAGGACCATATTCTGTATATTCTAAATAACCATACTGTTGCCCATTCCGAAGACTAGAAATCCCTAGATTAGCAAGTTGTTCTTCGGTAAGACTTAAAGGCTCTTTCCTTGTAAATATACAATTTATGGAAGAGCTTTCTTTATACAGCAAAAAAATACGTTTAATTTCATGACTTGCTATTGGCTGGCTTTCCCCTACCTTGAGACCACAGCTTTCTATAAACTCCTTGGAAGTATCAAGAATAACATCCAGAAAAGGACTCCCTAAAATGGCGAGAGACTTCGGCTCCTCCCAAGGGAAAGAAATTGCGTGAAAACTAGAACTATTAAAAATAATAAAAAATAACAGAAAAAAGCGGTGGTAGCGCATAGAAAACTTTCCGGCAGTGTAATTTAAAAATAGATTTAAAATTTTTCTTTTCAGTGTTGTCTTATGTTTATCTGTTTTATACTCTTGATTTAAAAAAGAAAACTTATGAACATAGCTGCAGCTTCATCTCATTCCCAAGTTAATTATCAAAAGTACATCTACGCCTCATCGCTTAGTATTGCTATGATTGCTATGGCCACGATGTTCTTTATTATTTCCCTGGTTTTATCTGGCGTAAGCCTTCTCCCCCAAACAACCCTGCCATTTTCTGGAGCCTATTTTGTCATAGGTTCGTTCCTTGTTTTTATTGCTGCGGGAATTTTATTAATCAATACATTGTGTAATCACTACTATTTATACGTCACGTAGTTTCATCGTAGAAAGATTTTTTTGCCAAATTACTTATAATGAATCAGTTTTTCTATTAAAAGCAAATCCCCATTCAAGTCCTGAAATTTTCTGTCGATTTTACAAATATCCACGATAAACAAAGATATTTGTAATGATTAAAATACTTCGTCTTTGCACACTTATCCTTGCTGTTCTACCTCGTTTTTCTTTTTGTTCTGAGCTATTACATGAATCCGACATTAGAAAAACTATGGATAAACTCATTGAATATCATGTAGGAACTCAAGATATTTCTTCAGAAATTCTCCTACGTTCCTTACTAGGGTATTCTCAAGCTTTTGATCTTCATAAAGCCTATCTTACTGAGCAAGAAGTAAATAATTTTATCCAATCTACAGATATTAAAAAACGGCTATTAAAAAACTATAAGACGAATAATTTTTCCATTTATCAAAATTTAAATGATATGATTAAGCATAGCATCCTTCGCGCACGTCATTGGCGTGAAGAATGGTTGAACAATCCCCAACAATTAGTTGCCCAAGCACAAACGCATGCGCCAATGAGCAAACTTAAAAAATGGGGAAGTTCTCTTGAAGAGGTTCGCGAAAGACACCGTGCCCTACTTTTATCTTATATTTCTATTTATCTATCTGATAGCAATAAAGAACGCTACCTAGGGAAAGAATCTGCTCTTACTCAGCTCTGTGTTCGTCAATTGGAAACTCATGAAAATGCTTACCTAGGAATTAATAACTATGGCCAGAAAATGTCTATAGAAGAAGAAGCTCACCATTTCCACGTGCGCGTTGTGAAATCTATGGCCCATAGTTTAGATGCGCATACCACATACTTTAGTAAAGAAGAGGCCCTGGCTATGCGTATCCAACTAGAAAAAGGCATGTGTGGTATTGGAGTTATTTTAAGAGAAGATATTGATGGTATCATCGTAAAAGAAATTCTTCCTGGAGGTCCTGCAGCAAAAACTCAAGAACTTCAGGTACACGACATTATTTACCGTGTAAATGGAAAAAATATTGAAGGTCTTTCCTTTCAAGCTGTTTTAGATATCCTCCGAGGAGAGCAAGGATCTGAAGTTATTTTAGATGTTCATAGCCAACAGGGTGATCGCACGATAAGACTGACTAGAGAAAAAATTAGTTTAGACGACCATCGTATTGATGTCTCTTATGAACCTTATGGTGATGGCATTATTGGGAAAATTACATTGCATTCCTTTTATGAAGGAGAAAATCAGATTTCTAGTGAACAAGATTTAAAGCAAGCTATCCAAAATTTAAAAGATAAAAATCTTCTAGGTTTAGTTTTAGATATTCGTGAAAATACAGGGGGATTTCTTTCCCAAGCAATCAAAGTTTCAGGCTTATTTATGACTAACGGTGTTGTTGTTGTATCACGCTATGCTGATGGAAGCATTAAGCGTTATCGCACAATATCGCAGAAAAAATTTTACTCTGGTCCCCTAACAATTTTAGTCTCGAAAAACTCAGCATCCGCTGCAGAAATTGTTGCGCAAACACTACAAGATTACGGTGTGGCTATCATTATTGGTGATGAGCAAACCTATGGAAAAGGAACAATTCAACATCAAACAATCACAACAGGTTCAGAAAAAGAAGGTTTTTTTAAAGTCACTGTAGGGAAATACTACTCTCCTTCAGGAAAATCTACTCAACTGTGTGGAGTTCGATCTGACATTCATGTAGCTTCACATTATGCCGAAGAACCTATAGGAGAACGCTATTTAGACCATCCATTGCCTTCTGATACTTGTGACAATGTGATTAACGACAACTTATCTGATTTAGATATACATGTTCGTCCTTGGTTCCACAAATACTATATTCCTTATTTACAAAAGCAAGAGACATTATGGCGAGAAATGTTGCCACAACTCATTGCTAACAGCCAAAAACGATTGGAAATGAATAAAAATTATAAAATTTTCCAAGAAAAATTAAAACATACGATAGAAGACAACCAAACTTACGGAAGTAATGACTTACAAATGGAAGAAGCTGTAAATGTAGTAAAAGATATGATTCTTCTGTACCATAAATAATGGAAGATTCCCTAGGAGGTTAACACAAGCCTCCTAGAATATACCAATAATCCCTTGGTCAAGGGTACGGCATTTACCCTGTAAATACAATATTCGAGTTATTGCGTTCGCCGTCATCCAATATATCTTCTGCTATCCCTAACAAGTGCTTACACAACCGCCACTTTTCTGGAGTACAGGGAGCTTCCAAACATACCGATGAAATTAGCAACTTAATTAAACCCACTACTGCAGGAATGAGGAACAAGAAAGCATTGCGACCAAGTTCTGCCTGTAAAACAAAGCTTAACACAATACCAGAAAGCAACAATAAGACTCCTAAAACAACTGTCATCACTCGAAAAGCTCTTGATTGAACAATTTTGGATGTTCTTATTGGGTCGACAACATTAGTTTTTAACCAACCCAATGCTATATTAATCATAGAAGCTTGCACAGTCTCGTTGTGTATCAATTCCTCGAGTTCAGGATGCAAGCTGTCAAATGAGGGAGCTGTACCCGTACTCACAGCACTAGAAGAAGTCGCTATGCCTTCCATTGTTCTCTCCTGTATTTTAAAATGAATCCAATATGGAGAAGAAGTTTATCCCACACAAATAATTTATTAAAATTTTAATTTAACTTTTTTGAGGAGATCAGAGAGAAACTGGACAAATAAAAAAGCCATCCTAAAGGTTTTAGGATGGCTTCGTGTTGACAATCTTTAAAAAATTTAAAGATTAATACACATGGGTATTTTCAACATCTGTAACAGGAACAGTCAACGTATCTGATGAAAGAATTGCTTCCCCACGAGCATCTCCAGGAGCAATTCCTTTCAATGTTACAGAAAACTCTACAGATTCTTTTGAACCTAACTTAGGAAGAGCATCAAATACTACTGTATTTCCAGTGATTGTTCCTTTTGTTGGACCTGAAGAAGATACAGGTTGTAACTCCTTAGAAAACTTCAGGATTAATGATACATTCGTATCCTCTGCAGAACCGCGGTTGGTTACACAGATACGATACACTGTATTCTCTCCTACACAAATAGGATCATTGGTATCGATTACACACATATGTGTAGCTGCGAGTCCTTTCCAATGTGTTGTTATGTCAGCACAAGAAGTACAAGATCCACAATCAGACTGGGTTTTTACAGAAACTTGATTTGTGAATTTTCCTGGGTTTTGTGCTTTAACAACAACTTTAAATTGTAAAGTTTCCCCGGGGCATATTTCTTTAATACACCACACGGCTTTATTGCAGCAAATCTCAGCTCCTGCAGCTTCTAAGATTGTAATTCCTGAAGGAAGAAGATCTTCAATAACAACATCGTATAATTTCAAATCCCCTGGATTAGATACAGAAATCATATATTCTACAGGCTTACATACGTAAGACCAGTCAGCTCCAGAGATATTTACTTGTACACAAGGTTCATTCACTATAGTAGTTACGTTAGCGGAACACTTATGTCCTCCACAGTAAGATACTGTAGCTACGTTAGTAATTCTTCCTCGTTTTTGTGGGCAAAACTCCACAGTAAATACTTTAGATTCCCCAGGACGCATATCTCCTAAATTAAAGGAAAGTACACGTTGTCCTGAAGAATGATAAAAACCATCGGGTACAGGATTATCTACAACAACATTACGAGCAATAGCTGATCCTGTATTGCAAACTTCAATTTTGTAGCATACAGGGCAGCGTAGGCAAGCGCATTCAGGGCCTTCTTGCTTGATGCAAATGGCTGGTTGGCCGCATTTGGTATAAGAACGAAGTTCTGGGCAAGCGCATACAGTAGCAGCTGTAAAGCAGCAACCTTCTTTAAGAGGTTTTACCCAAACAGTGATTTTGCATTTTTCACCCTGTCCTAAACGATCAATGGTCCAAATTAATTTTCCATCTGCAGTAGGAGTGGAAACAGGATCACTACTAATAAACTCTACTTCACAAGGAAGCTGTTGAGTAATAACTACGTTTACGCAATCTTTTTTACCCACAGCAAAAATTTCAATAGGATAAGGAGATCCTACTGTTGCATATTCAGGTACAGACTGACTAATTTCTACATTACAGTCATCATTTACCCGTGTGCTGTACATTTTACCGTAGCAAGATTCTTGTTTCGTATCTACGGGTGTTTGGCATCGGTTTCCTTCACATGGATAAAATTCACCATCACAGAAAGAACCTGCCTTATCTCTTTTATTTTGGCTTCTTTGTTTACGATCAAGTCTAACTTTCTTTGCAGTATTTTTTACAACATCCGCATTAGCAACAACTTGTGTGGAAAGAGACTCTGCAGCGGCCTCTATCTTCCCGCTGGCAAAGGAACTCGCCATACTAGTTAGCGCGAGGATCGTAACTACTCGTCTAATGAGTTTGGACATAGGGATCTCCTATCGCGTATTTTATTTTTTCTTCTGCCATCGGGTAGAGATTTTGGTAACTCGTACCCTCAACATTTAGTTTTATTTTCTATTGAAGGCAGTTAGCAGGAAATTAATTCTCTCCTAACTACCTCATGAATTTAAGTAAACAGTGAAAAACTGTTACTTATTGTCTACATCTACCGTCAGGAGATGTACAACCCTTAGCCTGAGGGCCTCGTGCTTCACTTTTATTGCACTCACCGCATGGCTTAGAACAAGAAGGTTGGTAGCCACCACAAGGGTTGCATCCAGTATCTTTCTTTTTCATCATATCGCATGGATTGCATCTAGGACCACAGGGATCTTCAAAACAGCAATCTACAATGCGGCAACAGCTACTTAAGCCAATAACACTGCAACATACCGCAGCTAGCAAAACAGCCTTTTTCATAAGTTTATAACTCCTTTCTAATTAGAAAACCTTTCACGCTTGACTTCTTATTAAAACGATAATTATTTTTAGTAATTAATTAAGCGCTTTCCCATAAACATTATTACAATAGAAAATAAAAATTTTATCAATTATTTTTTCTATTTATATTTTATAAACTAACTAGTTTGTATAAACTTCAGACTGATATTGAGAATTAAAAGAGCGAATCATGAAATGCACTAGATCTAATGAACTAGATAATAAGTTAATTAGGTATGTTTCTAGTTCAAAATACACAATAAAAAGAACGCTCTAAATTACTTAAAATCATTAGGATAGAATTTTATTATAAGAAAGTGCTTTTTTTAACTAATGACCAATAAACAAAAATTAATCTAAGATATAAATAAACAGGGAGTTGAGATATGAAAAGATTTTCTTTTTTATATAGTATATTCTTAACCTCCTTGTGCATATCTAGCTGTGATTATGTCCCACCGCCTCGCCAGTATATCCTTACTTATAAGAATACGGCTCCCCTGACTAAACAAGCACACTTTCTAGGGCTTTCCCTAGCTAAATCCGTATTACGTGCTTCCTATCATTCAGAAAATAAAGTTCTATAAATCATTCTTGAGAAAGACGGAATAACTCGCCCAGCATTTGATTTTCAAGGTCCTCGTCTTTAAAAGCTTTATTGATCTTCTCTTGGATTTTCTTAGTCACACTACCAAGAAGCTTTTGTGCATGAACCAAACGAGCGCGTGTACGAGGTTTCCCCAGTAGCTCCATAGAATCGAATAAGGGCAGCCCCTGTCTTTGTCCTGTAATGGCTACATAAAGCAGAGGAATGACTACTTTTTTATGATGTACTTGAAATGCTTTTGCTAGCCACAATGATCCCTTATAGAATTGGTCCTTAACCCAAAGATCACTCTTTTCTAGATATTTGATATAACTATACAAAAGAACGGCTCCCTGAGTTTCAGAAATCATAGGAGGAAGAAGGGCCTCTTTAGAATACTGAGGAAGAATAGAAAAGAAAAATTCAGTTAATTTGACAAAATCTGCTAGCGTGGTCATCCGTGATTGGCATAAAGAGAGAATCTTTAAAAAAAATGTATCATTCAACATCCATTCTTTTAATAATCGAAGCAAACTTTCTGGCGACCCTTTATGGTTTAAATAATACTTATTCATCCAATCAAGTTTTCGGATATCAAAAACAGCACCAGACTTTCCAAGTCTTTTAGGATCAAAATTTTCGATTAATGTTTCTAAAGAATAAATTTCTTCGTCATTTTCCATACTATATCCCATAAGAGTAAGGAAATTCACGAAGGCTTCTTTAGTGTATCCCGCGTCACGGTAATAAAAGATGGATGTGGGATTTTTTCTCTTAGATAACTTTGTCCCATCAGGATTAAGTAGCAGGGGCATGTGGAGAAATTCGGGGGGCTTCCAGCCAAAAGCTTCGTAAAGCAATAAATGCTTGGGCGTGGAACTTAACCATTCTTCTCCCCGAAGAACATGAGTAATCCCCATCAAGTGATCATCAACAACATTAGCAAAATGGTATGTGGGGAAACCATCGGACTTCATAAGAACTTGATCATCCACATCTGCCCAGGGAAAAACTATACGCCCTCTGCAATAATCTTCGAGGACACACTCCCCTGTCAGGGGAACTTTTAATCGAATCGTATAGGGTTGGCCTGCTTGAGTACGTTCTTCAACTTCTTTAAGAGAAAGATGACGATACCGCCGATCATATCCTCCGCGGTATCCTAAAGTTGAGGCTACTGCTCGCATTTCCTCAAGTTCCTGAGGAGTTGCAAAACATTTGTAGGCGTAGCCTGTTTTCAAAAGAACTTGAGCATACTCACGGTAAATACTTGTACGTTCTGACTGCCTGTAAGGACCGTAAGGCCCTCCAATATCTGGCCCCTCGTCCCATTGAATCCCGCACCACTTAAGTGCGGAGAAAATATTTTTTTCATAATCATCTCGGCTTCTTGTTTGATCCGTATCCTCAATTCTGAGAATCATCTGTCCCTGAAATCTTTTTGCGAAGATCTCGTTGAACAAAGCCATATAAGCAGTCCCTACATGGGGATCCCCTGTAGGAGACGGAGCAATTCTAACACGTACGTTTTTCCAAACCATGTTTTTCCCTAGGACCTAGGGAAACTTTGATAACTGGAATCCCGCTATTTCTTCAAGAAAAATTCTTCAAAGCTCCGCCTTAAGATGTTCTTAAAGAACGACTTCTTCCTGTTATTAACTATACAAACAACCTAGCAAACTAGATTCTAGGAAAATAAAACCGGGTAGAAGCATGTAAATTAAATCGTAAAAGCAGTAGCAGCAGTAGAGGACGAAAAGTAAAAGAGCGAGAGTGAACTAATCATTATCAAATAGAGAGGCCCCTGAGACAGAATCTTCTGCAGTAGAGGCTGAGTTCGCAGTAGCTGTAGTATTTTTGATTTTCTTAGCTGCCTGCTTACTTAGATACTCATTTTTATATCTTTCAATCTCAGAATGATGTATTACCCAAGCAGCACCCTTACGTTCTCCACGCATGGTTCCGGTACGGGTAGCATAGTACACTTTCTGAACCGGAATACCCAACATTTCAGCAACTTGATTGACAGAGTAGCATCCTTTAGAATTATCAAAAAGTAACTCCCCCTGGTACAAGGATTTCTTCCTTGAATAACGATTACGTTTATAATCCTCTAAATCCTTAATATCTATTTCCCAACGGGTTGTCTTAGAAGCTTTCAGTTTTTTTTGTTTAATAGCTACATAAATCGCTTGACGCGTAACATTGTGTAGTCTTGCTGCCTGCGTAATGGAAACCCATTGGATTTCTTGATCTCCGGCCTGCAGCTGTACGTCTTCGTTATTATCTAACTCAACATAGCTTTCTTGTTGTAAGCATTCCATAATGCTAGTACTCCCCCTCAACATATTCTAGAATTAAAATAACCTCATTCAGCTCATTCAGCTCATTCAGCTCATTCAGCTCATTCAGCTCATTCAGCTCATTCAGCTCATTCAGCTCATTCAGCTCATTCAGCTCATTCAGCTCATTCAGCTCATTCAGCTCATTCAGCTCATTTTTTAGAATTTTTAAATAAAGATTTTCCTAAGAAAAGATTTATTAATCAAGCTTTTTTATAATACAAAGTTGCTGTTTTTGTTAAAACTGAATGAAATTAAATTATTCTTTCATTTTATTAATATTTCTTAATATTAAAATAAGAACAGCGGTATGGAAAAGCTGATCTTCGCTCCCGGTGCTTTAACAAAACACGTGCTGTAAATAGGGTCGAAAAAACGTATTTTCCACCGGGCTCCGAGGATCATAACAGGCTCCCCCACAACCATAACTGGAGACGTGGCAAAGTTTTTGCTTAATTAAAACTTAAAAAGACGAAAGAAAATTCTTCCATAAAGCCAAGCTTCTAAAAATTGGGAATTGCAAAGATATCTTTAATCTTCATGAAATTCTACAAAAGCATAAAATCCCTTCTGAAAACAGAATTTGAATGGCTACTTGTGCTTGTCCAATCATCCCAGATCTCTGGATTATAGTTCTTCCTTCTCAGTAGGGGCCTTATCAAAATGCTTTACAATTTCTCCGGCAACCCTGCTTATCTCCTCGGAAGGTAGATTATTGGCGTGATATAAGCAGGGTACACCTATAAAAATTTTATTCTCCACGGAATTTGTATCCAAAAGTGCGCTTGCTAAACACGTGTTTCTAGAGAACACCCCATCGCCAAGTACTTCCCCTTCAAAAGTGCAATTATGAATTAGCAGTGCGGTGGGAAGGGTCTTACTTGCTGATTCAATATCGACATTCCAGCCTGTCCACTTAATCCCCCACTCCCCAAATATTCCGGCCAACTGTTTTGCAACAGCAGCTAAAGACCTTGGAGCACGATCTTGTATGACCATCCAATGTACCCCATCAGAACCATCTGTGACTTCTCTTGCTAAAGCAGCAGACTGCACTGCTGTTCCTAAAGAGTAACCATAGGCAATGATTTCTTTTGCTTGAGGACCTTCGGGATAATCTCGAAGATAAGCCACGCATGCAGCATGAGCTTTAATCAAAGATTCTAAACTCACTTCTCCCTGACTTTGCATCACTCCAGGATAATTCATCATCAAAAAATTCGATTGAGCTTCTGCAGCAATATCCTGAGCCCAATTCCAATTGGAAAGCACACGATGTTCAAAACATTCTGCCTGTCCCGGAGCAAAAATCATCCATCTATCTGGCTTTGCATTAGGGAACGTAATTGCCAATGTATCAATTAGTAAATTATCACATTGAATAGGAATACGTTTTATGGTTTTGACGCATTTCTGTTGTAATAATCGTCGAGCTTTTTGTGCAAAACTTTGCTGTACCTGTTTTTTCACTTCACACAGAGGCTCTGTGATAATCCCCCCGGCACTAGGTGTACAAGCATTTTGACATACTTTCTCTAAAACCCAGTATAATCCCAGAGGAAGACAAATAATTCTAAAAATTGCTTTAACAACTTCCCAAATTAACCTAAGAACTCTAAATAAAGTGGCATGACATTTTCTGAATTTATAATTTGCGTAGGCTTTGTTTGATGAAAAAATAAATACTTCGGGAGTAGCTTGTAAATCTTCTAGCTGAGTACAGGGCCGGCCTTGATTATTACCCGCATATATTATTGAAAGCATAAATTATAGATAAAACATATTAAAAAATTAATTACGCGTTCATTTTATAAAATATGATCAATTAATTAATACTAAAACATTATTAAAAGTGCTTTATAATACACCCAATCAAAAGTAGTTTTGAGAGATAATCAAAAAATATATTTATTATTATAGAAACATAAACTCTGGCCTTCTGTTCTTACGCTTGACATCTTTCCTGTGTAAAAAGATTTTTAAAAATCGAATACTTTGCCTAGAATACAAAAGATCCTACCATTTCTTCCATAATACGAGAAGTAGCTGTCTTAGAGCGGTTGCAATAAAATTTCCCGAAACTCACTTAAATACGTTCTGTATCGCCTTGCAATCCACCTAACGACTTCAGATAAGTGGAATCTATCTAGAAATCTTACTAGAAGACATTAGCAACGATTATTGAAGTTCTTTCTCATTACGCATCATAAATAACAAAAGGGGGGGGGCAATGTATAGAGAAGACAAGGTGCCCAAAAGAATTCCTATAGTTATGATAAAAGCAAAGTTAAAAATCGATCCTCCACCGACAAAGAGTAAGATTAATAAAACGGATAACGTAGTAGCTGTCGTCATAACAGTACGTCCCAAAGTTTTTTGCAGCGCATCATTAATCAAAATTGGCAAAGGTGTGAATAGCTTCTTCTGACGATCTTCACGAATGCGATCAAATATAATCAGAGTATTATTTAATGAATACCCCAGGACGGTCATTAGAGCTCCAATAGCTTGTAAATCTATCTGTATTCTTTGTAAAAAGAAATGAGTGGTTACTAATACAGCACAAGTCGCAATAAGATCATGAATTAATGCAAAAATGGCGCTTAATGCGTAACGCCATTCAAAACGCAAACTGACATAAATCAGAATGACAAATAAAGCTGATGTTAATGCTAAGCATGCCTGTATACGCATTTTATTAGAAAACTGCCCACTTACTTTAACCCAAAAATTTTGCACTTGCTTCAAACTATCATTAGAAGAAACATCAAGACCTGTATCCGAAAGAATCCCTAGGACTCTTGATAGATTTTGATCATGAATATCTTGAGTGCCATTCTCTGGGGTTGGCACGTGAGATAAAGCATTTTGACTAAAGTAAATTTTTATTTTTTCTGAAGAATCCAAACTTTTGATGCGGAAATCCCGTGAGGATAGTCCTAGCTGTTTAAATTTTGTGCTTAATTGTGTGCGAAATTGCGAGACGTCCAAAGATTTTTGCTCCGTCATATTTAAGGTAAGAGCATAACCTCCTTGAAAATCCATACCTAATACGGAGTGCCAAGCACCAAAACCTAAAGCAATGGCTCCTAAAACGATGATACCTCCTGATAGGAACCATAGTTTCCTGCACTCCTTCAAAAAATCATGCTTACTACCTAAAAATTTATTCATCATATGAAGTTGTGTTTCTTGTGTTCTATGCATCCACACAACAAAGAAAAACTTCGTCATGAATAGTGCCGTAAACATGGAAGAAAAGATGCCCAAAATAAGAGTCAAAGCAAATCCTCGAATAGGGCCAGTATCTAACAGCAAAAGAATCACCGAAGCGAATACTGTTGTTAAATTCGAATCTAAAATAGCTCCAAAAGCCTTGCGGTATCCTGCTTCTACAGAATGAGTCAGGCTGTTTGATAAGAGATACTCCTCACGGATTCGTTCAAACACTAGAACGTTAGCATCTACAGCCATGCCCATAGCTAAAACAATTCCTGCTAGCCCTGTCAGGGTAAGTGGTGCATCAAGATACTGTAAAGCAGCCCAAATTAAAAGTAAGTTCAGAAGAACAGCCCCAGAAGCAATGACTCCTCCAAATCTATAGTAAATACTCATCAAAGCCATTAATACAAAAAGCCCGAGACAAATGGAAATAACCCCCTGGGTACGTTGTTGTTTACCTAATTCGGGGGAAATCATCTCCTCACTTAAAATTTCGGGGACAAAAGACATAGCTCCTGATTTTAAATCTGTCGCTAATCGGCTCACTTCCCGATGAGAAAATTTTCCGGAAACGCTTGCGTGATCTCGTAAAGGAGCGTTTAATACGGGATCGCTAATTACATAACCATCGAGGATAACAGCCATACGCCATCCTCTTCCTGAAGAGAATTGACTTTTTTCCGTGCCATAAACCCCATCTTGACAATAGGTAGATGTCCATGCATGAAAACTATCGGTAGGAGATAGATCCTTAACTTGCTTCACGTTGGTATGGTTCTTTACGGAAAAATTCAATACATAACCTTCACCAACAGCAAATTCAGGGCGTATATCTTTTAAAGAAGCCCCATCTAATGCATGATTGCGAAAAACAATCATCAAAGGATTAGCTTCCTTATGATCTCTCTTAATAGCGATCATAGAGTACATCGTATCAAGCAGAGAAGAAGGGCTGTCATGATTTTCCTGACAAAATGCTAAACCTTCTTGTCGCAGCTTAAGAATAGCTTCTTTTACACTCACAGGCAAATGCAAAGCTGCATCATAGTTAAAAATACGATGAGCCAAAGTATTAATATCCTTTGGAGAAGTCATCCCTTGGTTTTGCGCCGTGAACCATAGGTAATCTAAAAATCTTTGCACTTCGTAGCGAAAAGGAGAATAAGGAGAAAACTTCTCATTAACGACATGAAAAGTCATTCTTGAAGTCCCTAGAATCTCTTCCGAAGAAATATTCATAGATCCAGGGACACAAAGATGAAGATTATCTCCTTCTTTGTGTATAGTGACTTCAGAAACACCTAACTTGTTTAAACGAGCATACAACTCATCAGAAACTCGAAGAATTCCTTCTTTATCTGTAACCTGTTTCCCCTGATGATCTTTAAACGCTAACCGAATTTGTTTCCCGCCAACGAAATCAATACCTAAACGTAAGACATGATCACCTCGAGAGTATTTGCGGATATTGAGTTTGAGATTTTCCATAAATGCGCTGCGATGAGGCACAGCAGCTCGTCTCTGTGTTTGTTCATCTACAGAACAACGGGCATGATTATATTGTTCATGCCAACGTACCCACTCGTCTTGACGATGTTTTTCAATACGATTTACAGTATCCAAACGATCCCGGACATTGCGAACCTCAAGACATGCTGTTTCACCTTCATTAACAATCACAAAATCCTCTCCCCAAGCATCAAATAGCCTTTGCAGAGGATCATGAACTTCTAAAATTTCATCATCACCTACGTTATAGGCACGAATATTCATATGTGCAAAACAATTGTAGAGATCCTGCAAGTCTTTATGGAAAATTTCAGCTTCTTCTACTGAGCCTTTCTCATATTTTGCTACAATCGAACGTAGTCCTTTAAGGACAATATACACTGACCCTTTAGCAAAGTGGTTACAACTATGTTGAGGAGAGAAAATAAAACAACCAAAAGTATCACTTTCTTTGGGCAAACGACAATGCACAGGGAAATGCTCACGAATAAGATCACAAGATTGTGCAGGAGGACGATTTAACGCTAAAGTAACTAAATGTTCCACCATGCCTTGATAAATCCGTTGGCAATGTAAAATGATATTTCCACTTACTTCTTTATCATTAAGATAATATAGGAACCCCTGAGGAGATTCTTGCATAGTTTTACAAAACTTTTGTGCTAATCTCTGTTTTTCTTTTGCTAACCATGCATTAAAATCTAAACGCTGTTCTAAG
This sequence comes from Chlamydia gallinacea 08-1274/3, assembly GCF_000471025.2. NCBI lineage: Bacteria > Pseudomonadati > Chlamydiota > Chlamydiia > Chlamydiales > Chlamydiaceae > Chlamydia > Chlamydia gallinacea. The sequence continues at coordinate 615,208 of NZ_CP015840.1, read as the reverse complement.
GAGAGCTCGTCGCATTTAGCCATGATATGAGGGTCAAGGCAAAACACAATTTTTCTATCTTCAGCGCAAAACTCTACTGAAGAGAAAAAAGGAGAAACAGCGCTACAATCTAAAGAGGTATCGATAATCTGCGGGGATGCTTTCTTCCAGCGCTGTGATCGACTCTTAAGTATTTGATAAAGTGAATGAAGGATTTGTTGTTCTTCTTCAGAGAGATCTGGATGAGAAATATTGCTTTCTACTCGCGAGAAAAAAGCAATATAATCTTTTTCTGAAGAGAAAAAGTAATTCAAAAGTGCCCCTGTTTTAGATTTCGGGAGGATTTCTAAGCCTAGGGATAAATTCTTTGCTAACTGAATTACTTGCTGTAGGGGAGCACCTTGCCAGAGAGAACTGTACCCACATACACAAGGATCACAAGGTGCTAAGGTTAACGCAGAAGCAATGGTCTTCAAAGATTCTTTCGCTACGGCATCATCACAAGAAACAAAAGAAAAATCATTTTCTGTTAACGCTGTGACTAAAGATCCTGTAACCTGAACGATAGTACTCTGTTCTTTCTTTTCATATCCCAAAACGTAAAGACGAGCAGATTTTATAGGAACTGTAGGCTCTCCATAAATCATATTTTCTAGGAAAATCTGTGCATCTGTATCATCTTTAAAATGCACATTAACTACTCCAGGAATACTAGGATGTTGTTTAATCTGTCCCCGTAATTTTAATACGGAAAGCACAGAAGATATCCTAGGGAACACATCATTTCGCACTTCCATTACTTGATCGGTTAATCTGCGGATAATTTGCTGTGCTTCCTTTTCTTCTATTTTTTTATTTAAAGGACGTGAGTAATACAGACATGTGGGTAGGATATAATACAGAGCTAGCGCAAAAACAAAAATGATTATACCTAAATTGCGTCCAAATCTATGTTTCATTGTGAAGCTCTTTATATTTTGCCTAGGAATACTAACGGATGAAAATACCAAGTAAAAATAAAATCGTCAAATGAAGATCTAATTCTCGGAATTTAATTAATACAATAAAAGTTTCAATTAAAATCTGCTACTTATCTTAACAAACCTCCTCTTGAGAAGGTTCCTAAATTACGAAAAAGATGTCGTCATCAGCTCTGTAAAGCAAATGCGTAGTTCCCTAGAAGAACAGACTTGAGGTGTCTCTATAGCCCGTAAGGGTGCAATACTCTGATGATCAATAAGCACAGCTGTAATGGGAAGGTTTCGTACATCTACGGGGAGAATAGCTTCTGTGGCTAAAAACTCCATAGCTTGTAAAAATGCTATTTTTGAAAGAATTTTCATCATGCGAATTGCTTTCGGAGCTTTTCCCTTTACAACTCCTAAAAGAGGAACTAATAAACAGATTCCTTGTTTTTTGACAAAACGAGATGGCGACGTTCTTTGTATCGCTTCAACAAATGCCTGTGTGTAAACTCTTACGTACATAGTAAGTTGAGAAATCTCTTCTTCTAGACAAAATCTAGGAATACTTGTGTAGATGACCTCTTGGGGGGAGGGCACTAAATTTTCTAACCAAGAAACTGCTACGACTTGTAAACCTGCCCCGGCTGTTTCTAATAAAGCGTGGACACTGGAACGCGTTTTTTCAGGAATATGAAAAATGTTTTGATATTCTGTTTCTATGCCTAACTGGTGTTGGCGCATCGCCTCCAAATCTAATTCTTGAATTAAAAAGACTCCGTTTTCTTTCCCTACTCTTGATGCCAAAATGTCTCGCAATCTTTCTTTCGTTCCCTCACAGATATGCACATGTTTGTTCCATTTACAATGATAACTTCCTAAAGAAGTAACATGCCATGTATGAAATAGTAGAGAATGATATTCTTCCTCGGTAATGGCGGACACTGCATATTTCTCAAACTGCTGCTGAGGAATTTCTAAACGCATCTCTGCTTTTACATAATGACAATACGCAAATATAAATAAAAGCATACCTAGGATTAATAACCCTATGCAGGGCAGAAACGTTTGACACATACCAGCTGCTAAAACGCTACATGCTAAAGCACTGACACCCAAAAGAGCAAAAATACTCGCCAGGATTTTTTTTGCCAAATGACGCGCCACAGGAATGTAATGGTAAATATTTCTTTGTGTTGTGCTCATAAATGTGAACTTTGGCACACATACAAAGCATATTTGCGCCAACTTCATGCAAAACACCCCAGAATATTCAAAGTATTCTCCTTATTTATTCAGAAAATAAAACTAGAATTACATACAACTATACTCAATACAACTAACTATGTAAAATAAAGAAATAAAAAAATATTCTCCTGTATCGACAAAAATATTATCTTAACCTTTATTTTGAATTCTTTTTGTTAACCGTATCGAAGCAAAATAATTAATAAATCAATTATAAATTTTATTTTTGTTTTACCTTATCTATAGTGGGTTGATCTGTACCTAGAAGAGGGTTTATCATAAAAAAGCAAACGATTTGCTTTAAGAATGTCATCTTGTCAAGATATAGGTTTTTCTTCTACTATGCCAGGAGGGTTTTAACTTGATTCCCAGTTTCTCAAATATGTCCGCGGCATAATGTAGGCATAATACAACAGTTCCTGTAATGCTTTGTAGCTACATATTGGGTTGGTTGTAAACTGTGGACTTAAAGTCTCGTCACCAAGTGATGTATAAACATGTCTCTACTTTTAACTCAGGAAGATCGAACAATTTTATCTACCAAGCCCTTACCTAGGCACATTGCGATTATTATGGATGGCAACCGACGTTGGCATCAACAACGGGATACAGATTTGCAAATTAAAGAAAATTCGGCCCACTATTATGGAGCAAAAATTGTACCGAATATCGTTGAGTTTGCATTTTCTTTAGGCATTGAAGTTCTCACACTATTTGCATTTTCTACAGAGAACTTTTTAAGATCAGAAGACGAAGTACAACAACTCTTTTCTATTTTTGATTCACAACTAGATGAACAGCTTCCATATCTTCTTCAAAATCATGTTCGTTTACGTTACATAGGGAATTCCCATGCTTTACCTCAAACAATACAGCAGAAACTTAAAAAAATTTTGAAACAAACTGAAAAATTTTCGAAAAACACGCTTGTTTTAGCTTTCAACTATGGAGGAAAAGACGAACTCGTCCGTGCATTTAAAAAGCTACATCAAGATTTGATAAACAAAAAAATATCTTTAACATCAATTTCAGAAAGCACAATTTGCTCTTATTTAGACACTTCAGGCATTCCCGATCCCGACTTATTAATCCGTACGGGTGGCGAAATGCGTGTCAGTAATTTCCTCTTATGGCAAATAGCATATACAGAGCTGTATGTAACTGACGTTCTATGGCCGGATTTTCAACCCTGCCATCTTGTAGAAGCTATTAAAGATTATCAACAACGACCACGACGAGGAGGCAAATAACTATGAAGCTGACTAAGTTTAAAACTCCTATCTATGGCGATCTTTTTCAACGAGTTGTTGTCCATTCCCTAGTGTTAACTTTTCTCGTACTTCTCTTATATAGTTCGTTATTTCCTATTACTTCCCTGGCTTTAGGATTCACTCTTGCTCTATGTGGCAGCATAGGAACATATGAATACGGAACTATGGCTAAAGTAAAACTAGGTTACACCTACCGCACGTATAGTGCTTGCGGCTCATTCATTTTTCTATTAATGAGCTTTTTTGCTATTCGCTGGCATCCGACTTTTCCTAATCTTTCTTTACTTTCTTGGGTTTTCCTTTTCTCCTGGCTAGTCATCCACACCTTTCAATCTAGGAAACGCTCACCCGGCCCGATAGAAACCACGGGAATTACTCTATTTGCTATTATGTATGTGAGCATCCCCCTACGTTTATTTTTAAATATTCTCTATGGATTTATTCATACTGAAGAACCTTTTTTAGGAGTTTGGTGGGCGAGTTTTCTGATTGCCGTAACAAAAGGTGCAGATATTTTCGGATACTTCTTTGGCAAGGCTTTGGGACAAAAGAAAATTTCTCCAGAAATTAGTCCAAATAAAACTATTGTCGGCTTTGTTGCCGGGTGTCTAGGAGCAACTTTAATTAGTATTCTATTCTTTTTACAAGTGCCTTCGCGTTTTAATCATTACATTACTATGCCCGGGATTCTTATTTTTCTGGGAATAATTTTAGGTATTAGTAGTTTTTTCGGTGATATTATAGAATCAATCTTCAAACGCGAAGCGCGGATGAAAGATAGCAACCGATTACAAGCAGTCGGGGGAATTTTGGATACGTTGGATTCTTTACTACTTTCGACTCCTATTCTATATGTTCTACTTGCTATTACTCAAAAAACTATGTTTATCGGATGATAATTACAATAGATGGTCCCTCGGGGACAGGAAAAAGTACTATAGCACAAGCTCTAGCTAAGGAGTTAGGTTTTAACTACTGCAACACTGGGGCTATGTACCGCGCACTAGCGTATACGCGATTACAAGACAATTGGTCGAATCTATCCATAAAAGAACTTCTCGCTCATCCTCCTTTTTCTTTTTCCTTTGTCCCCGGGCGGCCTTTGGAAGTTTTTTTAAATGGTCTGCAACTTACTACAGAATTAGGGACACAAGAAGTTGCTCGTATGGCATCACAACTTTCTCAGAATCCTGAAGTTCGTTCTTTTATGCAACAATTGCAAAAAAAATACGCTAAACTCGGCAATTGCATATTCGAAGGGCGCGACATGGGGTCGAAAGTTTTCCCTAATGCTGACATTAAAATCTTTTTAACAGCGAGGCCTGAAATCCGAGCATCGCGTAGGTTAAAAGATTTATCCGAAACTTCCTTATCAAAGGAAGAGCTGTTAAAAGAACTCCTCCAGCGTGATGAGGCAGATCGTCAACGTCAACTCGATCCCCTAGTCATTCCAGAAGGAGCTGTAATTTTAGATTCTTCAGAATTGACAATAAGCCAGGTTCTAAAGCAAATTTTAGCCTTAATTTCTCAAAAACAGTTATGATTTTTACCATTTGTAAATTCCTAACCCGTATTATATTTCTTCTTTTCTATAGGTTAAAAGTTTACGGAGTAAAGAAGAACTTAATTAAAGGAGCAGCTATTGTTGCTTCTAATCACAATTCCTATTTTGATCCCATCGCGATAGAATTGTCAGTACGAGGATGTCTATATCATTTAGCGCGGTCCACTTTGTTTAGTAATCCTGTAGTTTCTTGGCTACAAAAACAATGGGGGTGTTATCCTATTAAACGAGGTAAAGGGAATTCCGAAGCCTTTAAAGCTGCGTCTTACTTATTTAAAAAACAAAAAAAGCTAATTATCTATCCTGAAGGTGAGCGGAGCTCCACAGGGCAACTACTTCCTGGGAAAGTTGGCGTAGGCCTAATGGCAATCAAGACTCGCGTACCGGTAATTCCTGTATATATTGGTGGTACGTATGAAATTTTCAATCGCCATCAGAAGTTTCCTAAACTATGGAAAACAATTACCTGTATTTTTGGAACCCCTTTAACTTTTAATGATTTAATTGATAATGACTCTATCAATAAAAAAGAGGCATATCAAATCGCTACAGATAGAATCATGCAAAAGATCGCTGAGTTAAAATCTTGGTATGAAAACGGTTGTATAGGTGAGGTCCCTTAGTTAAAACATATGTCAACTCTTTTGTCTTTTTTATCTTCTTTGTGTACTACAGCAATACGTTCTGCCTTTCCTCAGATCAAGGATATTTCCCCTGATATCACGCAATCAACCAAAGATCTCTTCGGCCACTACCAATGTAATGATGCAATGAAACTTTCACGTACGTTACACATGGCTCCACGAGATATTGCACAAGCTATTATTCGATATATTCCTCAGGAAGCATTCTCTTCTATAGAAATTGCTGGTCCTGGGTTTATTAATTTTACTTTCTCTAAAGAATTCTTATCCCACGCCCTACATACATTTTCTCAAGATCTTTGCCAAGGATTCCGCGTTCCTTATCCTCAAAAGATCATTATTGACTTTTCTTCTCCTAATATTGCGAAAGACATGCATGTGGGGCACTTACGATCTACTATTATAGGGGATTGCCTAGCTCGTGTGTTTGCCTTCGTTGGTCATGAGGTGATTCGCCTGAATCATATTGGTGATTGGGGTACAGCTTTCGGCATGTTAATTACTTATCTTCAAGAACAGGGTGCTGAGAATATACATAACCTAGGAGATTTAACTGAATTATATAAACAGGCTCACATCCGTTTCTCTCAGGATGAGGATTTCAAAAAGCGTTCTCAACATAATGTTGTCGCCTTACAATCGGGAAATCCTCAAGCCTTACAGCTATGGAAATCCATCTGTGAAATCTCTGAACAAGAATTTCAGAAAATCTATACTATTTTAGACATCACTATCGAAAAACGTGGTGAATCCTTTTACAATGCTTTCCTTCCTGAAATTATACAAGATTTAGAAGATAAAAATTTAATCACCATCTCTGATCATGCTAAGTGTGTTTTCCATGAAGGATTTCCTATCCCTCTCATGGTACAAAAAAGTGATGGAGGATATAACTATGCTACTACAGATTTAGCTGCTATGCGCTATCGCGTACAACACGACCATGCAGATCGAATTATTATCGTTACTGACCTTGGCCAATCATTACATTTTCAATTAGTTGAAGCTACAGCATTAGCTGCAGGTTATCTTCCTCGTAAGGGAATATTTTCTCATGTAGGTTTTGGCCTTGTCTTGGATTCTACAGGGAAAAAATTTAAAACACGTTCTGGCACGAATATCAAACTCAAAGAACTACTCGATACAGCTATAAATCAAGCTGAAGCTACACTAAAAAAACACCGCCCTGATATGTCGGAAGAGGAAATTAAAGAACGTGCTCCTATTTTAGGAATTAATGCGATTAAATATGCGGATCTCTCTTCTCATCGTACAAGTGATTATGTCTTTTCTTTTGACAAAATGCTACGCTTTGAAGGAAATACGGCTCTATTTCTACTGTATGCTTATGTACGTATTCAAGGAATTAAACGTCGTTTAGGAATTTTTCAATTAAGCCTAGAAGCTGAAGCAAATATTCAAGATCCCTCTGAAAAAGCATTGGCTATAGCTTTACTACGCTTTCCTGAAGCTATTGAAGCTACCCTGACTAGTCTATGTCCGCATATGCTTACGGATTACTTGTACATGTTAATCAATAAATTCAATGCTTTCTTCCGCGATTGTCATATTGAAGGATCACCTTACCAAAAAGAGCGCTTATACCTCTGTGCTCTTGTTGAAAAAACTTTAAAAACAGGAATGCAGTTATTGGGGTTACAAACACTGGATAAACTATAAAATAGCTGGCTCTACTAAATATATTTGCGCGCCCAGGGCTCTAAGCTTCTCTATCCAATTGTAATATCCCCGATCAAGTATCTGGATATTGTCTATTATAGAAGATCCTTTAGCGATGAGCGCAGCCATAATATAAGCAAATCCCGCACGAAGATCAGGAATAACTAAATGCGCTGCTTTCAAAGGCGTTCCTCCATGAATAACTGCACTATGAGGAAAGTTCCCTGTTGAATAACGGCACGCTTTTGAACTCAAGCATTGATGAAATAATTGACAACTCGCGCCCATTTTCTGTAATCCCTGGAGATATCCCAAACGATTTTCATGAACAGTTTCGTGAATCACAGAAGACCCCTGAGCTTGGGAAAGAAGGACAGAGAAAGGCTGCTGCCAATCGGTAACAAACCCCGGATGTACATCTGTCTCTACAACAATTCCTCCCCGTAAGGGGCCGTTATAAAAAAATTCAATGCCCTTATTCTGTACTGAAAATCCTCCCCCTACAGAGCGTAATGTCTTTAAAAAGGGAATCATGGTATCCTGAACAGCATTCTCAACAAAAACCCTCCCCCCAGTCACTACAGCTGCCATTCCAAATGACGCAGCCTCAATCTTATCGGAAATCACCCAATGATCCACCTCATAAAAATCTTTACAGCCAAAAATTTCAATGGTGCGATCATTTCCCGCTGTGATCTCTACCCCTGCTTTCTGCAAAAATAAAATAAGATCTAGAATCTCGACTTCTAAAGCTGCATTCTTAATTATTGTTCTTCCCTGAGCACGAGCAGCAGCTAAGATAAGATTTTCCGTAGCGCCTACAGAAGGATAAGGCAGAGTTACATAGGTGCCAAAAAGGCCTTGAGGAGCTCGTGCACAATATCTTTCCTGTCCCTCATCATAAAATACTTGGGCACCCAGTTTTTCCAATCCCTCGATATGAAAATTTAACGAACGCTCTCCGATCGCATCCCCCCCAATACTAGGAACCTGAATACCCTCGGGGCAACGAGCTATAAGAGCCCCCAATAATAAAATGGGGACACGATTTACTCGAGAAAACTGTGCTGACACCTGAGTCACATGGATCTCAGGAGTTTGAATTTCAATGATTTCTTCCTGTTTATCCCAAAGCACCTGAGAACCTAGGGATTGGCAAAGTTCTACTGTTAAACGAACATCGCCAATATCAGGAATATTACGTAATATGCATTTACGATTAGATAATAATGAAGCTACAAGCAACTTAGTTGCAGAGTTTTTTGCTCCAGAAACGCGTACTGCGCCTTGAAGTGAACATCCACCGAAGATCTCTGCTGCCAGCATATTCTTCTCCACTACTTTCTCATCATCTTTAAAGAAAAGTTAACCTTCTCTGAAGTTATTTTCCATATAAACTTTCCACGTTCTTGCAAAGAAATGTCGCTTAATTACAACAAGTAAACAAAACCTTATTTAAGATTTTAAAATAAAATAAAAGATAATAATAAATAGTTTCGTTTACAATTTAATTAAAATAAATATTGTTTATTTTAGTTGTAAATCATGACTTCTCCTATTAATAATAATACGTCTACGACAAGTATTACCACTACAACAACGGCTGCACCTACAGTAACAGTCTCAACGTTAGGGGATCATAGTATAACATCCGTTGGCTCAGGAGCTGCTGCAAGCACGGCTGAAAATGTAAGTTCTACAGCAGAATCAGTGGTTTCACAATCAGGATCCTCATCCTCAACAGATAGCGTAATTTTTACAAAAGAACATTCGGTTACGACAACAAGTTCAGGAACTACACAAACTACAGCTACAGCAGCTAGCCTTACGGGTAGACGTATTCTTCTTGGAGATCGCTCTAGAAGCGAAAGCACTTCAAGTAGTGATAGTGATAATTCTATATCCTCAGATAGTACAGTAGAAGGAGCACCAGGAGGAGAAAATCCTGTCAACACTGAGACAGATCTAGGAAATCTTGCAGGACTCAGAGGAACTGTAGTCACCGAAGGGGCAGAACGTGCTGAGGGGCCTGGAGGCCTCCCCGACCTGCAACTCCCTTCTTATGATCCTACAGACAAGAGTTCGATTTTAAAATTCCTTTCGACTCCTTCTGTACAAGCTAAGCTTGTCACTAAAGGAGGCCATATCGTCTATCGCGACCATGCACGAGGAAGTTTTATTTTTGTAAGAAATGGGGATTGGAGTACCGCGTGTTCAATAGCCGTTACTAATGGAAGAACCAAAGCTCCTATTACTGATGTTGGTGAATTAGACAGATGTGTCGCGCGGTTTTGTGTTGGTTATGAAACTTTCCAAGGTGATTTTGAAAACCGAGTACGCCCCAATATAGAAGGGCGCACAGGAGAAACTGGAGACTACTCTCATCTATTAATGAGTATGAAATTTAAAACTGTAGTTGTTTACGGTCCCTGGAATCAAAGGGAAGCTAGTGGTAATTATACTCCTTCTGTATGGCGCCGGGGAACAAAAGTAGAGTCTGGAGAAATTTGGGGTGACATGGGTGGATTTGATGGTATTAACTGGAATACCACAACACGTCCTCCACAAGATGATGGCATCTCCTTCGCTAGTGAAACACATAGGCCTTCGGGTGGGGTTCCCCCAACTCCTTCAGGAATACAAATACCTACAATTAATATTAATTTGGGAGGCATTCATACTCGTGTAGATGTTACTGGTGGAACAACCTCAACATCGGTATCCACAGGAGGAGCTACAGGTGATGATCAGGTATCCAATAATAATAATGTATCAGATGAAAATACTGGTAGCGTAGAAGAAACTAGCAGTGAATCCGCATTTATTTCTGAAGAGGGTAGTGGTGGCAAAGATGTCGAAGCAGGGCCTCCTCTACCCCCAGGGCCTCCCCCACCATCTCAAAAAGGCACAAATATTACGGGAATGTCATCACAAACCCTCACAGAAGTTTTATCTCATGTGAGACAACACTTAGACACTGTCTACGATCAAGAAGGTAACCATCACCAAGGGAACCAAGATTTAGGCACTGTAGTGAGAACAACAGAAAATGGAACCTGGCAACCTACAGTATTACTAAATAAAAATCCACAAACTGACAATACCAGCGAAACAAATAACGATAATGATGACCAAGGTCCAGGAGCACTACAGGGTAGTCCTAGTGATGTTAACCGTGATGCAAAGATTAGTGACTCTCAAGATTCCAGACGTATTGGGGGTGGGAACAACGATGATGATGAACTTACACATATTCTAAGTCATGTTCGTAGCCACCTAGATGTTGTCTATCCCCAAGAAAACGGAGGAAACGCAATTCCTGTGAATCAAAATCTGGGTAATGTTATTGATGCTGTGGAGTCAGGGAAAAAACCAGAACCTACTAAGCCGGAAACGATAACTATAGAAACAACAAGTCAAAGCTCTAGAACATCAAAAACAAATTCTACAGAAGAAGGGGTAAATACTAAAGGAAAGGGACCCAGAACTGACTCTAAACCAACAACATCGAAACTGATTACTCCTCAACAAGGTCCTGAACCCACACCTTTAGAGCATTTACTACCGAGACTAAGAGCCCATTTAGATCAAAGTTTTGATAGACAAGGAAATTTAATTGGAAATCGAGGAAAATCTGTGGGAGGGATTATTTCTGATTTCCGAGCAAGGACAGGATCAGGAGGTCTGGTCGGCTCCCTACTAGCCCACACTGTAGTGACTTCAACAACTCCACAACAGAGTGCAACTATAGAACAATTACCGCGCGCTCAAACAGCACAAGTACTCTCAGCAGAAGAAGGAGGATCTCAACTCAAGGAGGCCGCAGCAGAAGTAACTAGTAGCCTATCTTCATTATTAAGCGCAGCAACACCTGCAACAACAGGGAGAACGGTAAGCACACCAGAACCCGAGACACAAACAGCAGTTTCAGAGTCAGTAGGTGGAACCAGAGAAATGGCATCTCCTCTTTCAAGTGGATCTCCTTCAGAACTGCCTCAAGCAGCAGCAGCAGTCACTCAAACTTTAAGTGCTGTAGTTAATCGCCTCACTTTAATGCAAGCGGGACAAACGATGAACGAGGCTATTTCAAATGCAGAAGACTCCTCTTCTAACAGTCAAGGGTTACAACTTATGCAGGCAGCAAGGCAAGTAGCCCAGCAGCTATCGGCAACCTTAGATAAAGTAACAGAGTAAATTTCTTTTATAAAAGAAATTTACTCTCACATCAAAAAGGAAAACACTTTCTCTTACTTTTTCTATGGAAAAGCTTTATGCCATATTGTGATACACATCATCCACATCATCAATGTTTTCTAACCAGGTGACCAAAGCAAGATTAGCCTCCCCGTCTTTTTCATCACAATCTACAAGACGTAAGGGAAGATAAATAAGTTTTTCTTCAGAACAAGGGACTCCCAAAGCAACAAGCTTTTCTTTAATCGTAGCGAGTTCTGCAGGATCACAGAGAACAACAAAAAACTCTTCATCATCACTCTCTAAATCTTCGGCTCCTATATCAACGACATGAGAAAGAAGAGTAGATTCATCTATAGCATTTTTAGGAACGTAGCATGCGCCTTTCCTTGAGAAATTGTAAAGAACACTTCCAGGTTCTACTAGAGAACCTCCACGCTTATTCACTGCAATACGCATATCCGATGCTGTGCGATTTTTATTATCTGTCATCGCTTCAACAATAATTCCTACGCCTCCATAACCATAGAGCTCGTAGGTAACTGTTTCGAAGTTTTTTTGATCTGAACTCGAAGCCTTTTTTAAATTCCTTTCAATATTCTCATTAGGAATATTTTGATCTCGCGCTTTTTGTATAATAACTCGTAAGCGAGCATTCGTTTTCGGATCGGGCCCTCCACTTTTCACAGCAGCCATGAGTTCCTTTATCGTTCGCGAAAAAATTTTTCCTTTTTTATGATCCGCTCGTTCTTTACGATATTTGGTATTGGCCCACTTACTGTGTCCCGCCATGTTTCTTACCTATTCTTATGATTTTGTTTTCTTCAACAATACATATCTATTAGCTTTTTCCCAGGCGACAGCCTTTTCATACAAAGGGAAACGCCTTTCGTATTCCTTAAACTTTGTCCCATGAAAAATAGTTCTTCCTGAACCCGAATACTCATAAGGCACAACACTGTGAACCATTTCATGATATACAAGGTATTCCATAAAAAATAGAGGAATAGCTTTACGATCTAAAGAACGGTGGATACGAATAGCTTTTTCTTCTTCATGATACGACCCAAGAACTGCCTTACGCACAGATTTCGAGCGTTCTCGCCCGAACCATCCAATCGTCAATTGCAATTCCTCTTTAAAAAATCGTATATTTAAATCTTGATAGATTTTCTTTAAGTCAAAAACTTTACCGGGAGTACAATCTATGGGAAGAATCGACCGAGAGCGTGCTCTTGGATAGGGCAGTTCTTCCTCAGAAGGGGCTGAAGACAAAAACTGCTGAGAAAACTTCCTCAAAACATAACGAGTTTTTGAAAATATCATAGAAATTCCCTCGTAAAAAGAGATTCTTCTTATAGATCCTTCTCCATAGTAATCTTTGCAAGATAACCGATTTCATCCTTATAAAATCGCTTTTGTCTCCCTACTTCTATAAAACCAAAGCGCTTATATAAACTGATAGCCGGATTCTCCTCATATACCTCTAAGTAGAGAATCTCTAAATGGAAGCGTGTCTTTGCTAAATGGCACAAATTATTTAATAAAGCTGTGCCTATCCCCCGATTACGATAAGGCTCTCCCACAATAATTGAGATTAATGCATGGTGAGAAACTTTAATATAGGGATTTAAAATCAGTGTAGCAACCCCGGAAACTTCTCCTTTATACACAGCAGTTAAACTACTATGATAACGATAAAAACCTACCCAAAAATTCACACTATCACGAATTTCTGCTTCCGTTTTCAATGGGAACCCACGAAGAATCTTAGGGTCATTTAACCACTGCTGCATGTAAGTCCCATCACTAGGCAATGTATAACGGATTTCTAGTCCAGGAACTCCTGTCCCCTTATCTTCTTCCATCACGAGACTTCTCCGTATTCTACTAAATATGCTTTAATGAAATCATCTAATAACTCCCCATCCATCATTGCCTGTACATTTCCTGTCTCATATCCTGTGCGCACATCTTTTACCAAGGTGTAGGGATGAAAAACATAATTACGAATTTGTGAACCCCAAGCAATTTCTTTTTTATTTTTTCTATCAAGAAGTTGCTTTTCCAATCGCTCCTGAAGGATCTGTTGATATATCCGTGCTCGTAGCATTTTCATACAGCTTTCTCGATTTTGGATCTGACTACGTTCACTTTGACAAGACACAACAATACCCGTAGGTAAATGAGTAATCCGCACGGCAGAATCCGTCACATTGACGTGTTGCCCACCAGCCCCAGAAGAACGGTACGTATCAATACGCAAGTCATTCTGACGAATATCAATTTCTATCCGGTCATCAATTTCAGGATATACATCCACAGAAGCAAAACTTGTATGACGCTTTGCATTGCTATCAAAAGGAGAAATACGAACTAACCGATGTACTCCACGCTCTGCCTTAGCATACCCATAAGCATACTCTCCAGAAATCTTCATGGTAATATGCTTTATGCCCGCAACATCACCATCCAAACGATCGATACTTTCCACACGCCATTGATGACTGGCTGCCCAACGAACATACATCCGATAAAGCATCTCTACCCAATCACAAGACTCTGTTCCTCCTGCCCCTGCATTAATCGTCAGAAAACATGCATTTTTATCTACTTCTCCAGATAATAAACGTTGTGTTTCCCACTCAGCAAGGATACGCTCGCAATAGGCAAATTCTTTTTCTAAATCTTTCCGAAACTCTGGATTCGCAATAGCATCATTATCATTTAAGAAAAAAGCAAGATCTTCTACCTTTTGCTTTAATTCATGGTAACTAGAAATTTGACGTCTTAAAAACGAAATACGTTCAGAAACTTTTCCTGCCTGAGAGGCATCTTGCCAAAACCCCTCACACAAAGTCTTCTCTTCAAGTTGTGTTAGTTCTTGTGTCTTACTTGTGAGGTCAAAAAAACCTCCTGGCCAAATCTAAGCCTACCAATAGAGCTTCCAACCGCTTATCTAAACTTTCATGCATATGAAGAAATCTCAGTATCTCGTAACTGGCTAGGATTCTAGAAAAGGAAAAATAATAAAGTCAATAAGTCTATATAACACAAATTTTTCTACTACATTCCCCCCAATTTCCCCTCCAAAATACAATTCTTAAAAAAGCTATCAAGCAAAGAAGAACCGCAAACTAAATTTGTTTTGACGAGAAACCTTCTTGAAAGATAAAAAAGTTGTGATGAAGAGCTTAGGTCTCTTCGTACCACCTTTACTAGGAGTAATCGATGAGTGAAAAAAATAAAAACTCTGCTTTTATGAACCCTGTCAATATTTCCTCTGAATTGGCAGTTATTGTTGGCAAGGGACCTATGCCCCGCACTGAAATTGTGAAAAAAGTTTGGGAATATATTAAAAAACATAACTTACAAGACCCAAAGAATAAACGAAATATCCTTCCGGATAGCAATCTAGCTAAAGTCTTTGGTTCGTCAAGCACAATGGATATGTTCCAAATGACAAAAGCTCTCTCTAAACATATCACAAAATAAAATCAGCATAGCAATTCTTTCGTGGGCTCCTCGTCCTAATAAGACGAGGGGGAAATTTTTTATAGTATCAATAGTATCATTGTGGGATTTACTATTTTATCCTCAGCAGCAGTTTCTTTGGCTGTCTTTTCTTGGGCTAATTTTATAGAGCCAAATCATTTGAAAACATCTCATCTTACCTGGAAATTGCCAAAAAAGTATGCCTATTTACACGGCTTACGCATCGTACATATTTCTGATCTCCATTTCCAAAAGAATGTGCCCTCCAGATTTCTTAAAAAAGTTTCTAAACAAATCACTGACCTCTCTCCCGATATTCTTATATTTTCTGGAGACTTTATTTGCCGCTCGCAGATGGAACATAAGGGACGATTAGAAGCTTTCCTAAATACTCTTCATGCTCCTTTAGGAGTATACGCTTCCCTAGGGAATCATGATTATCAAGAATATGTTTCCAGGAATACCCAAGGAAATATCGACATCATTCCCAAAAGTAAAAGTCAACCTTTGAAACGCGCATATGTCTCAATTGCTCAAGGACTTTTTGGTTCAAATCACTACTATTTTGCAGAAAAACTACAACCACAACCTCCCCATCAAGAATTAATCCACGTATTAAAAAATACTCCTATTCGTCTGCTACATAATGAAAGTTACGTAATTCCTGATATGATCAATGTTGTGGGGTTAGGCGATCTCTTTGCTAAACAATTCTGTCCCCAACACGCGTTTACTAACTACAACCCCACGTTACCGGGTATTATCCTTTCTCATAATCCGGATACCGCGCATACACTAGCAGATTATCCCGGAGACTTTATTTTTTCAGGGCATACCCATGGATCACAAATCTGGCTTCCTTGGCCAAAAATTGCCAATAAAATGTTAAACAAAATTTCAGGATTAGAAAATCCTCACTTAATACGCGGGCTTTTCCTATTACCTGACGGAAAAACACAATTATATGTAAATCGTGGCTTAGGAGGATTAAAACGACTCCGATTGCTATCTCCTCCAGAAATTTGTTTACTCAGGTGTATCTATGGACACTAACTGCTCGTTAGTTCTGCTTAGTGGAGGAAAAGGCACACGCTTCAAAGCTTCTCAGCCCAAACAGTACTTCCCTTTACAAGGGAAACCTCTGGTTCTTCATGCTTTAGATGCAGCTTTACAAATCAAAGAAATTACCGAAATTATTGTTGTCAGCCACCCAGACTATTATGATGTTTTCTCCCCCTATCCTATAAAGCTAGCACCCGCAGGAATCCTCCGCCAAGACTCTGTCCTTTCAGGACTACAAAAAGTTTCTCATCCTTGGGTGCTCATTCATGATGGTGTACGTCCCTTTCTCTATCCAGATGATATCTCTCAACTTTTAAAAAAAGCACAGGAAACAGGCGCTGCAGCCCTAGCTTCCGAAATTCCCTACACTATAAAACAACGCGATCCTGTGAAAACAATTAACCGAGATCAGCTAGCCATGATTCACACACCACAATGCTTAAAAACCACTACTCTTGTAGAAGGGATTTCTTTTGCGCAAAAACACCACCTAATCCTTAACGACGATACACAAGCTGCTGAACTCCTAGGCATGCCGATTTCTTTAGTGTTCACGTCTCATCCACAAATTAAAATTACCTATCCTAAAGATTTAGCCATAGCCCAAGCATTACTATGACTCGCGTTGTTTTACTCATTGCCTATCAAGGAACTGCCTATGCTGGATGGCAAAGACAACCTAATGCTCTCTCAGTTCAAGAAGTATTGGAAACAGCATTATCCCGCGTTATTGGCCGTCCTCTTGTTGTCACGGCCTCAGGAAGAACAGATGCTGGTGTCCATGCTTACGGTCAAGTCGCCCATTTCTCGCAACCCGATCATCCGGCATTTGCACAAGCTGCACAAATAAAAAAAATGCTCAATGCTCTCCTGCCCAAAGATATTGTTATTCGTGATGTCGTCATCACCAACACAAATTTTCACTCACGTTTTCATGTTGTGGCTAAAGAATACCGCTACTCTCTAA
This sequence comes from Chlamydia gallinacea 08-1274/3, assembly GCF_000471025.2. Taxonomy (NCBI): domain Bacteria; kingdom Pseudomonadati; phylum Chlamydiota; class Chlamydiia; order Chlamydiales; family Chlamydiaceae; genus Chlamydia; species Chlamydia gallinacea. Next base: position 598,142 of record NZ_CP015840.1, on the reverse strand, counting down.
CACGCCTAAGCAAGCCGCTTCCTTGGCAACGTTATTTTTATTATTCTCCTCGGCATATTTTAAAAACTGATCTTATGCGTCAAGGCGCTCAATACCTACTAGGAACTCACGATTTTGCTTCTTTCGCTAACCTAGGACGAGAATATACTTCTACAGTAAGGACCTTATTCGCCTTGGATATCATTGAGGAAAACGACACAGTAATAATTATCTGTAAAGGCAATGGCTTTTTATACAAAATGGTAAGAAATATTGTTGGATCGCTTCTAGATATTAGCAGACAAAAGTACCCCCCAGAATTTCTAATAGAAATCTTAAATAAGAAAAATCGCAGACAAGGTCCCCCAGCAGCACCTAGCTATGCTTTATCTTTGCATCATACTTGCTATCGTCAACCCTACCAGTGGTTTTGTTCACCTACATGTGCCATTAAATCACAGAAAGATGGGAAATAATACAACTCTTTGTCATAAAAATCCTGATGACTCGCAATCGAAAATGTACACTTAGAATTAATACCTACCAAAGCTGCTGGAATTCCTGCAAGAGCACGCAGACCCTTGACACTATCTTCAAAACCAATAACTCTTTCTCCTTCACGAACAAAATTCTGGTATGCATAGCAATAGCTATCACTATAAGGCTTAGGACGCTCATAGTCTTCACGAGTCACGAAAAATTGAAAATGTGCAAAAATTGGAAACATATCATAAAAACGCTCTACAGAAATGCGTGAAGAATTCGTCACCACCCCCAGAGTTTTTTTTTGCTTACTTAACAAGTCTAAAAACTCCTTAACTCCTGGTAAGAGCCTAGGGACCTCGGTAGAAAGAAACCGTTGGTAAAATTTCTCTCTTTCATAAAAACACTGCGGAAACAATGTCTGCATTTCTGGGAAACGAGTGACTATTTCTTTTTGGAATGCGTCCCTACCTAACATAGCGAATCGATAATACGTAAGGAAATCTATCGTGATGTTTACGTTATACTGACGACATACTGACAAAAAAGCACGGTAATACAGAGGTTCTGTATCCACAAGCAAACCATCTAAATCAAAAAAAAATACCTGGTAGTCCTGAATATGTAGAGTCACTGAAATCTCACTCCCATAAAAAGCCTATTAAACATAAAACCCTAACTCAAAATAAAAGATAATCTAAGGCGACCTACGAAAATTAAGCCATTATTTTTTATAAAATAGTATAATGATCCTTATGAGAAGACACTGTCTCCTTCTACTACTGTATATATTATGCGGATGCTCATCATCCTCTACAACTCGGAATATTCACTCCGGAAGAATTACGTCACAGCAAGGATACCCAGTAATTCTCTATCCTCAAGAAAAAGAATGTCCTTCTCCCCAATACCCATGGCCTTCCCTAAAAAAACCAATCATTACCACGTATTCCTTTTACTGTCGCGGAACCTCTCAATTCCTAGAAACAGAAACTGATATTCTCTATGACTGCGATGGTTTTACCCATAGTTTATGTAAAAATTTTCCTTTCCACCCACGACTTATTGATATTACACGTGTTTTAAATAAACAGTATTCCCTTTCCATTCGCGAAGGCTTTTGTTGTCAGAAACACCTAAATTTTCTTCAGGCTTTGGGAATAGCTTTGCCTAAGAAACATCTCCAAGGAAATGCTGTCCGTATCTGGATTTCTGAAACTCCCTCTGTAGAGGAGCTAAACCGCGCGCTACTTTCCTTATACAAAAAAACTTCCACCTATCCCATGACCATCGAGTTCTCTACTACAAATACAACATTGAGTAACGGAGAATTTTTCATTACACTAACTCCAGAAAATTTAGGTACTCTGCTATCCATCGAGCTTCTATACGACATAGAAACCCCCCAGAAAATTTCTTCCTCGCTATCTCATGTAAATTAAGAGATTTCCCTTGCGATTATTAGAAACGAACCCGTAAATTATACTCCAGTTAGTTACTATGCCGGCGTGGCGGAATGGTAGACGCGGTAGACTCAAAATCTACTCTTAGCAATAAGGTGTTGGTTCGAGTCCAATCGCCGGCATAGGTTTCTTCCTTGTTTTTTTCATGTTGCTAATAAATGCACGAGTAGTTTTTTTAAGGAAAAGCTACGTGCGAATCTCTAGTCTTTTATGAAAGAACAAGCTCTCCTTTTACTTTTAAAAAAAAAGAAAGGATTTTTCCTTGCTATTCTTGATCTTACCAAATCAGAGTCGTCTCTATCTACAACAGAGCTAGAAAAAGTATTACGGCAGAAAAAAATCCTTTTATCCTGTATAGAAAAAGTTGATACCAAAATTAAAGAATTTCGGTGTTGTTTTACCTCTGTTCTCCCTCAAGATATTCAAGAAGAACTCATGGAAATCCAAAAAATCATTACTCAAATTCTTGACGCAGACAAAATCAATTACCTGCAGAAAAAAAAGGAGTTAGGAATTTATGAACAACAACGATACACATAATTCCTGTTCTTCAACTCACGAGTTAATAGAAATCAAAACCCGCATTACTCAATCATACAAACAAGCAGATACTATTCTTACCTCAATTCCTGATGGAATTATTTTATTATCAGAATCTGGTCATGTTCTTATTTTCAATTCCCAAGCTAGAGAAATCCTAGGGGTGCCTGAAAATTTACATATTCTTGAACAACCATTTACAGACTTCTTCCCTGATATGTTTTTCGGATTTTCCATTACAGAAGCTCTCAGTTCATTACCTCTACCTAAAACCTTACGAGTCACTCTATCAAAGAATAACCAAGACTGTGAAACAGAAATTTTCGTAAAAAAAAACTCATCTAATGGATATTTATTTATTTTAATTCGCGACCGCTCGGAATATAAACAATTAGAGAATGCTATAGAAAAGTATAAAAATATCGCTGAGTTAGGTAAAATGACTGCTACTCTAGCCCATGAAATTCGCAATCCTCTAAGTGGAATTGCGGGATTTGCTGCTCTATTAAAAGAGGAGCTGCCTTCCTTGCGACACCAACGTATGCTGTCTTCTATCATTGAAGGGACACGTTCTCTAAGTACTCTTGTCTCTTCCATGCTTGAATATACAAAATCCCAACCGTTAAATTTAAAAATTATCGATCTTCAAGAGTTTTTTTCCTCTCTTATTCCTTTACTATCAATTACCTTCCCTTCGTGCCAATATCAACGAGAAACTACGCTGCCTTTAATCCGCTCTATAGACCCTGATAGAATCAACAGTGTAGTGTGGAATTTAGTAAAAAATGCTGCAGAAGCTACAGATCTACCGATGACATTAACATTACATACATCTGGGGACATTTCTGTAACAAATCCAGGGACACTGCCCGCTTCTATTATGGATAAGCTGTTTACACCCTTCTTTACAACAAAAACACGAGGCAATGGTCTTGGATTAGCCGAAGCTCTTAAAATTATGCGTTTACACGGAGGCGACATCCACGTGGAAAATAGCCAAGAACAAGTCACCTTTATTTTGAAAATTCCCTATTTGTAAAAAGTTATAAATCCTTAGGAGCTTGCCATCGAGATGACGAATACCTTTGGGATAGGGTAGCTAAATAAGCTTGGATGGATATTGTACTGAATACAACCTCACTAACACTATGGACATCGATAAGCTCTGGTCCATCTAGCAAACTTCGGATATGCAACAACTTCTTAACAGCTTGTACCACACGATCCCAAGAAACATTTTTAAAGGTAGAATAAGCAAAACTCCCTAAAGGATGCGCAATCCCTTGTCTACCACCAATACTTCCCAAAACTAAAGGAAGATTTCCCGAAAAATAGGATAATGTCTGGAAATAGGCCCGTTCTTTCGGTAAAAGAACACCAAAGGCTCCCTCCGGGCCTTCACACATATTCTGTAATAACTCAAATAAAAAAGCTCTCCAACGTGTAGAAGAATTAAAAATAGGAAGATGCGTAATATAAGGATAGCATTCCTCCAGCCACTCTTTTAAGGTGACTATTGCAGAACTTAATGCGGGGAACTCGTTTTCTAATTTAGACAATCCTTCTGATGAATTCTCTAGTACGGATTCCCGAACCAACTCCTTAGTTATTTTCACTAACGCCTGCACTTGATCAAAAGAAAAATGCCCTAATAAAGCAAATAACCACTCACGGAAACAACGATTACGCACAAGTACACGTTTTTCTTCCTCGGTACCTCCCCATCCTTCTTCCTCTAAGTTCACTCCTGGACGTAATAAACTACAGGAAATCTCAGCACCTAAACATCCAAAAAATCGAGGAGAAACAAATGCAAGTAGTCTATCACAGGGGAACCCCTTGATCTCCTCCTTGACACCTTCCTTAATATAAGGAGAATAAGAAATTAATTGTGATGCTAGCATGCGTAAAGCACCTTCTTCACTACCTTCAGCTAGTGTGAATGCTTCCTGAAGCTGAGTTGTTAGCTGCCGATTTATCGATTGTAAATCCACTACCTCTTCAGCATGGGAAAGATATCTTCGCAAAGCCTCTTCTTCTAACCGAGTTTTTTCCTGATTTAATTGTTCTACCTCAGAGTGATAACGTTGGCTTAATTCTTGCAGCTCTTGCAAAAGTCGTTCTTTTTCTCTTCCTAATTCATGAGAAGATTCTGCTGCAGCAAGATTTTGCTCTATAGCTTTCCTCATTTGCGCTTCAAGTGCCATATAATCATTTTCTAACCGGGATACTAGCTTTTGTAATGATTGATAGGAAACCAATAAGCCCTTGTGATCTGCCATACCTTCTTTTAAAGTACTAACCTCTTCTTCAGAAGAAGAAAGCTGATCCCGTAGTACTATCACTTCACTCCTGCTTTGCATCAATTCATTATCTTTCAACAACATCTCTCCTACTAAACTTTGGATCTTCTCTTGCGCATCACGCATAGTAATTTCAGATAAGTGTAAGTTATCCAGGAGTTCTCTTTTTTCTTTTTCAAGAGCTTGCATATGCTTTTGTGCCTGAGCCAATTCCTCTGTAAGGCGATGTACTTGCTCACTTTCCCAATAATACATTGTATCTCGCAGCTGAGTGTTTTCTTCCTTCAAAGCACGCTCTTGAGCAAGTTTACAGTCTAGCTGCTCCTTCTGCTCATGAATCTTCTTCTCAAGGACACGCTGCTGCCGTTCTAAAGCATCAATCAATAACTGATCCTGATGCTGTTGTTGCATTTTCTCTTCCAAGCGAGCATTGATTTCACCAATTTCTCTAAGAAGATTTTTACTATTCGTAATTTTCTCTTGCAGATCTTCTATCGTCTTTTTCTTAGATTCCACCTCCTCACGTAAACTCTGGAGCTCCTTTATAGTGGCGGCACTTAAAGGAAAGGACTCTTTCAATTGGTCCATTGCCTCACTTAGTCTATCTACTTCTTGAGTTAAAGCAAGTATCGCCGACTCCTTGCTTTGTAGATCTTCACGCAATCGCTGTATAACAAACTTCGCATCAAAATAGTGCGACTTGTAATCACGCTTTAATAAGACAGTTGCCGTCTCCATATCTAAAATACTTTGAATCGCTTTATCCAAATGCAAACGCTGTTGCATTAAATCTTGCTGATGTGAGGAAGACGAAATGAATTTATTGTATCCATCAGCCAGCTTACTTAATAAGTGATTGCGCTCCTGTAATAAATCCTGAAGAGCAAAGGTAGCCGTTTGTTTCGATTCACTAAAACCTAAAGATTCTTCTTCTCCTATTTGCTGTTCTACTTGACGAATTTGTTGAGAAAGAACTTTTAATTTTTCTCTCAGTTCCTCAATAACTTCCATGTTCTTACTTCTAGAAGCATCTAAATCTACTATCTGCTGTATTAATAAATTCCTATCGCTTTCCAACTGCAATAAACGCTGATCATTCGCACTACCAATCACACTATGATCACCATAGCAACTGTACAAAGCCCCTAACTCACTACTTACACGTTCCTGAATCTCACGAAGTTCCGATAAATCAAATAATAACTGATGTCTGTCCTCAGCTTCTTGTGATAATAAGGCATAAAAAGATCTCTCCTGCTCACGTAATTCCTTATCAAAAGTTGCTAACATCACCTCTTTTTCTCGGATGGTTGTCAACGCATCCTCTCCCCTAGGCTCACCTACACTAGGAGTACGTGCTTCTAACATATGACGGAGCTTATCTTGTAAATCACGAATACTTATACGAGGTGGTATAAATCTTTTAGAAAGGCGGATAGCTAAGCCTAGGGAAATACCGGTAATTAAAAGAACAGTTCCTATAGCCACACAAGCTATGCCTATAAAGGTTACAGTTAATTCGGGCAACAAGGTTAAACTTAATAAACCCAGAGAAATGGAACAAATACCCAAAACTAAACTTACTATACATGAAAGGGCCTGACAACGTGATTCCTCTTGTTCTTTAGGAGTTAAATCAGAAAACAAGGATAAAGAGGGTCGTTTCTCTAATGCCGTGATTGCAGGAGATCCACTGATCGCATTTGACGCCATATATAAAACCCAAACAGCAATTAACACAAAAAAGTTTATAGCCGAAAATAGTTGAAAATCAATAAAAAAACTTAATCAGTCAGAAACGACTAGAAAATAAAAATTACATAGACTAATTAAAACAATGAAAAGATTTGGTTATAAACGTTTATAATGGGCATCAAAAATATATTAATAATAGACGATGAACCCCTATTAAGAGATTTTCTTTCAGAACTTCTTTTATCTCGAGGCTATGTCCCCAGCTGTGCGGACAATGTAAAACACGGTTGTCACAAAATTAAAACAGAACAATTTGACTTGATTATTTCTGACATGAATATGCCTGATGGGACAGGTCTCGACATTATTAAAACAACAAAAAAATATGCTCCTCACCTTCCTGTTTTAGTCATTACCGCCTATGGGACTATAGAAAATGCTGTACAAGCTATGCGCTATGGAGCATTCAACTATCTTACCAAACCCTTTTCTTCGGAAGCTCTACTCGCCTTTATCCAGAAAGCCAAACAACTCCAAGATCTTGTCCATGAAAATTTACTTCTCAAATCACAAGTCCCTACAGAATCCCACCCTTTAATTGCGGAAAGCCCCTCGATGAAAGAGATTCTTTCTAAAGCCAAAAAAGCAGCTCGTAGTTCTGCTAATATTTTTATTCATGGTGAATCTGGATGCGGTAAAGAACTCCTAGCATTTTTCATTCATAGCCATTCCCCTCGCTCTTTACACCCCTATATCAAGGTCAATTGCGCTGCAATTCCTGAAACTCTTTTAGAATCTGAGTTTTTCGGTCACGAAAAAGGCGCATTTACAGGAGCCTCAGCAAAAAAAGCCGGGAGATTTGAGCTTGCACACAGGGGGACCCTCCTTTTAGATGAAATCACCGAAATTCCCGTGCACTTACAAGCAAAACTTTTGCGTGTCATCCAAGAAAAAGAATTCGAACATCTCGGAGGAACAAAAACTCTATCCGTAGACGTGCGCATTCTCTCTACATCAAATAGAAACTTAAAAGAAGCCGTTGAAGAAAAAACCTTTCGCCAAGATCTTTTTTACCGCCTGAACGTGATTCCCCTTTATCTCCCTCCATTAAGAGAACGTAAAGAAGATATCCTTCCCCTAGCACAGTATTTCTTAGAAAAATTCTGTGCTTTAAATAATCGTCCATTAAAAACCCTTTCAGAAAAAGCAAAATTGGCTCTAATGGACTATCCCTGGCCAGGGAATATCCGCGAACTATCCAATGTTATTGAACGCGTGGTGATTCTGGAAAATCCTACACACCTAACCGAGTCCATGTTAGCTTTGTGTTAAAAGACAAAGTAGGAAGAATCAGGAGTTTTTCTTGAACTCCAGGGAAACTTTTGCTAAACTCCGCCTCGATTTCTCCTCAGAGCAAGCCGTTATAAGCACCGATAGCTCAACCGGATAGAGTACCTGGCTTCGGACCAGGTGGTTGGAGGTTCGAATCCTCTTCGGTGCGTTAAACATTTTTTCAGAATAAAGATCCCCCCCTTTATAATAGTTCTTAAGGAAAGCCTCTTTTTCTTTTCCTATTTTTTCTAAGTTGCACGTCTTTATTACTCAAAAGGAGAAGGTATGCAAAATCCTCGGCGACGATCAACAAAAAAATCATCCCCCCAGCAACGGAAAAATGTTGAGGTAACCATTACGGGAAAATCCTTTCATATTTCCTCCCCTCTGCGCCAATTAATTTTAGAAAAAAGCCAGCACCTTCCTGTAACATCGATTCATATTGTTTTAATTTCACACAAGGATAAACAGGGAACAGAAGTCCATCTGCTTGCTTCTAAAGGGAAAGAATCTTTCCAAGTACAAACGCACAGCCCTAATCCCTATAGTGCAGTTATTTCTGCGTTTAAAAAAATACGCACACTCACTCATAAGCATCGAGAAATACGTCGCGATAAAAAGAAACATAATCTAGGATTATCAAAAAAAGAAGAACTCGTCCTTCAACTAGAAGAAGCTGATCATCAATATGATGATGTTTTACCCGTAGAAAACCTAGATGCCTGGGATGCTTTAAAATGCTATGGCTTCATTCCTAGTATGCTGAAAAAACACCTGTCTAAGAAAAAAGTCCCTCTTCCTATACTCTCTGAAGAAGAGGCCTTACAAAAATTTTCTTCTTCTCAGGATAAAGCTCTTGTATTCCTAAATGAAAAAGAACATAAAATTCAATTGATCTACAAACAAAACAACGACAAGTATGTCATCATCGAACCCCTTCTCCCCCCAGGATTCCACAATATCACGTAGGCAAAAATCTCCCCCTGCATTTAAATTATTTGATTCCCTACGGGACAAAATCTTAGTATCTACGCCCGAAGAGGAGGTACGACAAAAGCTCATCACCTTTCTTATTGAAGAGCTCCATTACCCCGCTAATCTCCTCATTATAGAAAAAAGATTGGCCTCTCTTTCCCCTCTTCTACAGCAACGACCTTCGCATTATCCTAAAAAATGTCGTCCTGATCTTCTCGTTACAACTCCCGTAACATATACTACTGCCGAAGGGAAAGCCTATAACCTGGGGCAACCCCGGCCCCTACTCCTTATAGAATGCAAAGCTCGCGTGATTAACCAGCGCACGCTAAATCAGGTATTAAGTTACAACTATATTATCGGAGCCCCATGCCTAGCGATTGTTTGTTATAACAAACAAAAAACAGGATTTCTCAATCCTAAAACTCATCAGTTTGATTTTTATCCTGGATTACCCAGTTATCCTCAACTACTTACGTATTATTTACATCTTAAACATAAAGTCTAAGCACTATGTACTGTTATCTACCCGGAATCGTATTACAAAATCTTCCTACAGAGCAAACGCATTGTATAACAACCATCTTTTCCCCCCGGGGTCTATTCACATTCTTCGTAAAACAAGGGCAAACCCTACATTATCCTTTTCGTGAAACCCTAATTCCCTTATCTTTAGGAACCTATACCATTCATTCTTGCCCGCCAAAGATGCCTCGCTTAGCATCCGCAGAATTACATGATGCGTTTACAGAAATTAAAACTACCTATGTCCACTTACAAGCTGCAGGGAAAATTATACAAAGCCTCTTAGCATCTCAATGGCAAGAAAAACCTTCTCCTAAGTTGTTCTGCTTATTATATAACTTCTTGCATCGCTTACCAGAAAGTAAAAATCCTAATATGTTTGCCGCTACTTTTTTACTGAAACTCTTACAATATGAAGGTTGCCTTGATCTATCAGCAACCTGTTCTCAATGTAAGCAATTCATCCATTCTCCCCAGTGCTACCGGTATCAAGGCTTGAAGTTCTGCAAACAACACAAACCTCCGAAAGCCATACCTATAGAATACCAGGAAGAACAGATTCTCCATGCCCTGGTACAAGCTAAACACTTTCACGAATTACTTCATCTATCAGATTTTCCTTTAGGATTATCAAAAAAAATTATTCATATGTTCGAAAGCACATTACCCAAAAACAGATAACTAACGTAAAACAATAGTACCACCAGAGCGACTCTGTACATTAAAAACTAAAGTTACAGGAGCAACATCAACTAAAGAATTACTATACGTCTTTTTCCAAATCCCCCGACCCCGTTGAACAAGATCTCCTTCTACCATGACCTTGCCTTTTGTAGATACTTGGGTGTGGACAACCACTCCAACATTCTTAGGCAGAACTAGGGTTACGCGCTCTGACTCGTTATTCACAGTGATATGTGTATGTTTATGCCATGTACCACGAAAATCCAAATCCATTTTACATGAAGAACAAGAAAACTCTAATGCAGTTAACTCAGGATAATTCCCTGTTAATTTGCCACGTAAAAATCCAAAAGACCCCTGATACACAATCGATGTTAATCTCGGAAAATCTCCGGAAGCATCAAAATAAACACGCTTTTTACGTTGAGCGTGAATTTCCATCGTTTCCATTTCAGGAAAGGCACCAGAAAAATTAAAACGATCTATATGAAATTGCTCGTCTTCAGAAATATAGTGCTGCTCAGAGAATAAAGAACTATTTACTAGGCCCAAAGAAAAACAAAAAAATAAAATAAGAGAAAACAACCTCAAGGTCTACACCTCAAATTTCAAATCAAATTTAATATGAAAATTCAAAACAAAGAAATCAAGAAGAGAAGAGGTGCGATAATCTGTATTGCGAAAGAGGGGACTCGAACCCCTAAGGAAAGCTCCACTACCACCTCAAGATAGCGCGTATACCAATTCCGCCACTCTCGCTGAAGAAACTAGCTTACTGAGAGCCTCCCCTTTAGCTCAAGAAAAAAAATGTTTCCGAGTGAGTAAAAATTCAGTAAATTAAAACTACATAACTTATACACCCTATAGCCTGGAATCATGCGTTGTACTGCCCATTGCACAGCTTCTTCCTACAATTTACATGTTCTCTCTCATCTATTAAAAACGCACTACCCAACCATACTCTCCAGAGAATACGTACTTATTTCTTCAGAAACTCCTGAACAATGCGATAAAATCGCAGTTTTCTTTCCCTTCGGTGTTACCGTATTTTGGGGATGGCAAGAGTCCGAAGAAATCAAAATCCTTCAATCCATTGTCACAGCTTCTCCAGGGATCCTTCCTCTACCTGAAATTGATCAGTATACCTTTCATTATGGAGACAAACTCCAAATTCGTAGGGATCGTCTCATCCTTGCAGATTCGCACTTAAATACGAAATTAGCCATCTCCTTTGGTCTTGCACAATCTGTCAAACTGACAATATTCGAAGCAACAATCTATAAAACCATTGAAGATTCTAAACGCCTTCCCCAAGACCTAGCGACTAAAGGGAAAATTTCCATGTCTCGCAAAGCAATTGCAAAAAAAATTGGCAAATTATTTTTAGACAAAGCCTCGGTAAATCTCCATTCAGATATTCTCGATGAACCCGACTTTTTCTGGGAACACCCAAAAACACAACCTATTTATATTGATGTTTTAAATTGCCTAGATATAAACGCACGGATTAATGTTCTTAACCACCGATTAACCATTCTTGGTGACGTTTTAGAAATTTTAAATGACCAGTTGAACCATCAACATTCTTCTGCACTAGAATGGACAATTATTTGGTTAATTATGCTTGAAGTCACCGTTGCCCTACTTAAAGATGTTTTCAACGTTATTTAATTTTTGTAAAAATTTTCCTCTGCACCTACTCTGCGGCTGTATTTATCTCTACAGATGGACCATCTCTCCTCTATTAGGTTCCCCTTGCCGATTTTTCCCCACATGCTCACAATATGCTTTACAAGCACTAAAACACCATGGATGCATACGCGGACTACAATTAATCATAAAAAGACTAGGAAAATGCGGCCCCTGGCATCCCGGAGGCATTGATCTAGTCCCTACCACGACTTTGGAGGAAGCTTTAGGCGTTTCCCCGGAAGCAACCGATGATGATTCATATGATTCTCACGCATAATGGCTTCTATAGTGACTCCAAAACGCCGCGCAATCAACCATAATGAATCTCCCTCCTGTATCACGTACTCCCTTTCTTCCATTTGCTTGTCCTCTTGATCTATAACCTCCTTAGGATAGTGAAAAAGATGACCTCGCGGCGAAGCAAGCAATCGAGAAACAAAATTTTCACTATAGGAAGATCCACTAGGAAGAAGAGACACAAACGACTGCAAAGCATCGTCAGAGAATTCATGAATCACCCAATCTTCGTCATGAACTAACAAGAGTAGAGCCGCTAAAGGCTCACCTAACTCTATATAGGTACATAAAACTTTCCTGCGTTGTTGGTCAGATATAAACGAAGACCGACTTTGCTGATCACACAGAGAAAAAAACACGTGCTCTCCATGACGTATGACCATACGCGCTAAAGTAGCTACTGTAGCCACCTGTTCCTCAGCACCGCAAAGTAATGTTCTTAGGTAAAGAAATTCTTCCGTAAGACAAAAATGATACAAACACTCTTCATCAACCTGCTCGCAGTCTATAGACCGAGCAAGAATCGAAAATAATCCCTGAGAAGTAAAAGGATACCTCTGGCAAGACAAGTACTGTCGAATACAACGATAATCTGTTTGATCAAGATTAGGAAGCAACCAAGTTTTGTCCTCACTACGCAATTCAGTAAATGTTATGGGGTGAGGAAGTACACTTGCTATATCTACATTATACGTATGCATAGCCACACTTAAAGCCCATACTTTAATGGGGCGACCATAAAGCAAACGATCTTCATCCAATAAACAATACAAATCCTCCAAAGAAGATTCCGATAAATAGTTTAAAAAGTCCTCCGGGATTTTTTGAACATGATAACTTTTAGCAACTAAAGGCCCAGAAAATAATTGCAATTTATAAATATCTTTACGAAAAATCGTTGTGTAAAACAAAAGTAAAAAAACAATATTTAACGCTATACTTAAAGCTAGTGCTTGCCATAACCACCGGGTTTTTTTTTGCGCAGTCATGTTAAAAGATAACTCCAAAAATGAAGACTTTCCCAAGGTACAAAATACTTGCCACTATACACCCCTCCTCGTAAAATGTGTCACAAAAACGTTACTATTCCATGCGAGTTTCTTTATCTTTATTACAAAAATTTTTTTCTTCTTCTTTATCTTTAAAGCAAATTGTAGAAGCTTGTGATCGCATAGGAATCGAAATCGAAACACCCCTATCCCACGCACACTCCTTTATTGTTACAGCCAAAATCATAGCAACTTCTCACCACCCCAACGCTGATCATTTAGTTGTCGCTACACTATTTGACGGAAACGCAGAATATCAAATTGTTTGTGGAGCTCCTAATTGTCATGTAGGAAGCATTGTGCCCCTAGCACTTCCAGGGGCCAAAGTATATGATCAAGCAGGTTGCTTATATACAATAAAAAAATCAAAATTGCGCGGTATAGAATCTCAAGGCATGTGCTGTGGAGCTGATGAACTTGGTTTTCCACATTTACAAGCTCAGGGAAAAAACTTATTTGTATTCCCTGAAACTTCTCCTCTAGGAGAAGACGTCTACACCCTCTTATCTGATACCTCCATAGAATGCTCTCTAACACCTAACTTAGGCCATTGCGCCTCAATTTTAGGCCTTGCTAGAGAAATTACTCATGTTTCTCCAACAACACTCACCATCCCCACAGATTTTTCCTTTTCTCCTCTACCAAGACAAACACAAAATACCCCACAACACGATCTTACAATTTGTCCTTTCTTTTGCTATGTAAAAATCTCTGGAGTTTCTTCGCAACCCTCTCCCCAAGAGCTCCAAGATATTCTCAAAGCCTGTAAATATAAGCCGATAAATGCGATCGTTGATATTACTAATTACATCATGCTTGCTTTAGGACAACCACTTCATGCCTATAATGCGCAAGCCATTGATTATGAATCTCTATGTGCACAAAAAGCAAGTTCTCCTCATAATCTCCAACTACTCAGTAACGAAGAAGTCCTCATTCCTCAAGGATTGCCGATCATCTGTGATAAAAATCATACGGTAGCCTTAGCAGGAGTAATGGGAAGTTTAGAGTCTTCATTCCAAGAGACAACAACAGAAATTATCTTAGAAGCTGCGTACTTTGATCCTAAAGCAATTCGCCAATCACAAACATACATTCCCATCAACTCCGAAGCTGCCTACCGCTTTACGCGAGGTACTGATTCTCACAATGTACTTCCTGCACTGTATGCAGCTATCCACTATATTAAAAAACTTTTCCCCCAGGCTCAGGTTTCCCCTATACGAATTCTTGGAGAAAAAACTCCTACAAAAACTCTTACATTAAGAAAAACAACGGTTCAAAGAATTCTTGGCAACCAAGATTCAGAAGAAACTCTCAAAGTCAAACTGCATACCTTAGGTTTCTCTGTTACCTCACAACACGAAGCTATCACTGTAGAAATTCCTTCCTACCGTCACGATATCCATCAAGAAATTGATTTAGTTGAGGAAATCTGCCGAATCGAACCTTGGCACATAGAAAAAAGACATTCTGTTCCTGTATATACTCCTATCTATTCCCTAAAAAGAAAAATTGTGGACTTCTTATCGCAATCTGGTTTACAGCAATTTTTCACCTGCGACCTTTTAGATACTGAAACAGTAGCCCTTGACAGGCAGCAGAAAAACAACCAAACAATTCACCTTCAAGGATCCAAATACGCAACAAGCTTACGTACTTCATTACTCCCGGGATTACTAAAAAGCACAGCAACCAATCTTAATAGACAAGCTCCTTACGTTCATGCCTTTGAATTAGGAACCACCTATACAAAAGTAAATACACGTTACTGCGAAACCCAAAATCTAGGGATTATTCTATCAGGGCAAGCAGAACAGATTTCCTGGATGTCTCAGAATCGGCCTTTATCTTTCTTCTCTATCAAGGGGTGGGTGGAAAAGTTATTTCATCACTTACGTATTTCGCTATCTGCGTATACAATTCAGGAAGGCCATCATGAAAATTTTCATCCATACCAACAAGCAGAAATTTATTTACATAAGCGCGTAATAGGACAATTCGGAACGTTACATCCTCACCTATGTAAAAAAGCCCAAATCAAGTGTCCTGTATTTTTTGCTGAAATTTCTGTAGATGCTCTAATATCTACACAAAAGAAATCACAAAAACGCTATCAGCCATACCCTATTTACCCCTCATCCTTCAGAGACATAACGCTCACTGTTCCCGAATCCCTTCCCGCAGATTCCCTACGTAGGAAACTTTTAAGTTTCCCATCTAAATGGCTTGAAAGTGTTTCCATTATCAGTATATATCAAAATAGGGACTCTACGACACCTAACAAGAACGTCTCTTTACGCCTTGTATTTCAAGACAAAGAACGAACGTTATCAAATCAAGAAATTGAAGAAGAACATGAGCGTTTACTTGCTAGGCTCAAGCAAGAACTAAACGACACAATAGGAACTATCGAGACATGAAACAACTACTTTTTTTCGTTTACGCGCTCACTTTCTCGTGCTTTACTTACGGATCTATCCTTAAACAAGATGCTTCTATTATGAAGGAAACATTCCGTAATAATTATGGAATTATTGTTTCAGGGAAAGACTGGGTAAAACGTGGTTGTGATGGAACAATTACCAAAGTACTAAAAGATGGGTCTACCCTATATGAGACCTATACCCAAGGGCTTCTCCACGGAAAAGTAACGCAAACTTTCCCTCATTCTACGACCCTTGCCGTAATCAAGACGTACGACCAAGGTCGTTTGGTATCCCATAAAACCTTCTTTTCCAATGGCCTCCCCTCCCAAGAAGAAATTTTCCAAGAAGATGGGGCACTTATAATCACACGCTGGCCCGATAACAATAATAACGACACCATCACTGATCCCTATTTCACAGAAACTACGCATTACGGCCGTGTGATTGAAGGAAACTATTCCTCGTTTAATGGGAAATATTTTTCCTCTATTCGCAATGGAGAAGGAGTACGTTCCACGTTTTCTGTTAATAATGTCCTACTCTCTGAAGAGACATTTAGTGACGGTGTCTTGATTAAAAAAACTACCTTTTATCCAACACGAGATCCTGAAACAATCACGCACTATACTAATGGCCAACCCCATGGACTTCGCCTCACTTACCTCCCTGGAGGAATCCCAAATACTATCGAAGAATGGCGGTATGGTTATCAAGATGGAACAACAATAGTATTTAAAAATGGCTGTAAAGTAGCTGAAATTCCATTTATCAAAGGTATTAAAGAGGGATTTGAACTCCGCTATAATGAAAACGAAATCATTGCGGAGGAAGTCTCCTGGAAAAATAACCGCTTACATGGAATAAGAAAGATTTATGCTGCTGGTATCTATAAATGTGAATGGTATCATCGTGGGCGCCTAGTCTCAAAAGCAAAATTTGAAAGACTGAATAATGCAGGATAAACAGAGTTTTCTCCTTGTCTCTGAAGAATCGAAATCATTTCTAGCGCAAGCCTGTTCTCAAGGCTTGCAAATAGGAAAATACCCCCCGATACAAGTTATTGTCCATTTTCAAAATAACTCAGTAGTGAAAACACGTCTTTCTGTAGCTCCGGTATTCTCCTGTTTATTTCTTAGCGCAGGCTCACATAAAGCTATGCAAGAAATTTATCTCCTATGTACAAAATATGCACAAAAGATGACGTTACCTAAATCTTCTTATATCAATACCTCTATCCTTTCTGAAGTCCAACTGCGCATCTTAAATTGTATAGCGGAAGTCCCTTTTGGAGAAACACGCACTTATGGAGATATCGCTAAGGAAACAGGTACACACCCACGTACCGTAGGTGCTACATGCAAGTATAATCCCTTTCTTTTATTTTTCCCCTGCCATCGCATTATGAGTAGCAATGGAGAACGCCATTATTGTGCAGGAGAACATATCCAGGATATTCTCCTTCAATTTGAAGGATCTTTGCGTTAATTCTGCAGCTTGGGATCTAAAGCATCACGAACTCCATCACCTATTAAAGCTATAGCCATGAGCAAAGTCGTGAGTAAAATCGCAGGAGGCCAGAGAATAGCGCTTTCTGAAGGAAAGGCTGTCACTCCCTCTCTCATAATACTCCCCCATGATGACGAACTTTCTTCTCCCAATCCTAAAAAAGTTAAACCTGCTTCACAACTAATCATTGCCATGACAGAAAAGGGTAACAAAGCAATCGTTGGGACAATGGCATTGGGAAGAATTTGGTGCACCATAATATGGTAATGACTATAGCACATATTCGTAGCAGACAGTACATATGGCATATTTCGTTGTCTTAGAGTTTCAATGCGGATGTAACGACTAAATCCTGTCCACCCGAAACACCCCAACAAGACCGTATCTAAAATTAACGATTTTATCTGGGTAATGGAAACCACTAACATTAAAATAAATAACATGGGCATGGTTTCCCAAATCTCTGTAAATCTAGAAAGGATGATGTCTGTAGTCCCTCCAAAATACCCCGAAATCAAACCAACAACTATTCCTATTAATAAAGCAATCGCTACAGAAATTCCTCCTACAACCAAGGCAATACGAATACCAAAAATTAAAGAAGCTAGAAGATCTTTTCGAGTAATACGCGTGAGTTCCCACCACCGTACATATTTATTCATATCCCGAGATCCCCCAGCATCATCTTCCCAATGAAACGTACTTAATAAAGGACGAAGAACAATGCGTAGTTTTTCAGATTCTTCATCTATCCATGCACGTTTATCCCGAATAAAATCCATGGCACTATAAATCTTATTGTACTCTTCGAGTACCCGATGAATACGAACAAGTTGTGTGCGGATTGGTTCTGATTCCTCTTCTATAGATGCACGAACTAAATATAGACGGTCATAAGGACTATGATTATACGAAGCTAGCTGTAAATCGTGATCAATGCGATCTAAAGCCATGAGAACAGGACGATAATCATCAATAGCCTTATGCCAATCCCGCAAAGCCGCTTCATAAGGAATTTGTAGCTTCTGTAATCTTTGTTTCAGTCTCTCTAAACAAATCTTTTCGTTTTTCTCTTGTAAATAATGCAGTGTTGGCATTGGAGACCCTTTGTGCCCCTCATAAGCCACACAATATCTCTGTAATTTTTCATGCTGAGACTTAAGATATTTTGCTTTGATCAGGATACTAAGCTGCTCATACGTACTCATATAATGCTTTTCTAATTCCCAGGTGCGTTTATCCTGAGGAAGAAGCATTAAAAATTCAGGATTCGTAGAGGTTATTTGAGAAAGAATTTTTTCCGCACGGAGTTTTTTCAAACTTTCATCTCCAGCCGGATCAGGAATACACCCAGAATAAACAAAAATAAACCCCGCTATTTGTGTAAATAGGGCGCTATAAAGAATGACCTTACGTAAACTGCCTCGAAAGCACTTCCACCCTATAAAGAAAAAGGGAAAGGTCACCATCAATACATTAAAAAATAAATCTATGGATTTTGTATAAAATCCTGGAAACCACAAATACCGAAACAAGGGGAAAAAAAACATTCCTTGCCACTTAACAACGAGTGGCTTACTACTTGCAAATAGAGGAGCGTAGACCCCAATAATGGACAAAGCAACAACAAATCTCCATGCAAGAGAAGCTAGGAAATTCCTATGGTATGCTTGCACAAATCTACGATAAAAAGAATGAGATGTCTGCATAAGCCCCTCAAACCCTCCTACCTCCTAGATGCACTCTAGGGTCTAATAATACACAACAAATGTCTCCAAGAAGATATCCCACTAAAGATAATGTTGATCCCACAAGAACAGAAAACAGAACAACATTGTGATCACGATTTAAAATCGCCTGATAAAAAAATCTTCCAAATCCATCGATATCAAACAAAGTCTCTACAACTAAGGCGCCTCCTAATATAGCTCCTAATGAAGAGGTTAACGAAGTCACTAATGAAGAGGCAGCATTTTTTCCTACGTGTTTCACAAGGATATTCGAACGAGGGATTCCACGCGCACGCGCAGCACAAATATAATCTTCTCTAAGAATCTCTAAAAATATGGATCGACTCAATCTTGATTGCGCAGCAAAAGCTCCATAACTTACAGCACAAAAAGGCAGAACACAATGAGTAAGAATATCCAACAGTTTTCCAAATGAACTGAGCTGATCAAAAATCTCTGCAGGCGAGCATAGACCGCTATAAGGCATAGGAATTGATGTAAACGGTATAGTTTTATTAATAACAAAATGATCAATAATCCAAGGGACAGCAACAAATACAGGAATAGAAAACAGAATAAGAAAAATGAAATTCAAGACATGGTCCAACCAGCGATTTCTATTTAAAGCCATAAGCATGCCAAAGACTTGGCACAAAACAAAAACAACAACTAAAGGCAATACAGACAACACCATGGAAGCCCGCAAACGCTTAACTACCTCAGAAATTACTGTTTTATGAGGATCATTACGCAGTGTCCCAAAATCTAAATGAAGAATACGCGACATATAGCGTGCAAATCGCGTCTCTAAAAGTAGTGTCCTCCACGAGATCCCCTGAGCATAGGGGAAGGTTTCCATTCCTCCTTCCTCTTGAAACCATGTTTTCAAAGCTTTTACTTTTACACCAATATCTTCTTCAGAAAGCAATCTCACTAAAAACGCATTACTTTTAGATACTTTATCATTATATGCGTATTGCTCTGAAGACAGGTTCGAGCCAACGATCCCTTGACGAATACCCCCACGAATAAATAAATCCGCAGCTATATGACGATAAACAACACTCTGGGTAGAATCACCAGCTTCAAATAACAATATGGGCAAAATGAACTTCGCACGATCTCCCCAATAAACTTTCAATGCAGATAAAGACTTCCCCTTCGCATTGCGTTGAAAACTTTCTATGATCTCTTGAATTCCCGATTTCACTTTTGCGTGAGAAATGGATGGTCGCGTATTAAAAAAAATAGGTAATGTTAACCCATAGTGCTCACGAAATTGTAGGTAACGATCAGGCCCCTTATAAGAACGAATTTTATCTGATTTTCCTGCTTCACCATGAGCATCTGTGGATAGTTCTTCTATAACATCTCCAGGAGCTGCATTTAATATGACAAAATTAATAGCAATAATAGAAAAAAGTGTTAAAGGGATCAGTATTAAGCGTTTTAAGATATACTTAAGCACTCTTCCTCCTGCCTATCAATCCAAACTGTTTGAAGATTGACCATCTCGTCCTGAGCATCTGGAATTAAATCCGTTCTATTCTTGGGGATAAAGATATTTTTTACATAATCTTTATAAAGCAATGAGTAATTACGAGAGAATAGGAAGGCGTAGGGAGATTCTTCATGAATAATTTCATGAAATCGATGATATAAATCCAAACGTTTCTGAGTATCGTATTCATAACTCAGCTGATCAATAATTTTGTCGGCCTCAGCATTATGAAATCCTACCACATTAGCCGATCCACGTTCCAGAGCCCCTTCAGAATGCCAAAGAGCCCGAGGGTCTTCAGGTGGAGAACCTAAACACCAGCCAGTAAGAATCGCATCAAAATTTTTCTCATCAAAAGCTTGAGAAAGATCTGCTGTATCTAATCCCAGCAAACTACACTCTATGCCAATTTCTTTGCACACAGTAGCTACATAAGATGCAATCGTACGCCCTGTGACACTTTTTACGTAATAACATAATCGAAACCGAAAAGGGACAACGACACCATCAATAATTTTCTCTCGGATCCCATCACCATCGATATCTATCCAACCTTCTTCATCCAATATACGTGCAGCCTCTTCTGGAGAGTAGTGCCACCCCTCTATGTTCTGATTGTAAGCAGGCGAATACGCAGAGAACGGCCCACTAATGACATTAGCACGGCCATCCAAGCACTCTTCTATGATTCTATCGCGATCAATTAGCATATTCATTGCACGACGTACTTGACGATTTTCGAAAAACAACGAATAGCAATTCCAACCGATATAAGCATAAGAACGATCAGGATACACGATTTCTCGAATTGCCTCTCCCCGAGCCACTTGATTTTTATAAGCTGCTGTTTTCATAAAACTGGCTAAATTATCCGCTTGATTTGGGGGTAAATAAGTAATATCTAGTTTCCCTGACTTAAAATCTTGGAATAGGGCGTCGGAACTTTCCTTAATATAAATATAACGCTTTTCTACCAAAGCTTCACTAGGATCATAATGATGCGGATTACGAGTAAAAATAATCTTCTCGTCATCCATACCAGAAAAATAAAAGGCCCCACAACTCACAATGTAATTACTTGCCCAGTGTGATGCAAAATTTTGCGCCCATACCGAATCTTTGCGATAAATATCGGGATCGGAATCATCCTTAATAATCTTTTCTCCATTAGCAAAATACTGATACACAAAACACGGCAAAGGCTCTAGGCCTAAGGTATTAAAGAAAGCAGAATACAAAACTTTCTTCTCTTCTTTTCCCTCTTCATTAAAGATTGTGTGTGCTTTCCAACGCACAACAAATTTTAACTCGTTTTCTACTGTGAAAGACACAATATCTTCAAAATACGACCGTGAGGCTACAGCGCGCATTTCAGACATATAGGGATTCATCACAGCATCATAGTAAAATTTAAAATCATATGCTGTAACCGGATGTGGCTGCAAAAAAGTCTCTGAAAGTTGTACCTGCTTAGGAAAACGCGTGGGATCTATAGATGCCCAAAATACATTGGGACGTAAATATACATGGAATTCCTTATCCCCAGAACCATCCAAAACAGGATGCTCCTCCACTTTCAACGCTAAACCTGGAGCAAATTGTTCATACTTCCCCACATGGCTACTTGCCAATCCAGGAACACATAAATCATACATCTTACGTACATAATCATAGCCATTAAATGGACTGAGATTATTTGGCTTCCCAATATGGGCTGTGCGTAATATGCCTTTAGGAACAAAATTTTCTCCTAACAAACTTCCTAAAGTTTTTTCTTTATAAAGATCCGGAGAAAGAAGGTTCGGATAGCGGGGATCACCTACTTCAATACTGTGTGCTGGTGCAGAAACGATAGAGAGCTTTGTAGAAGAGATCTCCGCTCTACTTTGCCTAATCATGCCGAGAACTTCTTGAATATCTTCACGAACATCTCGAACATCTCTTTTAATGGATTTCACATCTTTTTCTAACAAATCAGATGACCAATACAACAAAATTAAAGAGAGAACAATGCCACAGTTTAAAATCTTGTCGATTATACACCGTTTATTCATACAAACAGCCCCTCTGCCAAAGACGCCTGTACTTCAACAGTTCTAGAAAAAATATGCTTTTCCAACTTTAAGTTTCTCACAATCCCGCCCACGTAAAAATATAACATAACCCCAACAAAAGCAGATAGAAATTTATTGAATAATAAGTTCGTACTAAGAGGAAAAAACCTTATAATTCATTTTTTAAAAAGAAGTACTAAATAATAAACAACACGACTAGCTAATGAAAAAGATAAACACAATCTCAGTTAGAATCGTCCATAATACCAATCGACCCTATGCAAATTAGGGCACTGATCACAAAACCAGACTCATTCATCTCAATGTAAAAAATCGCCTTGTTCGAGTTGTTTTAAATAATTTCTTTTATTAAAGCAATAATTTTAACAAACTAAAATTCAATGCTCAATATATCTAAAACAAGAATTTCTTATTAAAATCATTACAGAGTCCTGTATTCTTAAAAATACTACTCTCTTACTAAACAGCAAGACAGCGCCCAAGAAACACTATCTATAAATGTCTAAGAAAAGGTTTTAACAAAAAATAATGAAGTCGTGAGGAAAAAATCGCTGAAAGAAATTAGTGACAAGAATAATCATCTCAAAGAGCACCTACAAACAGGGAAACTCCCTGTTTGTATTCGTAAAAGGAGTTCCCTTTTAACTTTGGCTTGTGGACTCTTCAGTTTTCTCAGGGCATGTCTCTTGTCCCGAAGTACCACCAGTGTTTTCGCCTTCATCTGCAAATACAGCAGAGGATGCTCCTAAACCACAGAAAGAGGCTAAAAGAAGTGTTAGGATTAATTTTTTCATTTTTATTCTCCTTGTTACATATGCTAGCGATCAAATATAAAAACATCAAAAAGCCTCGCTAACATACAGGTTTTCAAGCACCTTATAGGAAAGTAAGAATAATCTGCAATTAAAAACCTATGCCATTAAAGGCTTATCTTAGAATAAATTACATTTGAACATAAATTTTTTGTTCAAAATTTTCAAAAAAATTACACCCCTACTTCATTTTATGAAGCATAATATTCTACTTTATAAAACCTATTCTTACACTATCTCCAACAAGATTTAATAAAACCACTAGACGATGGTGACAATAACATGGAGCTATCTTATAACCCACTAAAATACCATCGAATCAAAATATGACTAACTTAAAGTACGTAAGAGAAAATTTTCCTTGTGCTGTGGGAGAAGATAAATCCCATAAAGAAGAATAGCTATGCCGAATATTAAAGAAAGTAGCGCTACAGGAATAGGCACCAAACCCAAAGAAATACATCCTTGAACAAATAAATCAGAAATGACACACGAAGTGAAAACAGCATAAACGGCAGCTGATCCGCATAAGGATAAAATCAAACCAAATACTGCTATAGCACTGCCAATTTCATAGCGTGTTCTCGCTGAAAAACGCGTACTCCAGGAAATACTTATCCTCTCACAAAGTCCGACTTGTATAGTTGAAAGATTTGAACATGTACTTGTCATAATAACATTCATTACCAACTATAATGTAGAATAAAATAATAAAAATTAATGACTATTATAATCAATTCCATAAAATTTAATTAACTTTCTTGATTTTTTATAATCTCGTTTTTTCAATTCTTCATATATTCTTAAACCCTTCGCGTTCATTCCCTGTTGGAAATAAAGAATGCCTAATTTCGTCATAATTTCTACATCTGCAGGCTTTACTTTTAAAATCATTTCATACTCATAAATCTCTTCCAAAGGCATTTGTAAATCATGATAACTATAAGCTAATTGCGCATGCACCCAAGCATTTCCTGGAGCATATTCATTTAAAATTTTAAATTCTTCAATAGCTCGTTTTGCTGTTGAGAAAAATTTTTCCTGCACATCTTCTCCATATCTTCCTGGAGGTATCCAATAATTGGCATCAAATTCAGGATACTTTCTGGGATCAGCATAGAGTCCCGATAAAGCTACATAAGCATCAGCTAAAGAAACATGAGCTCCCAAATCCACAGGAATGGATTGAACGACTTTAATATAAGCCTCCACAGCTTTTTGTAATAAACATTCACGGAAAAGGAAATAATCCTTCCAAAAACAAAAACAACTAAATTTTCTTAAAAAATCGTGTTGGGGAAGAAAAGTGAGTACGTGCGATAGCAAAGCGTATTCTTGATTTTGCAAATCTATGGCTAATTTCGTTGCTGAGGAGGCCCGATGTGTTTGCTCTTCAACAACATTCGGTTTTCCTGTAAACAATTCCTGGGAACTATCTAAATATTCATTCGCTAATGACTCTAAAAAATCTGGCTTCCCTGACAACAAGTAGAGACGGATAACTAAGCAAATAAATAAAGTTAAAAAGAAACAGGCTAAACAAAATGCCGGAACCAAGGTTTTCCCTGAGAAAAGAAAAAAATAAAGAAATACTCCTAATTCGATAGTCATCAAAATCAAACAACCAAAAATAAGCAAGCTATGACGAATAAGATAGCTACGTAATTTTTTGTGAGTTTTCTTACATAGAGTTTCTAAAGTAGATAATGCGTCGTATCTCTTCATGCATAAAAATCTTGGAATCGTATTATTATTGAATAATTTAAGTTAAAGATATTTGTTCTGAACACCACAATATAAGTTATGATTTCTGCTTATTTACTAGCTAATTTCGGTGGCCCTCGTCATATACAAGATTGTGAAACTTTCTTAACCACATTACTTACAGATCCTGACGTTACTAGAGATAGACTCCCTTTAATCCTTCATAAATACCTATTTACATTTATCGCTAAAAGACGAACGAAAAAGGTCATTCCTTTGTACAATGCTATTGGAGGACATTCTCCCATATATCAAGATACAGAAACCCTAGCAAACACGTTATCCTCGTATCTACATACTCCTGTCATTCCGTTTCATCGTTATCTACCCGATACACATGCAACCACGATGCGTAGGTTAATGACTTTTAAAAACTCTCGCATTGTTGGTGTTCCCTTATTTCCTCACTTTACTTACTCCGTTACAGGAAGCATTGTACGTTGTATTCACAAGTATCTCCCTGAAGCAAATATCTCTTGGATAGCGCATTTTGGGAATCACCCAGAATTTCTTTCCTGCACCGTCAACCATATCCATACATTTTTACAATCACACAACATTCCTGAAAATGACTGTTGTCTACTATTTTCCTCTCATGGTCTCCCCGTAAAATATATTCAAAAAGGAGATCCTTATCGCCAACAATGTGAGCATTCTTTTCACGCGATCTCCCAACAACTCTACCCCATAGAAACCCATCTCTGTTACCAATCAAAATTTGGCTGGGGAAAATGGCTTTCTCCAGCAACACAAACAATATGCGCAACCCTAAAAACAGAGAAAAAATATGTTCTCATTGTCCCTTTTGGATTTACTTCCGAACACATAGAAACTTTATACGAAATAGAAAAAGACTACCTTCCTATCCTAACGAAAAGAAAGTACGTTGCCTTACGTGTCCCTACGATTTACCACTCCGTACATTGGGTAAAAACACTAGCAACCATTATGCAGAATTCCACGTATATGCAACATCCAAAACTCATCAAATCGTCATCATCTAAGGAAGCCGATTTTGCTGTTTAATTGCCTGATATTTCCCAGAGCGTATACTCTTCACCAAGCCCATATTAAATCCTTCAAGTAAATTATCTTTTGCATTACGAAGAACAACAAGACGTAAGCCTTCTTGATTTAAAGGCTGTGAAATAATTTTTAAACGACCTTTATAAGCTGTTTCTATCAATGCTGTTACGTCAATAACGGGGGCAAGTAGAGCATCATAACAATTCGAAGTCAAAGCTTCTAAAGCAACGGGCACGTGTTGATAAGGGACCAGAACAGCATCAGGAATATCTTGTCCTACTAAAACAGAGGAATCAAATTTATAGACTCCAATTAACTTTCCTCGCAAATCCTCCAGAGACTTATAGGGAGCCCCTTCAGCAACAACAAGAACAGGTCCTGTTAATAAAATAGGATCAGAAAACTGATAATAATCAAGCATTTCTACTGTAGGAGCTATAGAGGTAAATACTCCAGCAGTCTTACGATCATCAAGATTTTCAAAGAGATGAATCCAATCTTGATTTACAATATTGATATTCAAATTCTCACGATAGTTAATCTCAGAAACAAGATCATTGAGAAAAGCATTAATATTTGCAGTATAAATCCCAAACTGCTTAGGGAACCAAGTAGTATCTCGACCAACCAACACAATTTTCTTGTCTCTAGAACATCCTAAAAAAACTAAGAGGACACCGAGAATGGCTAAAAGCATTAGCTTCGATACGTTCTTGATTTTCACACGAACTTCCACATTAGATTTTCAAACTCATTTCCGCATCATATTCTACAAAAGAAATTTTATCTAGTATGCTATCGAGTAGAAACTCAGCTAAAAAATATTTTTTAAGAAAAAATCGAATATCCTTGATTTAAAGTCATTTTTTACTTCATTCGTTATCTTGCCTAGAATCAAAATATTATATAGAAAACTCTTCGGGCGAAGATTCTGTTGGATTATTTAAAAAATATTCTGATAAAAATGTTCCCCCTAGCTTCCTCCTGCGCTTCAAAGTAAGACCATAAATAAGAATCGGCTGCGTAGAGGCATTCTCTAAAAATAACCATCCATCTTCGGCCAGCAAGTGGCCTTCAAAAATAGCACGAAGAATCGATGCTATATATTGATTCGAAAGATCATAGGGAGGGTCAATGTAGATAAGATCAAAAACCTCCCCGTTCTTTGTTAACTTTTGAATCGCTGTACTCACTTCTTGCTTCATAATTGTTACGGGCAATTCAGGATCAACACATTGACAATTTTCACGGATTAATCGTATAGCATAAGGGGAAGCATCCACAAAAGTTACTGAAGATGCTCCTCGACTTAAAGCTTCTAAGCCCACGGCTCCTACCCCTGCAAAAAGATCCAAAAATTTGGCCTTTTCAATGTAAGGAGCACAAATATTGAAAACGGCTTCTTTGACCAATCCACATGTTGGTCGTATTGAAGACGTAGAAATAGTTTTTAAAGATTTTCCTTTATATTTTCCTGATAGAATTTTCACAAAATCCTCTGAGGGACAAAGTCCAGATAATCAGCAGCCACCAAACTATACTGTATACCACGAATGTAGCCAAATCCTTCTAAAGGAACTCGAACCTTATGCATATGCCCAAATATACAATGAGAAATCCGCTTATCAGCTTCTAACATGTGTGCTACAGAACCCAAACTCCCATCACTACTAATAGGGGGATAGTGTGTCATAACAATAATCTGTTCTATATTCTTAGGAACACTATCTAAAGCTCTACGTAATCTACCTTGTTCTCTTAAGAAAATCTTCTCATCCGATTCCCCGACCTCATGATAGTGTGGGTTCCCGGTATCTTGAAAACACTGTGGTGCTATATATATGGAAGAACTATCCCATAACCGTACACCAACAACAGCCAGCTTAGGGTGAATAACACACATTCCCTGAGAGAGATAGTGCAGACTACTAGGAAGAACTTGATTGATTTTTGCTGCTGAAGCAGAGCTCCAGTAATCATGATTTCCACGAATCATATATTTTGTTCCAGGCAAAGAATCTATAAAAGCAAAATCTTTCTTTACCTGTTCTAAACGCATCGCCCAAGAAATATCTCCAGGAAGCAAAACAATATCCTGAGGAGACACCACCTCTCTCCATCGATTCTTTATCTTCTCATGATAAGCAATCCAAGGTTCTCCAAAAACTTCCATAGTTTTTTCAGGCACGCCAATAGCTAAATGAAGATCTGCTATTCCATAGATTCGCATAGAATATCCTGCTAACTTAGGAAGAAAAACACGGAAATACAAACAAGAACAACATTATTAACTTAAAATACGTAGTTATCGGGAATTTTCATTCCCCTAGGAATAATAATAATACCATCTCTGACAACTAACTTGCCATCAGGAGAATCATAATTCTTATAGGCTTGATGATTTGTGAGTTTCACTCCATTACCAATTCTACAGTTTTCATCAATAATGGTCTTATAAATTTCACAACCATGCCCAATTCCTAATCCCTGAGGAGAAGCGCTCCCATAATGATCATTCCCCATAACAATAGAATGATCAATAATCGAGTTCTTTCCAATGATACCACGAATCCCTACAACACTATAAGATACACTACTAGAATCAATAACCGCTCCCTCACAAAGCAAAGAACTAGAAATCGTAGAATCCGTAACTATGGTCCCAGGAAGATGGTGATTTTTACTATAAATCATTCCTTTATCATCGTAACAATTTAAACCACGGACTTGGGGATGAGGTCTTTGTGTTAAAGCTATATTTGCCTCATAATATGATTTGATTGTTCCGATATCCGTCCAATAACCATCATAAAGGAAAATCTTCACAGATCCTCTTTGCTTTTGCTTTTGGATAAGATCTCTGCCAAAATCATCACCTGCTTCTTCTAAAAGCAATTGGAATAAACTTTCCTTACGAAACAGATAGATACCCATATTCCCTAAAAAATTCCCGTGCTCAGGATTCAATTTATGAACACAACAATCCTTTCGGGATAAGCGGAAGCGATTAAGAATGCCCTCTTCTTGAGGCTTTTCATAGAAATCCAAAAGATTAGCTTCTTCATCTATTTGCAGTACTCCCATACGATGGGCGTCTTGTTCTTGAATTAGTTGTGATGCAATCACCATATCTACTTTATATAGGCGAGCATAATCTACAATCTGGCGAAAATCCATATTGTAGAGTTGATCCCCAGACAACACTAAGAAATACTCTATACTTGAATCATCTAGATATACTAAATTCTGACGAATAGCATCAGCTGTGCCCTTATACCATATTTGGCTACCATCACGGCTTTCAGGAGCAAGAAGATGGATTTGATTCTGTAACACTCCATGGTATGTCTTAAGTAAGTGCTGTTGCAATGTATAGGTAAGATACTGTCCGACAACAAAAATTTTAGAAAATCCAGCAGTGATTGCATGAGAAATAGGAACGTCTATTAACTTATACCGGCCTCCAAATGAAACAGTAGGCTTACAACGCCAACACGTTAGCGGAGATAATCTTTTTCCTTCTCCACCGCACAAAACAATTACCCCAACTTTATCTTGATGAAAGTGAGTATTTTCCCAATGTGAAGGATACCCATGAAAATCATTTTCTATCATTTGCCTGCCTTCTATACTTCCAATTTTAAATTAGAAAGAAATAAAAAGGCTACATAAACAAAATAAAAAATAAAATTCTGCTTTTAAAACAAAACTAAATCACAAATTATCTAAATATTCAGAAATAATCGTAGAATCAGATTCTTTTAATCGGCATTTTTCTAACAAAGCTCTTGCAAGCGATTCCAAAGTAAATACCGATCTTAATTGGATCCCAGCCTCTTCTAAAGCTTCTTTTCCTCCTATTTGCCTATCCAAAAATACTAAAGACTCACGAACATATAAACCTTTGTCAGCCAAAGCTTTCGCCGTTTCTAAGATGGATTTCCCAGAAGCAATAACATCATTAATTACTAGACAAGTTTGTCCTGGAGAGTATACGCCCTCAACTTCAATCCTGTCTTCTCGGTTAGGATTTTTTAACTCCTTCCTTCTTAAGACCATAGAAATATTATACTTCAGAGATATACAGGTAGCTAAAGCTAGGGCAGTGTAGGGCACACCACATAATAGACTACTATTAAATGCCGGACGCAAACGCCAAATTAAAGATGCTATTGCTTGTAGTACTTCAGGGAAAGAAATGACTAACCCCATATCCACGTATATAGGTGTTGTCTCTCCTTGCGATAAGGAAAAATTTCCAAACTGAATAGCTCCTATATAATACAGATTCTCAATAACACTATCGCGAAGTTGTTCTTCTTCAAGACTCATCATTTGTTTTATCTCTGGGTGTTTTTGACAAAATATCCATTCTCTTTATAAGTATAAACTATGCTGATCCGTTTATTTTTTGGTATTCCCTCTACTAAAGAGCTGTCAAAGATTCTTACAGCTCCTTTAACTCTAGCGACATTTAAGAACAAAGAATATCTAGGGATTTATAGTCCCCCTATTTCCTCTTTAATGATTTGCGATTTCATTCCCTATTTCTACTTTGCTAAGCAGCAATTAGAGCAAGTACTTTATGAATACTACTTCCTTGATAAAGAAGATACTTTAATCATGTTTCCTGAAATTCTTATAGGATAGCTGTGACACTAAAACACTGACTACCGTAAATTCTTAGCAAAAAAGAACTTTTTCAACAGATGTACTTTTTAATGTAGTAATTGCACATAAAAATCCGAAAATCAAGAAAGTCACGTGTTGCATTAAACAACATAAATCGCAGGTACACTTTCCATCAAAAAACGACACTAACAATTACAAATACTTACAATAAATAGTAGAGAAAGAAACTTATTAACTTATTCTTTTAAAGAAAGTAAAAATTCCGCATTACTATTTGTTTTTTTCAGCCTACCTAATAATAGATGCATAGCATCAATAGCAGTAAGATCAGCTATTGCCTGACGGAATAGGTAGACTTTTTCTAATTCTGAAGGATGGTAAAGTAGTTCTTCTTTTCTTGTACCACTCTTAATAAGATCAATAGCAGGATAGGTCCTTCTATCCGAAAGTCGACGATCCAGTACCAGCTCCATATTTCCTGTGCCCTTGAATTCTTCAAAAATCACTTCATCCATACGCGATCCGGTATCAATTAATGCTGTTGCTAAAATCGTTAACGACCCCCCTCCTTCAATATTACGTGCGGCTCCAAAGAAACGTTTCGGCTTATGTAACGCACTAGCATCCACCCCGCCGGTTAAAATTTTCCCTGAGTGAGGTTGAACAGTGTTATAAGCTCGTGCTAGACGAGTAATGGAATCCAGTAAAATAACAACATCTTTACCATGTTCGACTAAACGCCGTGCTTTTTCAATGACCATTTCAGCAACTTGAATATGTCTTTCGGGTTGTTCATCAAAAGTTGAAGCAACAACTTCACCACGCACTTGGCGGATCATATCTGTGACTTCTTCTGGACGCTCATCAATAAGTAAAACAATTAAAACAATATCGGGATTATTAACAGCAATTGCGTGGGCTATGCTTTGCAAAATTACTGTTTTCCCAGAACGTGGAGGAGCAACAATGAGTCCCCTTTGTCCCTTCCCAATGGGGGCAGTAAGATCTAAAACTCTTTCTGCAAGATTCTCCTTACCCATTTCCATAACAATACGTTCATTCGGGTATAAAGGAGTAAGATTTTCAAATAACACCCTTTCCTTAGCTTTATCGGGAGCTGATCCATTAATCTTATCCACCTTTAATAAAGCAAAGTATTTCTCTTTTTCTTTGGGTGAACGTATTGTACCAACAATTGTGTCCCCCTTTTTCAAGTCAAACCGACGAATTTGCGCAGGAGAAACATAAATATCTTCGGCAGAAGGAAGATAGTTATACGTAGGGGATCGTAAAAATCCAAACCCATCAGGAAGAACCTCTAAAACTCCTTCACCAATTAAGAGTTCATCAGAACGTTCTGATTTTGACTTTACAATCTCAAATACAACCTGGGACTTAGTCAACGACCCAATATTTTTTACCCCATATTGTCGAGCTAATACATTCAGCTCTTCTATTCCCATCCTCTGTAATTTGGCAATTTTGGTAATTGTAACAGGTTGTGCCTCATCAGCTGAACTCGTGACTACTGCACATTCTCCTACAAAAGATTTCTCCTGTAGCGAAGGACCAGCATGTTTTTTATTCTCCTTCACTTTTGGCAAGACCTCTGAAGCACGCTCTTCTTTCATAATGCTCCCTTTAAAGCGTAAAAATATTCTTCAACTTTACGACGTAATTCTTCTTTAGTACCGTTATTTTCTATAACAATGTCGGCATGCCGAAGTTTTTCTTCTTCTGAAGAAAAACGCGAACACCTCTGATAAAAATGAGAATCAGAATAATTAGTTTTCTTAGCAAACCTTTCTCTACGAATATCCCTATCTGCTATGATGAGAATCACGCGATCAAACCATTCCGCATAATGTATTTCATACAATAAAGGTACCTCGGCAATGAACAGAGGATACTTTCCCTCCTGAGATACACGATTATATTGTTCCTCAATAACTCGGCAAACTTCCGGATGTAGAATAGCTTCCAAAGCTTTTAAAAGAGAGACATCACTAAAAACCTTTTCTGCTATAGCTTTTCTATCAAAAGCATTAGCAACAATCACCTCTGGCCCCAGAAGAGCTGTAACACGATGGCCTATATGCGAATTAGGAATAAGAAAACTACGCGAAACTTTATCGGCACTAATTACATAGGCACCTAACTCCTGAAAGATTTGACATGCTTCTGTCTTCCCTGAAGAAAGATCCCCTGTAATAGAAATCTTTAATAATTTTAACATTCTGCCCAATTTTTTCCAATCAAGATATTCACAACTAGTGGGACAGATAAAATCATTGCAGATTCCATGATATCGCGCACTAAAGTTAGCATTTCCTCTTTTTCCTCCTTAGGAACTTCAAAAATCAATTCGTCATGTACCTGTAATAGCATCCGACTCTTTAATCGTCGTTTCTTTAAAGCATCTGAAAGTTGCAACATAGCTAATTTAATTAATTCCGCTGCGCTTCCTTGGATGCGTGTATTTACTGCAAGACGGCCTGAATACGCACGAGAAGCAGAAAATTCTGTCCAGTTGTTTATAACTCTTTCTCTGCCTAATAAAGTCGTCACCTTCAAGTTTTCTGATGCGGAATTCACAGTTTCATGAATAAACTGTGCCACTTTAGGATAACGCTCAAAATACGCATCTATTAACTGTTGTGCTTCAGCAAGAGAAATTTTTAATGTCTTAGACAACCCATAAGCTTGCTGACCGTAAATAATACCAAAATTTACAGTTTTCGCTTGCATACGCTGCTGCTCCGTAACTTCTTCTAAAGGAACATGAAATACTTGTGAAGCTGTAAATGTATGAATATCCTCTCGTGATTCGAAAGCTAACTTTAACGATTCATCCTGACTTAAATGCGCTAAAAATCTTAGTTCGATTTGAGAATAATCTGCTGATAAAAAATACGTATTCTCCTTATCCGAACAAAATGCATATCTTAATAACTTCCCTCTCTCTGATCGTATAGGAATATTCTGTAAATTCGGATCCTGACAAGCTAATCTCCCAGTTACCGTTCCCATTTGATTAAATGTAGGATGAATCCTCCGTGTATGTGGATCAACCTGTTTGGGGAGAGCTTTAACATAAGTAGAAAGTAATTTTTCTACTGCACGAAAAGCAAGAATCTTATCAATAATTTCATGCTCTCCAGACAACTCTTCTAGAACTTCTGCTTTTGTTGATAACGCCTTATCGAGAGGTTTTAAACCAAGTTTATTATACAATATATCAGATAATTGCTTGGGTGATTTGATATTAAAACATCCTCCTGCTGCAATATAAATCTCATCAGTGAGGACTAGCAGCTCTTCTGATAATATTTTCTCAAGATTTTGCAGTACTTCTAAATCTACAGGTACACCATTCCGTTCCATAATAAATAGAACTTTCTCTAAGGGCATTTCCATATGCAGAAAAAGATCTAATAATCCCTTACGCTGTAACTCAGCCAATAGAGTCTCTTTAATCACAGGCAGGCACACAACAAATTCTCCAAAATACTGTGCAGGGTGTGTCGGTGACTTAGTAATAGGCAGACTCAATTGCCCCCACTCTTTACCAAATCTACCTGCTATACTTGTTAAGCCATGATTCACAAGTAGAGACTGAAAAGAATTTTTAGCACCACCATGAATTAAATGCTCTGCTAAAGCTAAATCTAAGGTTATGGCATGAACTTCAATACCAGCATTTTTCAATGCGTGATTATCTCTCTTAATGTTATAGCCGTAAAACTCTGTATCTTCTCTACAGAATAAACTTCTTAATGGTGTTATCAAATCATCTGAAGACTGGTCTATATCAATATAATATACTTCTCCATCACACGCTAAAGCTACCCCCAGCAGAGTAAGTGATGGAAGAAAATGACCTAAATAGCCCACAGAAAAAGCAATACTTTTTCCATATAGAGAAGGAAGTAAATCGAGTAAACCTTGGCGATCACAAATAATTGTAACATCAACACGTGCGTCTTTTTCTTCACAATTTTGCACCAAAGTTTTAAATCCATGCTGCATATAAAAAGTATTAATTTCCTCCTGACTCGCCTCATGGAGAGGGAATACAAAGTCTTCAATGGATGAAGAAATTTCTACTGCATTATCTAAAAGAGCTAGATTCTTACTTAACAGTAGGGTCTCTTTTTGCTCAGAAAACATCTTTTGAGCCGATGCTGTCAACTGATCAAGATTCTGTAAAATCTCTTCAACAGATGCATATTTGTTTAAAAGTGTTTTTGCTGTTTTCGGTCCACAACCAACCACGCCAGGAATATTATCTGAAGTATCTCCAACTAGAGCTAAATAATCGGGGATATTTTTTGGAGGAACTCCATAAATTTTCTTTACATCTTCCTCTGTAATTTCCTTAGAATCTTTCCAAGGATTTATAATAACAACATTGGAGCCTACAAGTTGGAATAAATCTTTATCTACTGTACATATGCAAACCCGATACCCATGCTGCACAGCGTTGTTCGTAATACTAGCAATGACGTCATCGGCTTCTACTCCTGGAACCTCTA
The DNA here is from genome assembly GCF_000471025.2 of Chlamydia gallinacea 08-1274/3. NCBI lineage: Bacteria > Pseudomonadati > Chlamydiota > Chlamydiia > Chlamydiales > Chlamydiaceae > Chlamydia > Chlamydia gallinacea. Next base: position 563,115 of record NZ_CP015840.1, on the reverse strand, counting down.
CATGAGACAGCCCTAATAAAGTACAATATTCTTTAATTAGAGGAATCTGTGAATAAAGATCGTAGACACGATGCTCACGATTATTTTTATAATCTGCATAAATTTGTCTACGACTGTCTTTATTATTGGGACCATCAAATACAGCCACCATATGGCTAGGAGAGAACTCTTTAATCAATTTATTTATAGAACGGATAAAACCGAAAATTGCTTGCGTACTCTGGCCAGAAGAATTTTTCATTTCTGGAAGAGCAAAATACGCTCTAAAAATAAATCCCGCTGCGTCTAATATAAAGACCGTTTCCCTCATTCGCTCGCTCCTATACCAACGCACACTACCTATCTAAATAATAAAACATCTCTGTTGTGTTGTTATTTATATTAGAAAGAATTTGATGTTGCATTTCCCCAGTAACTAAAGGACTATTTGTCACTGATGACATCATCTTTTTCCACCAACCATGGGCTCCTAAACCAATAACACGATAATCATTTTCAATTTGGCAAGCTACCGCCATATCCTGTAGAACTTGTTGTTTTGTTACATTCATAACATCAATAAAGCCAACCGTTAAAGCTTGGGCTGGAGAATATAAACGAGCACCTAAAACATTAACTAACTTCTCTTTAGTTATTAGAGGACGATTTGCAGCCACAATATCCACAAATTGATCATAAAGATAATCAATTATCTCTTGGCGCACTTCACGATCTTGATGTGTCCACGGAGTATAAGGATTCATAGGTGCTTTGTCTTTTCCTGCCGTAAGCAAATCACTTTCAACACCATAACGATGCAATCCTTCTTTTACATTAAAATAGGGTCCGGATAAAACACCTACAGAACCAATGAGAGAACATGAGGAAGAATAAATTTTATCAGCAGCACAAGAAACAAAATATCCTCCCGAAGCACATAAACCATTCACGAAAACATAAATGGGACACTTTGTCTGTTCTTTCCAAAACTGAAAAGCCGCGTAAATTCGAGATATTTCAAATACTTCACCTCCAGGGCAGTCCATGTCAATGATAATCCCCTTCACGCGATTCTTATAGGTATTTGAATTTCTTAATGTGTTAAGAGCATCCTGTATACCTTTTGCAGTCCCTTTACTTGAAGAAATGATATCTTTCATTTCTATAACCGCAATAACAGGAGCTTCTTTACCTAAATCCTTAATCTCCCCCGTAGCATCTGGCATGCTCACAAATTGCTCGTCATTCATCCCACCGCAAGCAGAAGCAACCAGCATAACAATGACAAAGAAAGAAAGAGCTACTCCCACAGATAATCCAAGTATGGATAGGAATCCCCTAGACAAAAAACGCCAAAATGTTTTCATAAACACCACAAAATCAAAAAACTTATAAAATAGATAAAACAAATAAAATAATCGAGAGAAAGCTCAAAAATCAATAATACAGATGAAAAAGAGCTGAGAAGCACCTTTAAGAGATCTATAATACAATAATAATTCCCTTTACTTGATTCTTCTTAGCCTCCGCGCCCTGTGTGTTAATAGCATTTTGTATGCTCTCTACTATAGATTCACTAGAAGAAACCAAGTCTTCCATTTCTACTATTGTAATCAGAGGATCATTCTTGCTCACCTGCCATATCCCTGGTCTTCGCAGAAAAGACCGTCCACTATACTCTTCATAAATAGTAACACCCAACATGAAAGTAAGAAAACAAGCCAGAGCTACTCCTAGAGATGATCCGAATATAAATAAGAACCGTTTAGAAAAGAAAAAACGAAATATCTTCATAAAACCACAAAAATTATAAAATGAATACTACGGAAGAATAATTGTAAGAGGACGAGAGGACCTAATAAATCAATGAAAAGCTGAGCAAACTCTAAAAACTACAGCAAAACGACCTCTTCTTTATCAGAAGAAGCTCCCTCCTCTTCTAAAGATTCGTCAACTACTTCAGTGAATGATGAAGTGACGTTCTCAGCAAGACAACTAGATGCTCGTATACTGTATTCCTTTCCTATTAAAATCACGGAAACAATCCATAAAACCATAATAGCAAAGAGAACTACGGCAATCACATTAACGCTTGCTGCTACAGAAGTAAAAATCACCAATAATCCCTGATAAATTAATGACCCTCCTGATTTACCAATGCGGGAGACTACGCCATCTATGGCTGCCTTACCAAAAATCTTTTCATCATTCGGTAAGGGGATAAAGGCCATTTCTTTTGTTTGATCAAAAAAGGTAAACTTAGCCGAACGAGAAAGGACGTTTTGTATACCGCCAATCCAAGCAACTATTGCCATGGGGGCCATATTAAATAGCCCTCCAAAAATCATAATGTCTCTTTTTACAGCAAAAATGGCTCCAAAAAATAGAATTCCACTCACTAACATAACAATTGGAGTAGTTAAAGCTCCAAAACCCCATCCCCATTTACGAATACTTTGTCCTGAAAGGAAGAGTGCGGCTAATACAGAAACAATACCAATCAAAGTTGTAATTCTACTCATGTAACCATTAAACTCTACATGGGAATTATAAATTTGACTGACTTGATCTTTCCAAACGACCTCAAATAAATGAATGACCAAATTATAGGAGAGAACAATGATTGCCACCCCTAAAAGATAGCGAGAACGTATAAGATAAAGGAAAAGGCTTTTTGCTTTGGTTTTTGTTTTTTTCTTTGTTTTAGTGCTCGCAGCACATTCTTCTACTGAAGAAGCACCTCCAGGAGAAAAACTGTATTGATCCTTTGTAAGAAGATGAACTCGACGATACAGCCAAATCATACTCAATCCAGCGAGCATAATTAGAATTGTCAAGTTTAGCATAACTTCATGCCATCTATCCTTAACAAATGAAAATACAAAGAGGGAGTGTTTGCCCATCCAATAAGAAATTTCTCCTGCGAACACAGAGGAAAGATTTAAACCCGTATTAATTAAAGCATAAAATCTGCCCGCTTCTTTAACACTAGTTACTTGATTAGCCAATCCCCAAAATAGGGTAGAAAGAACAACAGAGCTCCATAACTCAGACATAACATAATATAAGCTGTAGCTCCAGTAACGAATCATTACAATAAAGCCGCGTAATCCTTGAGGTAGCCATTGCTGTAATTTATTCGCCAGGGCATGAAGATGTAAGCTATCTCCCAATGGATAGATCACCAAAGCAAATAAACAAAAGAAACCTAAAAAACTACCAATAAAGCAATAAAAAACGGTGTCCCTAGGACACCGATTACTTAGCCACCCGTAGATCATGGTAATAATTACGGCTCCAGGGACTATTCCCCAGACCTTTAAAAACGGTATAACTTCTGCACCAGCATCAGAACCCACAACAACTAACGTATCCTTCATACTTTTAAGTAGGCAGTAGTTAAATCCCACAAAAAAAGCGAGAAAGAAAAGAGGAATAAATTTGGGAAATTCTGATCGATATATGGGGCAGAGGTAAGCCCGCAGTCTTGAAAAAGGTTTTACTTCTAATGACTGCATATCCTTCCCCGAACCATAGAGCATAAAAATTTATGAATAAACACATCGCACTTAAGAAACAAGGAACTGTTCAACCAATCCCCGAAACACTTATAGAAAAAACAGAAAAACATGTTTTTAAAAAGATCACAGTGTATGTAAAGAACCATTCTAAAGAAACGCGACCTAAAATACAAGCTGTTCCTTTGATATCTTTAATTACTCAAAAAAATTAAAATAAAATTTGAATACAATCAATCAAGACATTGCTTGTTATAATCAATAACGCGCTCAATAAAGTACAAGCACCCAAGAATAATTAACGGAGTTAAGCCCAAAACAGGGATTTTCACTCCAGTAGTAACTCCCAGTAAAATAATGAACTGAGCAATTGTGAAAACCTTACCAAAAAATAGCGCTCGATAGTTATACCCCCGCCACCCACAAACAGCAGAGAGATAAATAGCAAATAAAACTAGAAAAATGTCCCTAGCAAAAATTAATAACAAATGCGAAAGAGATAAAGACCCTTCCCAATAAAGAATTGCAACACAGATGAACACAAAAAACTTATCTGTCAAGGGGTCTAACATTGAGCCAAAACGACTTGTAGCTTTATAACGGCGGGCAAGATAACCGTCTAAAACATCACTCAGCATTGCGCCTAAAATCACCAATAAACGCAAATGCCCCTTTTCCTGAAAAAAAAGCAAAGCTAGCCATATACGTGATAGAGAAAGTAAATTACAGAGTCGTCTCATCATGGTATTGGCTAATGTAATCTTTGCGTAAGGAATCTTAACGCTATTCTAAAACAATTCATTATAGAGCAAGCCTCGTTTTACAAGCAAGAACAGAGTTCCTTCCTTTTCCGAGTAAAACACAATCATGCACGCAATGTTGTCCTATGCTCAAAAACCTAGAAATGAATATAACTTTTGACTACTTAAAGCTCGGAAAGAGTGGGATTCGAACCCACGGTACCCTTTAGGGGTACGCGTCCTTAGCAGGGACGTACTTTCGACCACTCAGTCATCTTTCCTTAAACGTAAATGGAACTTCGCAGGTTAGCGACATCCCAATCAAATAAGCTAGAATAATAGCTGCCTTCAATGAAAGCAAGTGAACTTTTTAAATAGAAGACTTTCAGCCTTTTTCTTTAATAACTTGAGCATATATACACGATGCCCTAACCTGAAATTTCATACAAAAAAAACACCGGTAGCACAACAAAATTACTATGACAGCACAAGCAAATAAAACCTCTCCACTTAAATTGCCCGGTCTTCCCAACTCCAAGGAAGCAGAAATGATTGTTCTTGGAGCTATGCTTACTGGTGTGAACTACCTGAATCTTGCTGCTAATCAACTAAATGAAGAAGATTTTTATTATCTAGAAAACAAAATTATTTTCCGTGTTCTTCAGGATGCCTTTAAACAAGATAGACCTATGGACGTCCTTCTTGCTGGTGAAGAGCTGAAGCGTAGGAATAACCTCAATGTCATTGGTGGCCCAGGGTACTTAATTTCTTTAGCCGACTTTGCTGGAACTACGGCCTATATCGAAGAGTATATTCAAATCATTCTTTCTAAATCCATTTTAAGAAAGATGATTCAAACAGCAAAAGAAATAGAAAAACAGGCAATAGAAGAACCGAAAGATGTTGCCGTTGCTTTAGATGAAGCGCAAGCTGCTCTATTTAAAATTAGCCAAACCACATCCCTCACACCCTATGTCCTTGTTTCTGACAAACTCCAAGGTTTAACTTCTGCACAAGACAAGCCCTTCCTGATTCAATTACAAGAAAAACAAGAGTTTTTTCAACAGCACGCGCATTCCGGAGATGCTCTCCCTATTTCTGGGTTAGCTACACACTTCATTGACTTGGATAAATTGGTTAACGGATTTTCTCCTTCTAATCTTATGATTCTTGCTGCACGTCCTGCTATGGGTAAGACCGCTCTAGCCTTAAATATTGCGGAAAATATGTGTTTCCACAATCGGATTCCAATAGGCATTTTTTCTTTAGAAATGACTGTAGACCAACTCATTCATAGAATTATTTGTTCTCGCTCCGAAGTAGAATCTAGAAGAATCAATGTGGGAGATCTATCCGGACAGGATTTTCAACGCATCGTCTCTGTTGTTAATGAAATGCAACAGCATACGTTATTAATTGATGATCAACCCGGGTTAAAAGTTACTGATCTTAGAGCGCGAGCTAGAAGAATGAAAGAAAGCTATGATATTCAATTTTTAATTATTGATTATCTACAGCTACTTTCCGGCTCAGGAACTTTACATTCTACAGAAAGTCGTCAAATAGAAATTTCAGAAATTTCTCGAATGTTAAAAACTTTAGCCAGAGAATTGGATATCCCCATCCTCTGTCTATCTCAGCTATCTAGAAAAGTAGAGGATAGAGCTAACCATCGCCCCTTAATGAGCGATTTAAGAGAAAGTGGAAGTATTGAGCAAGACTCTGACCTAATCATGTTTCTCTTACGTCGAGAATACTACGATCCCAATGATAAACCTGGGACAGCAGAACTCATTGTGGCAAAGAACCGTCATGGATCCATCGGTTCTATTCCCTTGGTTTTTGAAAAAGAGTTAGCTCGTTTTAGAAACTACTCTGCCTTTGAATTTCCTGGATAATTCTAAATCAAAAATACTAACATCCTTTTCTACCCAAGATCCTTTCTTCCTTCCCTAGTTAAAATCGTCAGTGGACCACAAAATGTCTTTATAGTAACATGGTCCCGATTGTTTCCTTAAAAGGTAATCTCTTATATTTTAGGTACTCTGCACCTGATTTATTGAGGAGCTTACTTAATGTAGGCATAGGGTTTGCCTAGTTTAAGGCATTGTGGAAAAAGATTTGATGTTTCTGATTTTTTTCCAAAATCTTTTCTTTAACAAGAAAAGGTCAAACCATGCATATATCATACGCTAACCATAAATAAAGACTATGTCATCTGTTAAGAAAAAACGAAGACTTAAAATCGCTAAACATAAGCGTAAAAAAAGACGCCGAAGAGATCGTCATAAAAATAAATAATAGCTAGTTTATGTGGACTCACCCTATTCGCTATGACGTTATTGTAGTTGGTGCTGGGCATGCAGGTTGTGAAGCTGCATTTTGTTCTGCAAAAATGGGTGTATCAACATTACTGCTAACTTCCAATTTGGATACGATAGCTAAGCTGAGCTGTAATCCTGCCATCGGTGGTATTGGGAAAGGGCATATTGTGCGAGAGATCGATGCCCTTGGTGGTATTATGGCAGAGGTGGCTGATTTGTCTGGAATACAATTTCGTATGTTAAATCAGACTAAAGGACCGGCTGTTCGAGCCCCAAGAGCTCAGGTTGATAAGCAAATGTATCATATTCATATGAAGCGCTTATTAGAAGAGCTCCCTGGGCTGCATATTATGCAAGGTACGGTGGAATCTTTATTAGATCAGGATTGTCGTATTCAAGGAGTCACAACTAAAGAAGGCATTGCGTACTTAGGAAAGACAGTGATTTTGTCTTCGGGAACGTTTATGCGTGGTTTAATTCATATTGGTGATAAAAATTTCTCTGGAGGCCGCCTTGGGGATCCTGGATCTACAGGGTTATCTTTATCATTAAAACAGCGTGGTTTCCCATTAAGCAGACTAAAAACAGGAACTCCGCCTCGTTTATTAGCATCTTCTATTGATTTTTCCATGACTGAAGAACAGGCAGGAGATATCGGTGTGGGATTTGTTCATAGAGCAACTCCCTTTACCCCACCCCTTCCTCAAGTTTCATGCTATATTACGCACACCACTGAACAGACAAAGGAAATTATCTCTAAAAATATTCACTTATCTGCCCTATATGGGGGACGTATTGAGGGTATTGGTCCTCGCTACTGCCCTTCTATCGAAGACAAAGTCATTAAATTCTCTGAAAAAGATCGCCACCTCATCTTTTTAGAACCTGAGGGCATAAATACACGAGAGGTCTATGTAAACGGACTATCTACATCAATGCCCTTTGATGTTCAATACCACATGATTCGCTCTGTACAAGGACTAGAAAACGCTATCATTACTCGTCCCGCCTATGCTATAGAATATGATTATGTACATGGCAATGTCATTTACCCCACCCTAGAAACTAAGATTATAGAAGGCCTATTTCTGTGTGGACAAATTAACGGAACCACGGGTTATGAAGAAGCTGCAGCTCAAGGTTTAATAGCCGGAATTAATGCAGTAAATAAAGTACTTGCGAATCCACCGTTCATCCCTACCCGGCAAGAATCTTATATTGGCGTGATGATTGATGATCTGACTACACAGGTATTAGATGAGCCTTACCGCATGTTTACAAGTCGAGCGGAACACCGCTTACTTCTTAGGCAAGATAATGCTTGCCTCCGTCTATCCCACTATGGAAGAGAGTTAGGGTTACTAAGCAAAGAACGTTATGAGGTATTTGAAAATCAAAAACGCATTGTAGAAGAAGAAAAGATTCGTTTAAGTAAAACATTTAGAAAATATGGAAATTCTATAGTTCCCCTAACTAAGGTGTTATGTCGCCCCGAGGTATCTTACGCTACCTTAAAAGAAACTTTCCCAGATGATGTGCGTGATTTTGGTAGTATACTCAATGCTTCTTTAGAAATGGATATTAAGTATTCGGGATATGTCGAACGCCAGAAAGCTTTGATTCAAAATTTATCCAAATCAGAAAATATGGTGATCCCTGAAGATATTGATTACCAAAGTATTTCTGCCCTAAGCTTAGAAGCAAGAGAAAAATTATCAAAATTCACCCCAAGAACTATAGGTTCTGCATCAAGAATATCTGGGATTGCTAATGCTGACATTCAAGTACTCATGATCGCTATAAAAAAACATGTTTACCATCAAAAATTGTAACTTCCTTCATCTATCGGGGACTCCAATTTTCACTCAGCTACAATTAGAAGAAGCCCTTCTACGCAACTGTACGGAGAACATATGTCTGATTAATATGAATGTTGCTGAAGCTGTTGTTTTGGGAATATCGCGCTCTCCTAGCGAAGATCTCTATTTATCTGTGTTACAAGCAGATAATATCCCTATAATTAGACGCTATAGTGGAGGAGGCACGGTTTTCATTGATAAAGACAGCATATTAGTCACATGGATCATGAATTCTTCAAAGCCCATGATAAGCTCTCAAGACCTCATGCTTTGGACTTACCAAATCTATGCTCCCATCTTCCCAGAAACATTTGCTATCAATGAAAATGACTATACCCTGGGGGATAAAAAAATTGCGGGGAATGCTCAATATATTCAACGATTCCGCTGGGTGCACCACTCTACGTTCCTTTGGGATATGGATATTAATAAGTTATCCCGCTACTTACCCACGCCCCAAAAGCAACCATCCTATAGAAAACAACGAAAGCACCAGGATTTCCTAACAACGATTCGCCCATGGTTCCCTAGTAAAGAAGACTTTATTAACCAACTCAAAGCTTCGGCTAGTAGGTTATTTTCTTGGAAAGATTTTTCTAATCAAGAAGCCCAGCAATATCTAGACAAACCTCACAGAAAGTCGACGACATTACTCTAATACCTTCTAAATTGTTTGAGAAGAATTTACAATATCAATTTCACTAAAAAAGTAATGAATTTCTACGGCTGCATTTTCTAAGCTATCCGAACCGTGTACTGCATTAATTCCTATGGATTCTCCAAATCGCGCACGAATAGTTCCTTGAGCAGCTTCTTGGGGATTTGTAGATCCCATAATTTCACGATTACGTGCTACAGCATTCTCTCCTTCAAGAACCATAACCACAACAGGACCAGAAATCATGAAATCTACAAGTTCTTGGAAAAATGGACGGGATTTATGAACAGCATAAAAGCCCTCAGCTTCTTTGACAGATAAATGTAACATTCGCATTGCAGCTATACGGAATCCCAATTGTTCAAAAGTCGTAATAATTTCTCCAATATGACCTTTACCTACTGAGTCAGGCTTAATAATTGATAATGTACGTTCCATATGTATGCTGTTACTCCTTTAAACAATGAAATACAGAGAAATTATATCACGATTCGCAGGAAAGTCTAGTCCTTGTTTAAGCCTTTGAGGTTCTTTTTAATGCAATAGGTAGTATTTCTGCTAATGAGGCATTTTCTGGGAGCTCATGCATAGCATCTGCTATCATCTTCTCCGCTATAGATTTAGAATATCCCAATGCGGCTAATGCCTGAATTCCCTCATCTATATGAGAAGGCTTTGCTGGTCGCCAAGAAGATATATGAGTATCTAGAGGAAGTAAATCAGGAAGTTTTTGTTTTAAATCTACCATTAACTTTTCGGCTGTTTTCTTTCCAATACCGGGGACAGAAGCTATAGCTCTAATATCTTCTGTACGTGCAATAGTGCATAATTGACTCAAAGAAAAAGTATTTAAAATAGCCAAACCTGTTTTCGGCCCAATCCCAGAAAAAGAAATCAACATGCGAAAACACTCACGCTCTCCTCGAGAACGAAACCCATAGAGTACATGCTCTGTTTCTCGGACTACTGTAAAGGTATACACTATAAGCTCACAATGTAGCTGACTTGATAACTCCATAGTCCAACGATCAGCTACAAAAATACCAAATCCTAAACCTTGACATTCAATAGATAGATGTCCTTGGCTTATATACGTAAGAATTCCACGAAGATAATCGTACATAATTCTACTCCTAAGAAGAAGTATGTGCATGACAAATAGCCAAAGCAAAAGCATCGGCTATGTCTTCATAATCAGGCCGCAAAATATTTGGTATATGCAAGATTTTGCTAACCATAAGTTGAACCTGATATTTACTAGCTTTACCTTTACCAATAACAGCTCTCTTAGCAACACTTGGAGCATATTCAAATATAGGAATTTTTCTTAGAGCAGCAGCGAGTAACAACACACCTCGTGCCATACCAAGTTTTATAGTGCTTTGTGGATTCTTACATACGTATTGCGTCTCAAGGATAACAACATTTGGCTGCACAGTATCTACTACTTCAGATATTGTATTAAAAAGCTCTGTGTACCGCTGTGCTAACGTTTTCTTTGGAGATAAACGGATAACCCCATAACTATGAGCACGAATTCGATGTTGATGTTCTTTCTCAATAACTGCATATCCAGAAACAAGTGTTCCTGGATCAATTCCCATAATTAGTTGTGCCATAAATCAGCCTATGCAACTCTTAAGAAACTTCCTTTTTAAGGAAAAATAGAGTTCATTCCAGAAGTGGACAACCACTCAAATACACCAAAAATACTTATTTTTGTACTTGTATAGCTTTCTATGCTTTTTCCTCTGATTGCTCATAGCATGGCAGATCTACAGGAAATTTATCGAGATTTTTTGAACAAAGTATTTCTTTCTGTGTCTGATTTTGCCAAAAATTTACTGTGGAATGTGTAGTTTCCATTTTTTTTGACTTCAAGAAATCCTCAGATTTAGCTTTAAATATATTTGTTCCAGATTGAGACATCATCAGTTTATCTATTTGTTCTTCAAGCATTTTAATTTTATGCTCATAACACAAACGTCGTCCTTCACTAATTTCTGTTTGTTGCACACTTTCTATTAAATCGCGTTTCAATTCTTCAATCACATCATTTTGATGGCGCATTTGTTGTAGCTTTTCAGCAAGACGCTTCTGTAACCAAATATTTTCACTTTGGAGTTTTTCTATTTCTAAAATCCGTGTTTCTTCTCGAGACAAAAAATCTTGTTCTAAAACCAAACATTTCTGTTGCCATTCAGAAATCTTCTGCTCTTCTTGAGGCATAGATTCTACTTCTATTAACTTAGCACGCGAAGATAGATCGGCCCCCATTTTAGTACAAACTTCCAATAAAAGATTACATGTAGACTGCCATTCCTTAATATCAGCATCTTTCCATCGACAAAGCAAAAGAAGTGTGAATCGCGGACAAATATTATAATAATGATGAACAAGAAAGAAGTTGCTAAGCCATGAGGTGAGATGCAGCTTAATTACTGATAAAAAACGCTGCAAGGGATACCTCTAAATTCATTCAACTAATTCTTGCTATATCATACATAGGAGTTCTTGTCTCAATTTCATAAAGAAGAGCCTGGAAAGCAAAAACTCCCCAAAACTAATATATATATTAGTGTACAGATACTTAAAACAGATGAAAAAAAGAAAAATGGTGTGAATAAGAATATTTGCTCAGAACAAGACTCGAACTTGCACGGGCCTACGCCCAAGGGATTTTAAGTCCCTAGTGTCTACCATTCCACCATCTGAGCAACAAAATAATTCTTAAACTTCCATAGATACCTAAATTGCTGATACCGATGAAGAAGTCACGAAATATGAACCGGAATGCTATCAGAAGTTCATTTCAAAATCAATGATTTTCATTATCAATGAATTACTTACTCATCTTCCATAGAAGAAGGAAATGGCTGCTCACAAACTGCCTCTTCCACATCCCCTAATACTTTATTCAAATCTTCTTCGGATAGGGTAAGAGATTCCTCATCTGACAATAAAGAATCAATTACTTCAGGATTTGTAGCTAATACTTGTAAAGACTCGTCTAAATCAGCTGCTATAACATCTGAGTCAGTAGCAATTGGCGAAATAATTTCAGAAATTAATTTCGGAGGAGGGGGCAATAAAGAAAATTTCTTTTGCCCTCTAGCTTTTGGCTCACTTATGGTATTTTCTTGAGGTTCTTCAGAAGAAAGCTCATCATAAGTATCTTCAACAACATCTGAAGTTCCTGTTTCCTTACTGGACTTACGACGACACTGCTTTTTCTTCTCTTTCCACTTATCTCCCTTACGTTCTTTTTTTTCCTTACGAGGATTATTATGTAATGGAGTGGAAGGCAATTCAACAGCTTCTTCAACTACCTCCGAAGAACTCTCATCAATGGTGACTACTGGAGCTGCTTTAGGTAATTTAATTAAAGCTTCACGTCCTCCAGCAATTTTAATACCTCGATCCAATCCTACTGCTTTAAGATTGATCTTAGTATCACGAATTTCCATAACTTCATAATCAGCTGCAGGAACAATAAATGGCTTACTATGATCACAATTACGGAAAAAACACGTATTTCCTAAAGAAATAACTTCAACTGCTTCAACAACAAAAGGATCTTGTGAAAGATGCTTTGTATTGCGAACGGATAACTTATATCCTTCTCTAGATGTAATTACAGTTTCAATAACTGGATCTCTTGTAAAATACACTTATAACCCTTTATTCAGAGTGTTTTGCTATATACTCTAATAAATCAACAATACGAGTAGAATACCCTATTTCATTGTCATACCAAGCAATAAGCTTGAAAAAGCGATCATTCAAAGCAATCCCTGCACGAGAATCAAATATAGAAGAATATTCGGAGCCTATAAAATCAGAAGAAACAACTTCTTCATCTGTATAGCCCAAAATTCCACGTAAATTAGTTTCTGCAGCATGTTTGACCGCTTGACATATGTCTTCGTAAGTAGTTGACTTCTGCAACCTTACAGTAAGATCAACCACAGAAACATCGGCAACAGGAACTCGAAAAGCCATACCAGTTAGTTTCCCTTGTAATTCAGGCAAACAAAGTGCTACAGCTTTAGCAGCTCCAGTAGAAGCAGGAACAATATTTTGAAATGCTCCTCTTCCTCCTCGCCAGTCTTTTTTCGACGGTCCATCAACTACACTTTGAGTAGCTGTGGCAGCATGAACGGTCGTCATTAGCCCTTCTTCTATACCAAAATTAGTTAGAAGGACCTTAGCAAGAGGAGCAAGGCAATTTGTAGTGCAAGAAGCATTTGAAACAATCAAATGTTCTTTAGGATTAAAACTCTCTTCATTAACTCCCAAGACAAACGTAGGGACATCTCCCTTTGCGGGAGCTGTAATCACTACACGTTTTGCACCTGAATCAAGATGTTTTTGCGCATCTTCTTTTTTAGTAAATAATCCCGTACTTTCAACGACAATATCTACGCCAAGATCATTCCAAGGAAGATTTTGGACATCTCGTTGAGCAAGCAACTGAATTCGGCGTCCATCAACTACTAAACAACCTTCTTGATAAGCAACTTCGGCATTGAAGCGCCCGTGAGTAGAATCATATTTAAATAAATACGTCAGAGCGTCGCCCGGAACAAGATCATTAACAGCTACGACTTCAAGAGAAGAATGTCTACGTAATATCTGCCTTAAAACTAGTCTTCCAATTCGCCCAAAACCGTTAATTACAACTCTCATCACTAAATCCCTAGTACGCAGTCAGCATTCAAAAAAATAGGCTAACCAGCCAAAAATTCTATAATACACTTTCGCGCATTATCACCAACTCTATTTTGTAATTTTAAAATACGAGTGTAACCACCATTCCTAGAGCTAAAACGAGGGGTTAATTCATCAAATAATTTATTAATTACCATGCGATCCACGTTATAAGAAGATAAATTACCCGCCTTAACCTGACGAATTTCCTTACTAGTAAGTTGATTATATCGGACCATTAATCTAGCAATAGCCAGGCGTCTCGCTGCTAATGTTCCTTTTTTAGCTAACGTGATCATTTTGTCTGCATGACGACGTAGCTCTTTTGCTTTAGGTAAAGTAGTTTCTATTCTTTCTTTATGAATTAGAGACTTTAACATGTTAGCCAACATACAACGATTATGCGCAGAAGTACGGCCTACTCTAAATTTCTTTCTAGCATGTTGCATATCTAACTATCCCTTAACATTTTTCGACCGAATTTTTTCGGCATACCACTTCATTTTCTCTTTAACATTGTCTAAACCAACACCAAACTGGCTAAGGTCCATACCTAACTCCAGTTTCATTTCTTTCAGCTTATTCTTTATCTCACAAAGAGATTTCTTACCAAAATTTCTAAACTGTAAAAGACGAGGCTCTGGCATAATCACTAATTCACCAATCGTCTCGATATTTGCATTGGATAAGCAATTTGTTGATCTCACAGAAAGCTCGATCTCATTAATACCTAAAATTAATTTATGAAGAATATCGTCCTTATTCTCTTTTTCAATAGAAATTGCTTCTTCAAAAACGATCTTCTTCTCGTCCATTTTCTCAAAAATAGAGAAATGTTTAGCTAAAATTTGTGTAGAAAAAGCTAAAGCTTCTTTAGGGGATACTCTTCCATCAGTTTCTACTTGCAAAATTAAACGATCAAAATCCGTATCTTGACCAACACGAGTATCTTCTACAAAATAATTCACCAAAACTACGGGAGAAAAAGCTGCATCTAAAACGATCTCATGCATTCCCTTATCTTCAAGAACAATCCTTTCCGAAGCTATATAACCTCTACCGAAAGCAACGCGTAAAGTAACTTCAAACTGCATTGGCTGTGTGACAGTAAAAATCACGTGCTCAGGATTTACCGCTTCAAATCCTCCCTCTTGTAATAAGTCAGCTAGAGTAACTACTTTTTGCCCTCCAGCCTCTGCCAAGCTAGAAGCATCAATGGAAATAGTAGAGCGTATTAATTGTGCAGCACGTCCTTCATTATTATCTTGAAAAGGATATTTTTTTAATAAAGCTCCCTTCAAATTCAAAATTATATTGGTTACGTCCTCTATGATACCCTCAAGCGCCATATATTCATGTAGAACACCGGTCATAGAAAAAGCAATGATTGCGGGTGCTTCTAAACCAATTAACAATGCGCGTCTTAAAGCATTACCTAATGTATGCCCCATCCCTCTTTCTAGCGGCTCAGCTACAAAGCGTGCTTGCTTATCAATAACGCCACCACAACCTTCTACAGCCATAACTTTGACTGATTCAGGAAGTTCAAATTTATCATAAAGTAAATTTTTTGAATTATCCGACATCCCTTTTCCTCTCTCCTTCCAACTATACTCTTCGTCTTTTTCTTGGACGACAACCGTTATGAGGAACAGGAGTTTCATCACGGATGACCGAAACCACTAAACCAGCAGCTATGAGAGCACGAACAGCTGATTCTCTCCCAGCTCCAGTCCCCTTTAAACTTACCTCAACTTCTTTAAGACCGGAATTCATTGCTATTTTCGCAGCATCTTGAGCCGCAACTGTCGCGGCAAAAGCGGATGACTTGCGAGATCCAGAATATCCCACTTTTCCAGCAGAAGCCCAGGAAATCACGTTTCCGGCAGGATCTGTTATAGACACAATCGTGTTATTGAAAGTAGCCTTAACATGAACAACACCTGATGGAATATTCCTTAACTGTTTTCTTTTTACGCCTTTTTTCTGCGTTTGATGCTTAACCAAGACACACTCTCCTAAAAAAATTATTTCTTCTTACCAGCAACCGTTTTACGCTTACCTTTACGCGTACGAGAGTTAGTTTTTGTTCTTTGACCTCGTACAGGCAACGAAAGCCGATGTCTTTGCCCACGATAAGCATGTATAGCAATTAACCTTTTAATATCTGACTGTACGCGACGCCTTAAGTCTCCTTCAACTACATACTCTGTCTGTAGGAGAGAATTGAGACGACCAATTTCTTCTTCAGTCAACTCAGCAGCCCTAGCTTCGGGATTTAATTGCAATTTAGCAATGATTTCCTCAGAAAGAGCTGGCCCTATTCCATAAATATATCTAAGACTTATTTTTAATTTTTTCTTCGCAGGAATATCAATTCCAATGATGCGTGGCATACGTAGGGCCTCCATTAAAGTAGTATAAGCATCTTAGGTCAAAAATTGTTATTTTTCAATGCCTTCCTTTGGCACGATCTTTTTTCAAAAAGCCATCGTACCGACGCATAAGTAAAAAGGCATCTATTTGTTTCATTGTATCTAAAATCACACCAACGATAATCAAGACTGCTGTGCCACCTAAAAAATAACTTACATTAGCATCTATACTAAGCACTCGTCCTAAAATAGATGGCAAAATAGCAATTACAGCTAAAAAAACTGCTCCTAATAACGTGATACGATTCATGGTATATTCTAAATATGTTTGCGTGGGCTTCCCCTGTCGAATCCCAGGAATAAAAGCGTTGTTTTTTTTCATTTCTGAAGCAATTTGTTCAGGATGAAACTGAGTTGCAGTCCAAAAATAAGTAAAAAATATTATAAGCAAAACATAGCATACAGAATACACCCAGCTCCCTGGAGATAACATAATAGCAACACGCTTTAACCAGGAAGTATCTGAAGTTATAAATTGCCCTATAGTTGCAGGGAACATAAGTAAAGATGAAGCAAAAATAACGGGAATAACTCCTGCGTAATTTACTTTTAACGGCAAATAAGATGCTCCACCTGGCGATTCTCTTCTTCCAATTACCCTACGAGCATATTGCACAGGAATCTTTCTAACTCCTTCAATAATCAAAATTGTTGTAACAAGGACAAATATGAAAATACAACACAACAACAGTATAGAAAATAAACCTAGTTGAGAGGGATCTTGTGAACCTAAATTAAGTTTATTCACTATAGAACCTAAAACGGAGGGAAACGAAGCTAGAATTCCTAAGCTAATAATTAAACTTACACCATTACCAATTCCTTTATCTGAAATCTGTTCTCCAATCCACATAAGTAATAGGGTCCCTGTTGTCATAACAACAACTGTAGTCATATAAAACATCCAGGGTGCACCAAATAATCTTGATGACAACAACACTGGGAGAACGATTCCTGGAATCGATAAATTCATTTTTAAGGCAAACTTAGCAAAAAGCGAAGATTGAATTACTGCTAAGCCTACTGTGAATAGACGAGTCAATCTACCTATTTTCCTTTTTCCACGATCAGGGCTTTCCCTCATTTCTCTTTGTATCGAGGGCATAAATACTAGAAGTAATTGCACTATGATGGATGCAGAAATATAAGGAACAACGCCTAAAGCAATTACCGTCATCTGAGCAAAAGCTCCACCAGAAAAAATATCTGCTAATTGAAATAAATTCTGACTTGAACCTAGTAATTGCTTAAAATAAGCTAAAGCGCGCTCTCCATCAATTCCTGGAACAGGAACAAACACACCAACTCTACAAACTGCTAATAAAGCAAATGTAAAGAATAACTTTTTTCTCAGCTCAGAAATTGAAAATATTTGTCTTAAAGTAGTCATAGCTAGCCTAAAATTGTAATCCTTAAGCAACTCCTATACGACTTGCCACGCCTTGAGATAATACTACTTTAGAGTCATTCCAAATGAATGTTTTATCTAGCTCGCCTTTAAAAATTACCTTAACTTTAATAGCATGCTTACTTACAGCTTTCATATTTTTCAAAGCTTCCAATGTGATGGCATCACCATTATTAAATAAAGCATTCAAACGCTGTGTTGTAATTTCAGCAATACACTTATCAAAACGTAAATGAGAAAAACCTCTGGTAGGCATTCTCCTATAAAGAGGAATTCCTCCTCCCTCATATCCAAAACGGCGCTTATAACCAGAACGACTCCCGTCCCCTTTGTGCCCTCGACAACTAGTTTTACCGTGACCTGAGGAGGGACCGCGCCCTAATAACTTTGTTCTACGTTTACGTGGTGAAGGATCTTGTAACTTTTCTAATTTAATCATTCGCTACCGATCTCCTTTTTAAAACTTCTTTTCTCGTAGTAAGCTGAAGAAGAGCCTTAAATGCTGCCTTGACCTGATTCATAGGATTATTCGACCCCAAACTCTTAGCAACAACATCTTTTACTCCAGCCATTTCCAAAATTAAACGAATACGAGAACCAGCTACTATTCCCGTTCCCGGTTTTGCAGGCTTTAGAAGTAATTGAGCCCCGTCTTGATCAACAAGAATTTCGTGAGGAATGGAACCATTTTCTAAAGATTCAATAGTAATTAAATTTTTCCGAGCAACTCCCCCACCTTTACGGATAGCATCAGTTAACTCATTCGCTTTAGCAAAACCATAACCCAAACGCCCTTTCCTATCTCCAACAAGAATAAGAGCAGAAAAACTAAATTTACGGCCACCTTTAACTACTTTTGAACAGCGATTAACAACTAAAACTTTTTCTTCAAACTGTTCTTCTTTTTCCTTATGAGAATTCTTTGATACCGTCATCCTAAACCTTTATTAAAACTCTAATCCACCTTCTCTAGCACCATCAGCTACCATAGCAATAACCCCATGGTATTTGAAAGGACCACGATCAAAAACTACTCGATCCACTTGAAGATTCTTTCCTAACTCTGCAATCTTTATTCCCAGACTTTTCGCAACATCTTGATTCTTTTTTGTTAGCCCAGAAACTTTACTTGATTTGGCTATAGTAGAAACAGAAGCTAAAGTTTTACCGATCGAATCATCTATTAACTGCACGTAAATATGTTTATTCGTCTTTACAACAGATAGACGAGGCTTTAAAGAAGAGCCTTTTAAAGGTTTGCGTACTCTTAAAGCCCTACGCTTTTTCTTTTCAGACTTCTTGAACAACGAACTTTCCATGACCTAACTCTGCCTTAATACCTTAATAATTACTTCTTACCTGTCTTCGCGGCTTTTCCTGCCTTACGACGTACGTATTCATTTTCATAACGGATCCCCTTACCCTTATAAGGCTCTGGAGGACGCTTTGTCCGAATACTTGCAGCAAATTCTCCAACTAATTGCTTATCAATACCCTTAATTGAGATTAATGTATTCTTTTCTACACTAACTTCTAAACCTTTGGGAATGGGGATTTGCGTAGGGTGAGAAACCCCAATAGATAAATCTAATATAGTTCCTTGCACAGCAGCCTTAAAACCTACTCCAATCATTTCTAAGCGTTTTTCAAACCCTATGTGGACTCCACGAACCATATTAGAAATTAACGCCCAAAATAGTCCCTGTAGACGACTAGGCCGATCAACAACATGAGAAGCTGCACGAACAATAACTTGTTTATCATTAATATCTATATCTACTTCTGGAGCCAATTTTTGAGCCAAAGAACCCTTTGGACCTTTGACTACAATTTCATCATTGTGAATGGAAACCTCTACTCCTTGAGGGAGCACAATAGGTTCTCGAGCTTTACGAGACATTCCTTACCATCCTATATATTCTTTTATCCTGTTACCAAACTAGACAGAGTAGTTCACCACCAATATTTTTAGACCTTGCTACGGACCCCTCTAGAACACCCTGAGAAGTAGAAAGAACTGAAACACCCATATTACCAAAAACATAGGGAATTTTATCTGCAGAAACATAAATCCTTCTAGAAGGCTTAGAAACACGTTTTAACTGTCGAATCGCAGGCTTACGATCATCATCATATTGTAAAAAGATACGCATCGTTCTTTTGCGATTTTCTTCTTTTACCAAATAATGGGCCAAAAACCCGTGATGTTTTAGGATCCTAACAATCGACTCACGCATTTTACTATGTTGTAGATCCACGTAAATATGCTCTGCCTTTAAAGCATTACGAATCCGCGTTAATAAATCAGCTATAGTATCACTTGTCATGCCCTAACCCTTATTATCTCCCTTATTATGCCTTCTTAAAGCGCAAACCCATCAACTCTAAAAGAGTTGTGCATTCGATATTTGTCTTTGCTGTAGTTACCCAAGTAATGTTCATTCCCTGAGTTCTTTTGACACGATCTAAATCTATTTCAGGGAAAATCTGCTGATCATCTAACCCGAGGGAGTAACATCCACGTCCATCTCCCTCACGAGAAAATCCACGAAAGTCTCGAATTCTAGGAGAGACTATATTACAAAACCTATCCATAAAATCGTACATACGTGTACCACGTAATGTCACCTTAGCCCCAATACCCTGTCCTGCACGAAGCTTAAAACCAGCAATAGAATTCCTCGCTTTAGTTACTAAAGGTTTTTGCCCAGAAATCATAGAAAGTTCTTCTAGGTGAGATTGAAAAAGGTTTTTATCTTTAGCAGCCTCAGCTAATCCCATACTGATCACAATCTTCTTAAGAACGGGAATCTGCATGGCATTTTTATAATTAAACTTTTCTTGGAGACTCTTTCGGATCTCTTCAGTATAGAGTTTCTTTAACCGGCTCATATTAACCTTTTTTACCTTTTACTAAACGATATAGCGAGGAAGTACCATCAGCAGTTGTATTCCACAACTCACGCCCCTTCTCAGCATTCTTAACTGAAAGCTTTGCTCGCGCTCCATTTATACTTAAACAAACATTAGAAATATGTATCGGAGCCTCAATACTAATCCTTTTCCCCTTAGGATTTTCTTGAGTACGTTTGATATTTTTTGTACGAACGTTAATTCCTTCAACGACTACTTTATTTTGTTGTTTGAGATAAGACAAAACCTTTCCCTGTTTCCCCTTATCATTACCAGCTAATATATATACAGTGTCGCCAACACAAATACGTCTTTTCATATCCTTATCTTATCCTTAAATCACTTCAGGAGCCAAAGAACTAATTTTTATAAAACCACGATCACGGATTTCTCGAGCTATTGGGCCAAAAATTCGCGTTCCTTTAGGATTGCCCTTTTCATCGATAATCACACAACTATTAGTATCAAATTTTAAAGTAGAACCATCCTTTCTACGAATATCTCGACGGGTTCTAACAATTACAGCCTTCACCACATCGCCTTTTTTTATAGAACTATCGGGCTCAACATCTCTAACGGAACACACAATAATATCACCCACTACAGCGTAACGTCTACGAGACCCGCCCAATACTTTAAAACACTTTACCTTTTTAGCCCCAGTATTATCGGCAACTTTTAATTGACTTTCCTGTTGAATCATAATGCTAACCCACACAACTAACTTATACGCTCAATCACACGCCATCTTTTTAACTTAGAGAGAGGGCGCGTTTCTTGAATTCTAACTTTATCACCTTCAGAAAGTTCTAAATCATTATGCGCATAGTACTTTTTAGAATCTCTAACAACTTTAGCATATTGAGGATGTGAGTATACTCTTTCCACTCGAACAACCACGGTTTTATCCATTTTTGACGAGACAACAGTACCAACTTTAATTTTTCTATAACCTCTTTCTTCACTAGCCATTAGCTTTTTCCTTTTTTTCGCGCTTGACTGTCAGAGATCGAGCAACATTTTTCTTATATTCAGAGAATAAATGTGATTTCACTGCTTTGCTTTGCAGAGCAACCTCTGCCCGCAAATCAAAAAGAGCTTTTTTATTTTCATGAATAAATGCATCTAGCTCTTCTACACTTTTCTCTCTAAGTTCAGCCAATAACTTTTTATTTTTTGCCATGATTTACACCCTTTCGACTCGCTTAACAAAACGTGTCCTTATACCTAATTTTGCCGCAGCCCTTCTTAAAGCGTCTTGAGCATCTTCTTTAGACACATTAGCCACTTCAAAAAGAATGCGTCCTGGGCGCACTACTGCCACCCAATGGTCGGGAGCCCCTTTACCTTTACCCATACGAGTCTCTGCAGGCTTTTTACTTACACTTTTATCTGGAAAAATACGAATCCAGACCTTTCCTTTACGTTTTAAGTATCTATTAATTGCAACCCGACAAGCCTCTATTTGTCGACTGGTAACCCATCCCCTATCTAAAGCTTGCATTCCAAAGTCACCAAAGTCAACAAAAGTAGCACCCTTACTCAGGCCAGCAAATTGACCCTTTTGTTGCTTGCGAAATTTCATTCGTTTAGGCATCAACATAGCAATTCACACATCCTTGATTTACACCATTATTGCGCAATTGGAGCTGGAGCACTACCGTTATTAGCTGTAGAGGATTTCTCTCCAAGATTAATCCAAACCTTTACCCCGATAATTCCATAAGTAGTTTCTGCAGAGGCAGTGGCATAATCAATATCAGCTCTTAAGGTATGCAAAGGCACCCGACCATTTTTATACCATTCTGAGCGAGCAATTTCTGCACCTGCTAATCTTCCAGAAACCTGTATTTTAACACCTACAGCCCCACCATCCATGACAGACTGCATGGCCTTTTTCATGGCACGTCGAAAAGAAACACGACGTTCAATTTGTTTAGCAATGTTGTCAGCAACTAACTTTGCATTTAATTCAGGACGCTTAATTTCCGAAATTTCTACCCAAACTTCTTTACCAGTAAGTTTTTTAAGCTCTTCCTTTAAAAGGTCGACTTCAGCACCTTTTTTCCCAATTACCAGTCCTGGACGAGCTGTTTGAATAGTAACTTCTATTTTCCCACTCATTCGTCTTACGACAAAACCCGCAGCTCCTTGACAAGAAGGCTTTTTTCTCAAAAAATCTCGAATTTTTACATCTTCAATAAGAAACTTCCCAAACTCTTGGTTGTTTCCATACCATAACGAGCGCCATTTCTTAGTAACGCCCGTACGAAAACCAATTGGACATCCTTTCTGACCCATAGCCTCTCCTACCGCTTTTTCTCTCCGACAATCACAGTTAGATGGCTAGTACGCTTTAAAATTGGAGACCTTCCTCCCCGACTTTTCGACTTAGCCCGTTTATATGTAGGACCCGCATCCACTCTAACTTCGATAACGCTTAACTCCTCACGCTTCACATTCTCATTGAGTTCAGCATT
Organism: Chlamydia gallinacea 08-1274/3; assembly: GCF_000471025.2. Taxonomy (NCBI): domain Bacteria; kingdom Pseudomonadati; phylum Chlamydiota; class Chlamydiia; order Chlamydiales; family Chlamydiaceae; genus Chlamydia; species Chlamydia gallinacea. The sequence goes on along the minus strand of NZ_CP015840.1, from coordinate 540,091 downwards.
AGCTACAGCACTATCTAAAACTTTTTTTAAACACCTTCCAGCCTTTAGAGAAGAAAAATCTAGCTGTTGTCGCGCCTCTATTACACTTAAATTTCTCATAAGCCCAGCAGCTAATCGTGCTTTGCGGGGCTGAACCCGTATGTAACGAGCGGTTGCTTTAAACATGACTCGTCTCCTTTACCCTTTTTTCACGGGATGACTTTTAAACATTCTCGTTGGAGAGAACTCTCCTAATTTATGCCCTACCATAGTTTCTGAAACAAAAACCGTTAAAAACTTTCTCCCATTATGCACTTCAAATGTGTGACCAATCATTTCAGGAGTAATCATAGAACGACGAGACCATGTTTTAATCGGAGATTTTTTTTCTCCCAAGTTCATCGCACGCACTTTTTTAATTAGGTGGTGATCAACAAAAGGACCTTTTCTTAACGATCTACTCATAAATCCCTATTTCCTACGATCTTTAACTATCCATTTATTACTTTTACGCTTATCGCGAGTTTTTAATCCTTTTGTGACCTTACCCCAAGGAGTGCGAGGAATATAGCCATTATGTCGACCTTCACCACCTCCATGAGGATGGTCTACAGGATTCATAGCGGTACCGCGAACCGTGGGGCGAATTCCTCTCCAACGCTTCCTTCCAGCCTTACCATCTACACATAAACTATGATCCGCATTAGAAACTTCACCTATAGTCGCTCGGCAGCATTCATTTAACATACGAAACTCGCCCGAAGGCATTTTTAAAGTCACATATCCCGCACTTTTCGCTATAATCTGAGCTGCTAAGCCTGCAGACCGAACTAGCTTCCCTCCAGAAAAGGGACGCATTTCAATATTATGTACCGATAGTCCTAGGGGCATGCTTTTTAATGACATACAGCAACCTACTTTAAAAGGACTACCTTCTCCAGAAACAACGTAATCTCCCCGTCTAATTCCTTTTGGAGCCAATATATAACGTTTTTCCCCATCAACATAATTAAGCAATGCAATGTAGGCCGAACGATTAGGATCATATTCGATAGATACAACTTTAGCTTCAATCCCATCTTTATTGCGTTTAAAGTCAATAATCCTATACAAACGTCGAGCTCCTCCGCCTCGGTGACGACAAGAGATATGCCCTAAATTATCGCGACCACCCGAACTCTTTTTGAAAAAAGAAAGCTTTTTATTGGGCCGAAGACTTTGCCTGGACCGCTTCTTGAGAGAATTTTCGCCACCATTCTTAGCTAATTTCCCCTGCTTTCCTTCTTGCAAATCTCCTTTAGTGGTCAACTCATCAAAAGCCGGAAGAACTAATTGTCTAGTTCCTGGAGTTATCGGCTTAAATTTTTTAAACATGTCTTTCTTTCCTCAATCAATAAGTTACCCGATAGAATGGCCTTCGTAGAAGGTTACAATAGCCTTCTTAAATCCTGCAGTTCTCCCTCTTCGCTTTCCACGAAACATTCGGGCCGGCTGAGGTTTTACACACATTGTGTTTACACTCTTAACTTTTACTTTTTTATCAGCATATATCGACTCGAGAGCTTGAGCAATCAAAGGCTTGGTTGCATTGCCATCCACAATAAACGTGTATTTTGGATGTTTGCAATAAGCACCCTTCTTCTTACCTTCGCCATTACCAAGACTCAAACCTTCTAAAGTTTTTGCCTTCTCAGTCACATAATGCCGCTTGATTACATCATAAGGATCTTTCATGTCCTAATTTTCCTTTTAACCTTTCATTCCACCAGAAACTAGGTGCTCGGCGAGCCCACTCAAAGCTTTTTCAGAAATTACTATACTATGAGCAGAGACTAAATCATAACCATTAACGTTCATACCGTATGCAAACCCACGAACAGCGGGCAAGTTACGCACACTCATTCGCAAATTCATGTTGCTTCCCGAATGACTAAGATCGTCGATAAAAAGCACTCCACGACACTCAATATTACAATCTTTCAAAAACCGTAAAACTTCTTTAGTTTTTGGGGCAGACAGGCTACTTGTAAAGACACTATCATCAGCAACCACTAAACGATGCGATTGAATTTTTTGAACAAACAATAAACGAATAGCAGCTCTTTTTTCTTTACGATTAATACGCACGTGCTGATCAAACTTAGGCCTAGGGCCGAAAACAATCCCCCCACCACGAAACTGGGGAGCTGCTAAACAACCTTGTCGAGCATTTCCTGTCCCTTTCTGACGAAAAGGCTTTTTTGTAGTATGACTAACCTCAGAACGATTTTTTGTGCACGCAGACCACTGACGTTTATTTGCCTGAATTGCCACCAAATAATCCTTTATCAATTGCAGCCCAGAATCTTCTTGAACAAAAAGAGCGTCGGACAACTCAACGTCCCCCACCTTATTCCCCAAAAAATCAAATTTTGACAATAAAACCATCAGAACCCTCTTCTATTTACACCTTTGAGGAACGTCTCACTACAACAATAGACCCCTTAGCACCGGGAATAGCTCCCTTAACTAAAAGAACTTTCTTCTCTGGATCTACTTTAACTACTTCTAAATTTTTCACTGTCACATTGACAGCACCCATATGACTAGGACGCTTACTTCCTGGGAAACACCGCCCTGGCGTAGATCTCATTCCTATAGAACCAGCATGTCGATGAAATCCAGAACCATGACTTCCGGGGCCTCCACGAAATCCGTACTTTTTCATTACCCCCTGAAATCCCTTACCTTTGGAAACACCACTAACATCCACAGAGGTAACATTCTCAAAAGATTCTACACCAAACTCATTCCCTAGAGAAACTTCCTGGATTGCTTCTTCAGAAAGACGAACTTCTTTTAATGTACGAAAAATTCGCGAGCCAGATTTTTTACAATGACCTATTTCTGGCTTATTCATACGCCTTAACAAAGTTTTCTCTTTAACATTAAGTTCGTCTACTCCTAACTGAACAGCGTTATAGCCATCGGTCATTTTTAACTTTACTTGAGTAACAACATTAGAACTCATGCTAATTACCGAGCATGCTACTAGATTTCCTTCTTTATCAAAGACATGAACCATGCCTTCCTTTTTTCCCATTAAGCTAAGCTGAGATCGCATACAGTACCCATTAACAAAACAATGACTGAAAACACCGAAGTGAACACAATCAGACAAACTATTTTAGCATTTTGCTCGTAGAATTTCCTAAAAAGAAAAGGAACCTTTTCATTAAGAAAATAAAGGGGTAGGTTATCAGAGGAGGAAGATTTTTACAATAAGAAAAAATGAGACTTCTGAATAAGAACGTATAACTTCATTCTTATTAAAATTTTTATTTACTAATAAAACAAAAAAAACGCTTCTAGAAAATCTAGAAGCGTTTTCCCAATACTATAAAAACTAGGAAGTTTCCTTATGAACTTGTCCAGAGAGAATAACAGCCAAGAGCACTGGATACTGTTACTAACCCAGAAACCACGACAAGACGTAAAGCAGTATAATGAGGCATAGGAACAAACTTCACAATATCGGCAATAAGCTCAAAAGCCTTCTCTAATAGAGCAAGAATTGTTTTCTTCAAAGCCTGAAGATGTGATTGTCGTAAGCTGCCCAACATTTCCCCATGACGTGAAACATCTTGCTCTGCCTGGATAAGAGAATCCAATTGTTCTTTTGCTCGACTATAGGCACGTGTTTCATAGGCTAAAACCGCTATCTTACCAACAACTCCCGCAGCATGATTTGCGGTCATCATGTAATCAACACTACTACCTAAAGCCTGTTTAAGTTCTGAGCGCAAGAAGGGCGTATTAGCAAGTTTATTAGCTAGCAGCACAGGACGAACAACACCAAACGTTGCTACATAGGTCGATGCCCCTACAGCCACACTTAAAGAGTCAATAGCTGCCAATGCATGATCCGCTCTATTGATATAGCACTCATTATAAGCAATAACTTTTTCGCTGCCATAGCGATTAGGAGAAATACACTGTTTTATATGCTGATAGCAACTTCTAACAGCACTTACAAATCCAGGGATTGCTCCATTATACGCATTAGTTAGGGCTATCACAGATCGTGCCGTGCTTAGCGTACTCGTTGTATTTTGCAGCGTAAGCGAAATCTCTCCTGAATTCCCCGTAAGATCTAGCAGACGATAAGAGAACTCCGACGCAGACTTAGCAAACTTAAACGCCTTATCTATATTCTTTGTTTCCTTAACGTAACGGGCTAAATGGTTCGATCTACTTGTCAAAAATTGCGAGAAGCAATTCCCAGGCAATTGAAGCTTTTGTTTTGACGAACCTAAGGAAACCACTCTCCCAGCGAGACAAAGGGTGGGTACTGCACGTGATGCTGCAGAAGCCATATCCACCTCCTCGATTCAAAATTAATAAACTTAATTGAAGCACTTTCAAGGGGAAAACTATATCACAGATGGCACTTAATTGCTAAAGTAAATTAATAAACACATTAGAAATGCTAATTTTTTAATTAAAAAAATTTTTAGAAAATTATTTTAAAGCCAACTTTCTATAAAAGCTCACCTATAGTTGACCTCGATTTATCTCATCATAAATACGATAATCTACCTATAACACTTACAAATCTTAAAAAATAAAAACCAAAGCGAAGCGATAATAGACCATTCTATGAGTTTCAGAAGAAAAATCTTATATTTTAAGATTCAACTAAGACTTCCTTACTCAATATTTCATCTTGGAATGCGTCTTTATCAGCACCCCGCTCGATACCTCGTTTACTTGGATGCTGACAAAAATGAACAAAGCTTTGCACTTCAGGAATGTGACCATATTCTTCCTGAGCTTCTAATAAAGCTTCCGAAAAACTTCTCGTACTACGATATACCTTTTTAAACACTTTAATTAAAATTAAACGTGTTTCAAAAGGTACCTGTCTTCTCTGCAAACCTATTTTATTTATCCCTCCCAACTGGTAGGGATTCCCTGTTCCTATAGTATAGGGGGGAATGTCACGACGAACACCGCTTAAGGCACCCACCATAGCGTGCGCCCCTATGCGGACAAATTGATGAACTCCAACCATGCCTCCAATGATAGCATAATCTCCTACAAACACATGACCAGCTAACTGCGCATGATTACTCAAAATCACGTGATTTCCAATAGTACAATTATGAGCTACATGAGCCCAAGGCATAATTAAACAATTATTTCCTATGGAAACTGTCGTCCCTTCAAACGTTGAGGAAGTAATAATAACAAATTCTCGGATCTCACAGTTTTCACCAATAGTCACATAGGTTTTTTCCCCCTGATATTTTAAATCCTGAGGTTTATTGCCTATCATTGCCGATGGCCAAATTGTCGTCCCTTTACCTATAGTAGTGTGCCCGTCAATATAAGCATATGATTTAACCACTACATTATCACAAAGGGTCACCGTAGATTTGATCACTGCATACGGCTCAATAACAACATTCTGACCGATTTTAGCCCCAGATTCAATAATTGCTGTTGGGTGAATGTTCGTCATATGTCTCCGTCAATCTAAAGATTCTTTATCTACTAGAGCAAAACTCAGTTCGCCCTCAGCAACAACTTGAGAACCTACACAAGCCTTCGCCATCGCCTTACCCCCTCTGGGAGAAATTAGGGAAAATTCTGCATGAAGCGTAAGAACATCGCCAGGTCTTACCGCCTGACGAAACTTTGCTTTTTGTATCCCTAGAAATAAAGCCAACCTCTTATGTCGATCATTTTCTAAAATTAAGCCCAGCAATACTCCGGCTGCTTGTGACAAAGATTCTAATATCAACACTCCAGGCATGATGGGTATTTCAGGAAAATGCCCTACGAAAAAAGGCTCGTTTATCGTTACATTTTTTTGTGCAACTATCGACTTTTTTTCTAAATCATAAGACAATACACGATCCACAAGTAAAAATGGATAGCGATGCGGAAGTAAGTTTAATAATTCTCGTAATTTAATTACAGGAGCCTCTTTCATTCACCACTCATTTCTTAAGATTGCAATACTTCTAGAATTTTTCTACCTAAGGCAACATTTGAAGAATGCCCTGATCCTACAGCTACAATATGTGCTTTAAAAGGCTTACCAACTAAAGATAAATCGCCTATTAAATCCAAAACTTTATGCCTCACAGGTTCATCTGCAAAACGTAGCGGACCTCGACTAATAATACCATCATCTTTAAACACAACGGCATTCTCTAAGCAGCCTCCTCCTATTAATCCCTTATCCATCAAAAAACACAACTCATTGTATAGAGCAAATGTTCTACAAGGAGCAATTTCCTTGCGAAAAGATCCTTCAGTTATCACGAAAGAACGATATTGAGTTCCTATAGTAGGACTTTGAGGATAATGCAAAGTATACGAAATTTTCAATTCATCACAGGGAAAAGCCGCAAGAAAAGTATCTTGGGTTTGATAGTACACGGGCCGAGATAGTTGCGCAATAGAGACTTTAGCATTTTGCTCGCAAATACCTGCATCATCAATAAGCTGCATAAACACCTGTGAACTCCCATCCCCTATAGGGACTTCTTCTTCACTACAATGAACAATCACATTATCAATATTACTAGACCGCAAGGCAGCCATGAGATGTTCAACAGTTGCAATAACAGAATCCCCTGAAGATAATGTAGTACTTCGCCCTGTACTACACACATGAGAAAGCAATGCTGGAATATATTCTCCTGCAGTATCTGAACGGGAGAAAACGATTCCCGTATTTTCTTCAGCAGGCTCTAAAGTTAAAGTCGCTGACTTTCCAAAGTGAATCCCCACTCCAGAGTAATGCACTTCACGCTTTAACGTTCTTTGAGCTCGTTCTAACATGTAAAAACCTGAGAAAGAGTGTTTGTATATTATCCTTTTTCTTTTTTAGCAAGCAAGCGATATCCAAAATAACATCCCATCCAACTAAGAGAGATTATAGATAAAATGATCATAGGTAGATCTCCCCACCAAGAATATAAAGTAAAATAATTCTGCAAAGGAAGATCGATTTGCAGCACCCCTGGAAATGCTTTTCTAGAACAAGTTTCATATGGAAGCATATGTAAAACTCTACCTAAAGCATCTGCTGCTACAGTAACACCCGTATGGCAAGAACGTACACAAGGCATACCTAATTCTTGATTACGTAAAATTCCATGAAAAAAATGCACTTGAGGAAGCCTTGAAGAAGGATACCAGCCATCATTAGTTAAATTTACAAGAAACTTTGCGCCTTCATTTTTATATTGTCTAAGTAAATTCCCAAAAGTTTCTTCATAACAAATCGATATTCCCATCTTAGGCAAGTTCTGTATTTTTAGTACTCCAGAACGAATTCCTGGAAGACGGCGACATGTCAGTGCGTACTCAGGAAAATATTTCTTACAAAAGAACCAACCTAATCTACCGCAAGGAATGTACTCTCCCCCGGGGACGAGAATACGTTTATCATAACTAAACACCCCTCCTTCATGAGAAAGGCATGTGGCAGAATTATAAACATATACCTGAGAATCTCTTTCTTCAAACCTCTCCAACCCCATAAGAACCGGGCAGTCAAAATAATCAACAAGCGCACGCATCCAATCAATATTTGTTAAAAACTCGTCTCGTTGTTTCAAATCTACTAAAGGAGCTAGTATGCTGCGACTCTCATCATAGGAATAGACTTTTCTATCCTGAGCAAAGGGGAGAACAGCTTCTGGGAAAATCACAAGATCTACTGGTTTTTTTACTATAGATGCAAGATGAATTAATCTCTGCCATGTGCAAAAAGCTCCGCCTGGCGTACAGTTCGTATAAGGTGAGCTTGCTGGCTGAATTACAGCTAGTCGTAAGCTATCTCGATTAGAAAATCCTACTTTCAGATATTCATAATGCAATCCACCTACAACATATGGAAATAGAGCACATATTAACCACAAACGAAAAGAATAACGTTTTCTTAGCAAAACAAGATAAAAGCTAATTCCCGTCATGACTAGTAAAAAACTTTCTCCTGCCCAACCAAAAATTCCTCCGAATTGTCTTCCATAAGCCGTAGCTGTTATTGGCCACCCTAAATAATCTAGTGACATTCCGGATAAGAGAAAGTAAAATCTTAACATCTCTATACCTACCCAAAATCCGGGGAAACACCAGAGAATAGCGAACATTTTTTTTCTAATCGCATAAATAAGACAGCAAGAAAATAGTGACAATAAACATGCAAGTAGTCCGCAAAGCATTGCCCAAACAAGGTAGATAAATTTTCCTACATAAAAATCAGATAACATCCAGGAAAAATGCCAACCGTAGAGAGTTATACCCCAGAAAAATACTATTAGAAATACTTTCTTCCAAGAAAGAGAATGCTGTGTGCAGGGTTCTAAACTATACCAAAGAAGACCGTAGCCCCATGCGCTTCCCAAACAAGAAAATAGTATACTGCAATCCGGTTGAGCAAAAGCTATAAGAATCCAGGAACAAAAAAAACTAATAATCCTAAACAAAACGTTCCTATTTATTCATATTTAATCGAGCCTGCCTACGTTGATCAGCTTCGTTATACCGCCGTTGTTCTTCAGTGGTTTCTGGTACAATTTGATGGACAGGCGTAGGGGCATTATTTTCGTCTACAGCAACAAAAGTAAAATATGCTGAAGTAATATGTCTTCTTTCCTGTTTGTAAATATTTTCTGCCCAAACCTTAACGCCTACTTCTAAAGAAGTTTTCCATGTGCGATTTACGGCTGCTTTACATATTAAATTCTCTCCCATATATGCAGGAGCATAAAAACACAAAGCATCGACAAATGCAGTGACACAAATACATTCTGCGTGTCTTTCCGCAACAACAAGAGCCAGGCGATCTAATAAACTCATTAATAAACCACCAAACACTGTATTATTTGCATTTAAATCATTGGGGAAAATTTTATAAATATGGCCATCTATACAACTAAAAGATACGGGCTTTTTCTTTAGCATGAGATATTCTCTTTATGACGAAGTGTCCCTTTACCACACTTTGTTGGATAGTAGCCTCCGAATTAAAGAAAATCAAGAGATTACTTGAAAATAGAGAGAGAGAATTATAAGCCAATAAATGGATTATTTACCTGAGTAAAACTTACTCCTTTTTGGCGATGTTTAATTTCATGGCGAATAGAAAAACGTAGGTCAGGATCAAAATCCATTTTTGCAGCCCATTGTAGATAGGATAGAGGAATTTCCGAAAAACAACGTCCTTTATGCTTCCCTAAAGGCATATATTTCATTTTAATAGGTTTAGCCAAAACCTGTTGTAGTTGCTCAATTGTACGAAAACGCCTACAAAAATGCTTGAAAATGCTGATATTAATTTCGACATCCTTCATAGCACGATGGTTACCATCATAGGGCACATTAAAATGCACAGCTAGAGCTTCTAAAGAATTATTTGGACTATCGCCATATTCTTTTGCCAATCGTAATGTATCAATAATGTGGTATTTTGAGAGAAAAGAGCTCCCTATTCTTTCTGCTTCCTGAGACAAAACCTGTATATCAAACCCTACACTGTGACCAACTATATAATCTCCTTCTTTTAAAAAGGCTTTAATCTTAGGAAATACAGTAGCCATAAGAGGCTGATTTTTTAACATAGCATTAGAAATTCCGTGTATTTTCTGTGATTCAGCAGAGACAACACGCTCGGGATTAATTAAACATTCTATTGAATCAATTACCTTATCAAAAGTGAAACGTACTGCAGCAAATTCAATAATACGATCTTTTTTTATATCCAATCCTGTCATTTCACAATCTAAGCAAACAAAAACCGTATCTTTAAGTAATGCCATGTTTATTCCTTGAACGAAATTAATAAGAAAGGTGAGGCGTATATGCTTACCTCTCTTTGAATGCTGGTTAATGTTTTTATGTCAACTCGTACCGTCTCACGAAAACGTGGAGGAGTCATTTTATCAGGCCATTCCACGCATATAACATCATCTTCTTCAGTATCGCGGAATACTTCCTGATAAACATCTTTATTATCTACCAATCGATAAAAATCATAGTGGCAAATTCTTCGAGGTTCGCTACCATATACATGTAAAAGAGTAAAAGAAGGGCTAGCAACATCTTGAGCTAATGCATCTCCGAGATAGCCCTGTACAATACCACGTACAAACTCCGTTTTTCCTACTCCGTAATCACCAAATAACAATACTACGCTCCCCCTAGGAAGGCATTTACCAAGTATCTTACCTAAACGTAAAGTTTCTTGAGCAGAATTTGTTATTCGTCTGTATCTATCCATTGACTAATGTACACATGAAAGGCGGTATCATCCGCTAGGCTTTCTACGAACTCAGCTATTTTGTCTTCCACTAAAGCATCTTGTAACAAGGATAAAAAGGAATTTTCTAATTGGAATTTATTTTGATTTTGCACTTCCTCTAAAGTCATTGGACGTAAATAGTTTGCAGTAAATTCTTCTATAAGAGCTGGTAAACTATGGAATAATTTTCCTGTAACTACAGAAGAAAAAACAGTTTTAATAATGGGCTCTTTCGGAGGTACAATATATTCTTGGATCATTTTGGGATCATCAGAAACAAGAAAACGCTTTACACGAACACCGCTTTGACGCTCCGTATTCTGAGGGCACGAAGATAGCCAATCATAAATAGCATCTTGAGGATTCGCATATACATTATCTGCAAAAACTTTCCCTGTAAAAGGGCAAATATAGATCCTTTTTGTATGTTCATTAACTTCTGGTTTACCAGAACAAATTTGTATTTCTGTTTCTCGCCAAATTTTTTTATCTGCTTCTAAAATGCGTACAGCATCTTCCGGAGTTTTAAAAATCATTCTATCACGAACAAACACCACGGGACGTAGTCCCAGAGCTTGCTCTAAATAAAAAAGATACGTGCCTAACAATTCTGGTTTTTTTTGCTTACCCAAAAACTGGAGAAGTTTTTTCTTGATGCTTCCGGAAATATCCATGCTCACCCTTTTTCCATCTAATGAAGCAACCGAATCGTTTCTTAAATTTATTGCAGAAAAACAGATGAACAATAAATCAAGAATCTTTTCGCAACTTGCACATTAAATCAATCATACTAACATAAGCCTAGAATTATATTGAACATAAAGCTCTAACCCTGCCTCCCATAAAGAATCCTTTTCCTATTAATTAAAGAGCGAAGAAAGACTCTCGAAATTAAAATATTTAATTACATATTATGCTTTTATCCTCATGAACAAACAATTCTATGTCGATTGTCATTAAGAAATCCTAACACTATAACCACAACCTCTCCTTATCAAAGAAGTCGTCTCGCATTCCCTCAAAACTAAGATCCTTATTCTCGAGAAATTACGCCTTTTTCACTTGCAATTATCAGTTCTTTTTCTTTGAAAAAGTTTCTGAATTGTGTTTTTTTTACCCTATGTCTACAATCTGCCATCATGCAGCTATGGCGGAATCGGTAGACGCGCTAGATTCAGGTTCTAGTGAGCTTATGCTCATGGAAGTTCAAGTCTTCTTAGCTGCAGTAAAATAACTGCCAAAGCAAATTAGGAACATTATGGTTAAAATTGTAACTAACGAAAACTTCAATTCTTTTATTGCCTCAGGACTCGTATTAATAGATTTTTTTGCTGAATGGTGTGGCCCTTGCAAGATGTTGTCCCCTGTGCTCGATGCTGTAGCCTCAGAACTATCTAATGTGTCTATTGGTAAAGTTGATATTGATAATGCTTCTGCTACAGCAGAAAAATATGGTGTTTCTTCTATTCCTACATTAATTTTATTTAAAAATGGTGAAGAAGTCGACCGTGTGGTTGGATTAAAAGATAAAGATACCTTAGTGAAGCTAATTACTAAGCACGCTTAATCCCTTACGAATATAGCTACTATAATTATTTTGTCGTACCACTTCAAATAGGACTACACCCACAGTTGTTGCTAAATTTAAAGATCGAATTCCAGGTCTCATTGGTAAATAATAACAGTGGTTGTAGTATTGTTTTAGCATTTCTTCAGGCAAACCTTTAGATTCGGAACCAAAAATGTATGTCCCATCTATAGGTAAAGAAGCCTCTCCATAGTATTTCGAGCCTTTTGTTGATAAAAAAAACATTTTATCTAGACTGACACCGGCCAAGGCCTCCTCTAAAGAGTCCACTACGGATACGTTTACTTGATCCCAATAATCCATGCCCGCACGTTTAACAAACTTATCAAGCAAAGAAAACCCTAGAGGTCTCACTAAAATCAAGGAGGCCCCTAAAGCTAAACATGTCCTACCTATGTTCCCCGTATTCTGAGGAATATCGGGATTATAAAGAACTACCCTCATGCAGGATTCTTTGTCTCCATGGAATCTGCAGCTGCTACGGATTCCTCTATAGTCTCAATTAATTGAATTTCAAAAATTAGCAAGGAATTCGGAGGTAATTGTCCCGCAGTACCATAAGCTAGGTCAGGATGAATGTACAAAATGCGTGTTTCTCCTTCCTTCATTCCTTGCATACCTAGAGCAAATCCAGGAATAGTTTGCCCAAGAGGCAGAAGAATTGGTTCCTTATTTGTATCTGAACTACTGAAGACTTGCCCATCTATAAAACTACCTTTGTAATGTAATAAAGCTGAGGGTTTCCCAGTTAAAACTTTACCCGCCCCCTCTTTCACAATACGGTACTGCAATTTATTTGCTTGAACTTCAATAACATCAGTATTTTTTTTATTTTCTCTTAAGAACCTTTCAGCAAGAGATAGATTCTCTTTAGCCTTCTTCTCAAAAATCTTTTGCTGTATTTCCGCCATTTTTTCCTCATATTCTGATTCTGTTAAAGGCGCGCTTTTACATGCTAATTCTTCTTGTAAACCTTTAGCTACTTCTGCAATATCCATCATAACATCTTCAGACTTACGTAATTGTCTTGCAAGCAGGTGTCCAAAGGTACGTGATATCTGCTGATATTCGGAAAGCTGTGAATTTTCATTCGTGTTTTTTTCACTCACTTGTAATGGCTGAGTCTCACTTTTTTGACTCCAATCACAAGAGGCAATGAAAAAAGACATTATCATTGTTATTATAACATGCCACCGTGTTTTCATACTTTCTCTCCTATAGTTGGTTGCTTTGAACTCAAATGAGTACTCGCTCCAAAACGGTATAATGATTTAAGAAGTTACCTTAATATTTAGTTCTTTTAATTGGGAAGTCATAATTTCTGCAGGAGCGCTCATCATGAGATCTGCAGCCTTTTGGGTCTTAGGGAAAGCAATAACCTCACGTATACTATCAGCATGAGTCAATACCATCATAATGCGATCCAAACCTAGAGCAATTCCTAAATGCGGAGGCGTACCAAAACTTAACGCATCAACAAAGAAACCAAATTTTTCTTTAATATCTGTAGGAGTTAATTCTAAAATAGAAAATATTTTATTTTGTAAATTAGCGTTGTGAATGCGTTGTGATCCCGAAGCTATTTCATAACCATTTAATACTAGATCATAACTCGAAGAACGCACAGATAAAGGATCCGTATCAAGAAGAGGAATATCTTCCTCTAAAGGAGAAGTGAATGGATGATGCTCTGCACATACCTTACCTTCTTCCTCAGTAAATAAAGGGAAATCTGTTATCCAAACAAAATTATACTGTGATTCATCATATAATTGACGTTCTTTAGCAATCAATCTACGTAAGTGATCTAACGATTGATTTGCAATTGCCTCCGGAGCTGCTACTAACAATAAAATATCATTATCCTTAGCTTCAAAATCAGAAAACATATCTTGAAATACAGATTCTGAAGCAAATTTCGCTACATTAGAAGCAACAGTGTTCCCTTGCTTTTTGATCCAAACAAGCCCCATGGCCCCATAGCGTTTTACAAATTCCGTGTATCCATCCAATTGCTTACGAGAAATATCTGCCCCTCCAGGAACACAAAAACCTTTAATTACCCCCCCATGAGCCAATTGATCTAGAAATATGGAAAAAGTAAATTTCTTAGCATGCTCACAACAATTGCGTAGTTGCAAACCAAAACGAAGATCGGGTTTATCTGTGCCATAGAGATCTTTAGCCTCTTTGTAGGTCATTCTGGGTAATGGCAATTGAATAGAAACCCCCTGCGTTGCAAACATCTCCACGAGCAGCTTCTCAATAATAGGAAATAAGTCGTCGGGAGAAGCAAAACTCATTTCAATATCAATCTGGGAAAATTCCGGCTGACGATCTGCGCGGAGGTCTTCATCTCTAAAGCACGTGGCAATTTGGAAATAACGATCCAGGCCACCTATCATTAAAATTTGTTTAAATAACTGAGGAGATTGAGGCAAAGCATAAAAACTCCCTGGATAGATTCTGGAAGGAACTACATAATCTCGTGCCCCCTCAGGAGTTGATTTACCCAATACTGGAGTAACAACTTCAGTAAATCCTTGCGAATCCATATACTGGCGACATGCTAGCATAACTTTATGTCGACAAATTAATCTATCCAAGATATGCCCTCGACGCATGTCTAAGTAACGATATTCCAAACGTAATTCTTCGTTAACATTAATATGCTCATCTGCAATAGAAAAAGGTGTGTTTTTTGCTTCCGATAATACAGTCAACTGCTCTATCTCTACCTCTATATCCCCTGTCTTCAGACTAGCGTTCTTCATACCTTCCAAGCGCTGACAAACACGCCCTTCTATAGATAACACCCACTCAGAGCGTAAGGAATCTACTAATCGATGCAAAGTAGGATTATCACTCTCGCGACAAACTATCTGTGTAATACCAAAGCGATCACGCAAATCTATGAAAACGACCCCTCCATGGTTACGATACCGGTGTACCCAACCAGATAAGCGTACAGTCTCTCCAACATTACTTAGAGAAAGTTCATTACAATGATGTGTTCTGTATTTCATATAGCAACCTTTGCTCTATCTCCTGCTTCGAACCAGAGAACTCTTGATGTAAAGACATATTTTTCATAATGAATTGCTCGGAAAGCAACTCCCTTTCCCCTATGGGACAAGTAAAAGTTACTTGTTCTACATCTGCTATTTTCAAAGCCATTTTCAATTTTTTATGTGTCCAATCAACTTCTGTGGGAACTCCTAAATTACGTAAATGCTGGGCCCATAAAAAACAAAATGTGTCTGCTTGAGGTTCTAAAGAAATTAATCGGCACTTGTGAGAACGGGGGAGATGGAGATTCCCTTGAGCCAACAAAGTCTGTATCACTCTTTCTAACCCTACGCCAAATCCACAAGCAGGGGTTCTAGGGCCGCCCGAAGCACCTATCAGACCATCATACCGACCGCCTCCTCCTAAAGCATAAGAATGCCCCTCACAAGTAGTTACTGCTTCAAAAACAATATCTGTATAGTAATCTAGCCCACGGACCAGTCGGGGATGAATTGTATAGGGAATATGTAAATCTGTTAATGCTGACAATACTTGATCAAAATATTTCCTATCTTCATCAGAGATATAATCAAGAATCACTGGTGCGGAAACTATGATATCCTGATCTTCAGGTTCTTTGGAATCTAAAATTCTCAATAAATTTGTATGGTACCTTTCTTGACTCAGCGCAGACAATGAAGAGAAATACTTAGAAAAATACTCACGCAAAACCGCGTCGTAACGCTTACGCGCCCCCTCCCCTCCTAAAAAATTTAATTGCAGCAACATATTTTGAAGACCTACAGAAGTATAAAACTGCCAAAGCAAACTTAAAACTTCTGCATCACGTAAAGGATGTTTTACTCCTATAGCTTCGAGGCCAAATTGATGATGCTGTCGATATCTTCCTGATTGCTGTCGTTCATAACGAAACATAGGCAGAATATAGTAGAATTTATTTTCGTGACGCTGATGAGCAAGGTGATCTATGAATGCACGTACAATGGGAGCCGTGCCCTCAGGGCGCAACGTTAATGACCTCCCCTTCTTATCTACAAAAGTGTACATTTCCTTCTTAACAATGTCACTTTGTTCTCCTGCATGCAAAAACAAGGAAGTGCTTTCAAACACAGGGGTACGAATCTCTGAAAATCCATACAATGCACAAACTTCATGCACTACATGTTCTACTTTATGCCATAGGGAAGTATTCCTCCACATATGCTTGGCATCAGCAATGTAAGGAAATATATCAAAAACCCCTTTGGGCAAAGCTGTTTTCACTATACGCCTGTTATTTATCTAATTGGAAAACAGAATACCACAATCTAGATAAAGAGCAAAATTAAACCCTGTTCAAAGAATCTCGTACATCTAAGAGGGGCTCAATAATTTCCTGGGGAGAAAATTCACCTTCTTGTCCATAGATATGCACTACGTATGTTTCATCCCTTGGATCATAAAGAAAAAATTCTCTATTTTCCTCAATCGCTAAAGGAAATAACAACATACTGACAAAGGCAAAAATCATTTTTCTCATTGTATTGCACCATAAGGCGACTCGGAATTCTTCACATAAAACATAGTACCTAGTTTGGAGAACAATCTTTACTTGTATTCTTATTATCTACGTTATCCAACACACTACTTTCTTGTTTTTTCACAGCCCATATGTTAACCTGAGGGATTCTGCCTCTTATATAGATTATATTAAATATTTAAATATGAGATCTCGTAATGAATATTTGGACTAAATTCTTTCAACCTCCCAAGCCTATTAAGGAAATTGATGATCCAGAATTGGTCAAAAAGAAGTACAAATATTGGAGAATGAGAATCTTTTATAGCATGTTTGTGGGGTACATCTTTTACTACTTCACGCGAAAAAGTTTCACATTCGCTATGCCAACTCTTATGGCAGATCTAGGCTTTGATAAAGCACAGTTAGGAATTATTGGGAGTACATTATACATCACTTACGGCATCAGTAAATTTGTCAGTGGTGTCATGTCTGACCAATCTAATCCTCGTTACTTTATGGCTTTAGGTCTCATTATTACGGGATTAACAAACATCTTCTTTGGAATGTCGTCTTCCATTTTTTTACTTGCTCTATGGTGGGGACTGAACGGTTGGTTTCAAGGATGGGGCTGGCCTCCATGTGCTCGCTTATTAACCCACTGGTATTCTAAATCTGAACGAGGTACTTGGTGGAGCGTATGGAGTACTTCTCATAATGTGGGAGGCGCTCTCATTCCTATTCTTACGGGATTTGCTATTGATTGCTGTGGATGGCGTGGCGCTATGCTGATTCCTGGTTTTTTGTGCATTGGCATGGGTTTTATATTAATTAATCGTCTTCGTGACACGCCACAATCTTTAGGGTTACCTACAATTGAAAGGTATAAACAAGAACAAGAATCACAAAAACACAAGGAAACTACTGCTGATATTTTAGAAGAAGAGATGGAAAAAGAGCTCTCAACTAGAGAAATTCTATTCTCTTATGTTCTAACAAATAAGTGGATCTGGTTACTATCTATCGCTTCTTTCTTTATTTATGTTGTGCGCATGGCAGTGAATGATTGGAGTGCCCTATTCTTAATAGAAACTAAGCATTATGTTGCTGTTACAGCAAATTTCTGTGTGTCTCTATTTGAAATCGGGGGCCTCTTCGGCATGTTAATTGCTGGCTGGCTATCAGATAAAATTTCCAAAGGAGAACGCGGCCCAATGAATGTAATATTCTCCTTGGGCTTACTGTTTTCTATCCTACTCATGTGGTATAATCGCGACCAAAATCTTTGGTGGTTAGATGGAATCTTTCTCTTTATTATTGGATTCTTTTTATTTGGGCCACAAATGATGATTGGTTTAGCAGCTGCTGAATTATCTCATAAAAAAGCAGCAGGAACTGCCAGTGGTTTTACTGGATGGTTTGCTTATTTCGGCGCTGCTTTTGCAGGTTATCCTTTAGGAAAAATAGCTCAAGACTGGGGTTGGCAAGGCTTTTTCTTGGCTTTATTAAGCTGTGCTTTAATATCTCTTGTCTTATTTCTCCCTACATGGAATGCTTCTGAAAAGAATTTTAGAGAAAAAACCTAGTAGTAAAGATGAATGAGGCTATCTTATGACTTGGATTCCTCTTCATTGCCATTCGCAATACTCAATCTTAGACGCGACCAGCTCAATTAAAAGCTTTGTAGCTAAAGCAAAGGAATATCGTATTCCTTCCTTAGCATTAACTGATCACGGCAACCTCTACGGTGCTATTGAATTCTATAAAGAATGTGAACAAAATGATATTAAGCCAATTATTGGCTGTGAAGTTTATGTAGCGCCTACATCTCGTTTCGAGAAAAAAAAAGAAAAAAAAAGTCGCGTCGCCAACCATCTGATTCTTTTATGTAAAAATGAAGAGGGCTATCGTAATCTTTGCACTCTATCTTCTTTAGCATTCACAGAAGGTTTTTATTATTTTCCAAGAATAGATCGTGATCTTCTTACTCAGTATGCACGCGGATTAATTTGTCTTTCTGGTTGTTTATCGGGATCTGTTGCCCAAGCAGCTTTAGAATCCGAGGAAGCTCTTGAAAAGGACTTACTTTGGTATCAACAACTATTTCGTGATGATTTTTATACTGAAATTCAGCTCCATAAAATGTCTGAAGAGAAAATTTCATCTCTCAATGAAGAATGGCTCAAACACGAGTATCATCAGTTTATTGATAAGCAAACTCGAGTGAATTGTGCTGTATTAGAAGCAAGTAAACGCTTAGGTATTCATACAGTAGCAACAAATGATATCCACTATATCCACCCCGATGATTGGCTTGCTCATGAAATTCTGCTTAATGTGCAATTTGGTGAGACTATCCGTATTGCAAAACAAAATACTTATATCCCTAATCCTAAAAGAAAAGTGTATTTGAGCCGGGAGTATTATTTTAAATCTCCCGAAGAAATGGCTAAAATATTTAGCGACCATCCGGAAACCATTACCAATACTTTGGAAGTTGCAGATAAATGTAATCTTAAATTGAATTTTTCAAATAAACATTACCCTATTTATGTCCCAGAATCTTTAAAAGAAAAAGGCGCGTATACTGAAGAAGAACGCTATATTGCCTCCTCTGAATTCTTAAAATATCTTTGCGAACAAGGATTATCTACAAAATATACTAAAGAAGCACTAGCACACATCGCAAAAAAGTTCCCTAATCAAGATCCCCTGGAATTGGTGAAAAAACGTCTGGAGACAGAAATGTCTATTATTATTCCCAAAGGGATGTGTGACTATCTTCTGATTGTTTGGGATATCATCCATTGGGCAAAAGATCACGGTATTCCTGTAGGTCCAGGAAGAGGCTCGGGAGCCGGCTCAGTGATGTTATTTTTACTAGGTATTACAGAAATTGAACCCATCCGCTTTGATCTGTTCTTCGAAAGATTTATCAATCCCGAACGTTTATCCTATCCAGACATCGATATCGACATTTGTATGGCAGGTCGAGAACGTGTAATTAACTATGCTATAGAGCGACATGGCAAAGACAATGTAGCGCAAATCATTACTTTTGGAACCATGAAAGCCAAAATGGCCGTAAAGGACGTAGGAAGAACCTTGGACGTTCCCCTAGCGAAAGTCAATCAAATCGCCAAGCATATCCCTGAGTTACATGCGACTTTAACCAAAGCATTAGAAACAGACCCTAATTTATATGAGCTGTATACTCATGATGCCGAAGCTTCTCAAGTTATTGATATGGCCATGCGTTTAGAGGGATCAATTCGTAATACGGGGGTGCATGCTGCTGGAGTAATTATTTGCGGTGATCGCCTTACTGACCATATTCCCATCTGTATTTCTAAAGATTCTACGATGATTACTACACAATTTTCCATGAAACCTGTGGAAAGTGTGGGCATGCTAAAAATCGATTTTCTTGGATTAAAAACATTAACTAGTATCCACATTGCTATTCAGGCAATTTATAGAAAAACAGGGAAGCTATTGCACATGGCTTCCCTGCCTTTGGACGACAAAACAACTTTTGCCCTTTTACACCAAGGGAAAACTATGGGCATATTTCAAATGGAATCCAAAGGTATGCAAGAATTAGCTAAAAATCTTCGCCCAGATTCTTTTGAAGAAATCATTGCGATAGGTGCTTTATATCGTCCTGGTCCCATGGACATGATTCCCTCGTTTATTAATCGTAAGCATGGGAAAGAAATTATCGAATATGACCATCCCTTAATGGAGCCTATTCTGAAAGAAACCTATGGAATCATGGTCTATCAAGAACAAGTAATGCAAATTGCAGGTTCTTTAGCAAGCTATTCCCTAGGTGAAGGTGATGTTTTACGTCGTGCTATGGGGAAAAAAGATATCAATCAAATGCTCAAAGAGCGCACCCGGTTTTGTGAAAGAGCCTGTAAAAATGGTATTGACACAGAATTAGCAACGACAATTTTTGATAAAATGGAAAAATTTGCTTCTTACGGATTTAATAAATCCCATGCGGCTGCTTACGGTTTAATTACTTATACAACGGCCTACCTTAAAGCAAATTATCCTAAAGAATGGTTAGCTGCCCTACTGACTTGTGATTCTGACGACATTGAAAAAATCGGTAAGCTCATCCATGAAGCACGTAGCATGGATATTTGTGTTTTACCTCCAGATATTAACGAATCAGGAACAAATTTCGTCGCTACAGATCAAGGAATTCGTTTTGCTATGGGAGCCATTAAAGGTATTGGTAAAGGACTTGTAGAAAGTATTATCGAAGAACGAGAAAAACATGGTCCTTATTTAAGCATTCGAAATTTTATCCAGCGTTCTGACTTAAAAAAAGTCACAAAGAAACACGCAGAAAATTTAATCGATTCTGGTTGCTTTGATATTTTTGAACCCGATAGAGACCGGGCTCTTGCCACATTAGAATCTATGTATGATGCCATTGCAAAAGAAAAAAAAGAAGCTGCCTCAGGAGTCATGACATTCTTTTCCTTAAGTTCCATGCATCAAGAGGAAACAGAGACCCTCGCTCCCGATACCCTTGTAATACAAAGATCAAAAAAAGAAAAACTCAAGAAAGAAAAAGAATTACTCGGTATTTACCTTACTGAGCATCCTATGGATGCTGTAAAAGATATTTTGCCCAGGTTATCTGTAGTGAGTCTTGGCGAGTTTGATCATCTTCCTCATGGTGCAGTAGTTCGTACTTTATTTATGATTGACAAAGTGACTACACGCCTTTCTTCCAAAGGGCAAAAAAAATTTGCTATATTACGCATTAGTGATGGTATTGATTCTTATGAATTGCCTATATGGCCAGAAATGTATGCAGAACAACAGGAACTATTAGAGGAAGATTGCTTAGTTTATGCTATTTTATCTATTGATAAGCGTAGCGACTCCTTACGACTTTCCTGCCGATGGATGAAAGATCTCTCTCTCATCAACGAACAAATTCTACAAGAATGCGATGAGATGTTTGACAAAATCAAAGAGCAAATGCAAAAGATGTCGTTCTATGTCAACTCAGGGAAAAATAAAAATCAGGAGAAAACAACGATGTCAAAAACTGAGAATTTACGATCACCCACTTCCGTGGTAAAGCTGTCTCTTGACCTTGGTGAACTCCGTCACAGTCATATATGTACTTTAAAACATATCTTAAGTAAGTACCCTGGGTCACGAGCATTATCATTGATTTTCACTAAAGACAATCAGAAAGTGGCTTCCATCTCTCCAGATACAGACTATTTTATTTCTGAAGACACTGCCAATCTACAGAAAGATCTAGAACATGCTCAGCTTCCTATACGTTTGATTTCCATTTAAAGATTGTGGAAAGGCTTTCCTGTAATCGCATTAATATACTCTATACGTTCACTATGATCTTCAGCTTTGATTAATACTTTATAGACGGGAACATAAACAGTATCTTTATTTAAAATTAAAAAGTTATCTCCAAAAATCATTTTCACAAAATTACATATCCGATCTTCAGAAAACTGTGGAGAAATTAAAGAAGCTCCCCGAGGTTTTTTCAACCATACAGGAGAAGAAGGCATTTCGGTTGTACAGCCTTGAATAGGTTGTAATTGTTGAAAATGACTACCTATTTGGCTTCCTGTTGAAAAAATTAACTTTTTTTTCTGACAGGATTTAATTACTTTATCCGCGCGCATATTCTTCATAGATAAGGCATGAGATAAAGATTCTTTAGATGCTGCTCCCCCTAAATGTGCTAGCTCCTGCATCACACTCACATCTTGTCTTCCTGCTCTAAGTAGCAAACATTCTCTTAATCCTTTAGAACACAACCACGTGCCTGTATTGAGGACCATTTCCCCACTAGATAAATTCCATAGAATTTCTCCTTCCTTACTTACCATAGATTTTTTCACGGGGTCTTCTTGAGAGAATCGCACACACATTAAGGTATGAGGCACAAATGTCAGTTCTACAGCTACCTTACCATCAACATGCTCTGGAAAATAACTTAATATCTGGTCAGCAGAAAATTTTCTTTCAAATACACGAAGTTTTTCAAATCCAGAAATCTTACGAATCATTTGACAACTTTTTTCAAAAACTTCGGTACTGCAGCTTGCAGTTACTTGCATGGCTTTACGAGCGCACGGAACATTATCCCATAGAAATACACCGCAAGAAAACGATAGAATAAAAGTACCTAGATAACAAACTAACTTTTTCATAAAAGAACCTTTTTATTTATTTTAATAAATAAAAAAATGTTTTATCAAACAAAAAGTTGGTTTTTTAAATAAATACTAACAACGTATTTGACAAATTCTCTTTTTCTTTCTTATGATGACGTTTTATTATCGTAGACCCGCACTGGATTTATGAGATCTCTTTTACAGTTGATTTTTGCCTTACTGCTTGTGTCTTCTAGTTGTTATGCCGGGCCGATTTCTTTCGAACCTTTTTTAGGAAAACTTTCTCCTCAAAAATTTACCCCCAAATACTCTGCTCAAGACTATCTTTCTGTAGGTATCCGCAATCTAGAACACCAAAATTACCATAGAGCATCGTTATGCTTCAGAATGATTACCCACCATTTTCCGAAAGATCCTTTATATTCTGAAGCCTTGTATCTTACGGGTGTATGTTACTTTAAAAGAGATCAACCGGATTTAGCAAATAAGGTATTTTCCCTATATATGGAACTTCCTGATGCTAAATATTCTGAAGAACTCTTTTCCATGAAGCTTGCTATAGCTCAAAGCTTTGCTCAAGGTAAACGTAAGCGGATTTTCCTTTTAGAAGGCTTTCCTAAATTAATGAACGCTGATGAAGATGCTTTGCGTATTTACGATGAAATTCTTGCGGCATTCCCCCACAAAGATTTGGGAGCGCAGGCCTTATATTTTAAGGGAGACCTGCTTATTATGAGGAAAGAGCTCGCGGAAGCAACAAAAGTATTTAAAAAATTAACACTACAATTTCCCCAACACTCTTTATCTCCTAAAGCATTTGTACGTTTATCTGAAATTTATCTTATCCAAGCTAAAAAAGAAGATCATAATGCCCAATATTTAAAATTAGCTAAAATGAATGAAGAAGCAATGAGAAAACAACATCCCAATCATCCTCTCAATGCTGTAGTTTCTTCTAATGTACGCATTATGAACGACTTATATGCCTCAGGATTGTATCATTCTGGACGCTTCTACGAAAAAAAGAAGAAATTACGTGCTGCAAGTATTTATTATACTACAGCGGTAGAGACTTATCCCGATTCACCATTCGTTGCTAAATGTCTCAAACGATTAGATAGAATAGCAAAACACTCTTAAATTACTAGACATGTTCATGCGTAAGATATTAAGTTTTTTATTGTTTTGTTTCGTCAGTTGTGGGTGCACCTCGTGTGTTGGCTATAGGCTAGTGAATTCTTCTAATGTACTCTCTGCTTTAGGAAAATCCATCCGCTCAGAAGGCATTGATCTTTCTCCCATAGATAATGATGTTTTAGGACAACTGACAGCAGCCATTATTTACGAATTAAGCAAGCGTTCTTTAACAGCACATAGTGGAGAAACAAACTCTCGCTATCTTCTGAAGGTCCGCCTCTTGAATGAGATTGACGAGAATGCAGGTTTTACGTATGCCCCAAATAAAATTAATGATAAGACTCCTAAGCATTTTATAGTTTCTAATGAGGGGCGTTTGTCTTTATCAGCGCAAGTACAATTAATCGACAAGCACTCGGGACAAGTAGTAATTGATGAACACGTCGCACGAAAATCAGTTGCTTTTGATTTTGAACCTGACTTAGGTATCACTAACGCTCATCAGTTTGCTTTAGGACAATTCGAAATGCATAATGAAGCTATAAAGAGCGCTCAGCGTGTATTATATGCTCATGTAGCAGAGACTATTGTTCAACAGGTATACTATGACCTCTTCTAGTGGAGAAGCTGTCTTTCCCGCTCTCCTTAGTGAACTTCACAATATGTTAGACTTTGTTAAACATACTGAGCAACTCCAAGCTTTCCCCAAAGATAAACTATTAAAACTCGAACTTGCCTGTGAGGAGTTGCTTGTGAATATTATTTCCTATGCCTATCAAGACTCTGTCTCACCTGGGACAATTACAATTTCTTGTGATGGAGATCCAAAAGAATTTTGTGTAACCATTAAAGATTATGGGACTTCGTTTAATCCCTTAACTGCAACCATTGATATACAAACGTGCGTGCCTCTAGACGAAAGAAAATTAGGCGGACTAGGGATCTTCCTAGCTAAAAACTCTGTAGATGAACTTCAATATGAACGTCATGCAAATGCTAATATTGTCCATTTAAAAATTCATAATACTTAAAGTAAAAACTACAAATAAAAAGAACGTAAACTATCTTCCGTATCTTGAATATCTTGAAGATACAAATGTAAAGCCTCCAGAATTAATGCAGACTGGTTATATTTTCCTGAAGCTTGGAAAGCAAGTTCCGGAGTATAACCCCTAGACGCATGATATAATGCAATATATCCGCGAGTAACAGCTTCACCCTGGATAACTTCTGGAACAAGCCATACAGCAAAGTCTGAGTTAAATAAAGTGAGTTTATCTATAGTTTCTGCAATAATGAAATTGTTCATGGGGCGACTACTCGTTGAGGTGCTGAGAGAAGCTGTAGACAGGATATCTGCAATATCTGCGAATCCTTCACAAAAAGCTTCACAGTTGCAGATGGTATGACGATAAAATTCTTCTAAAAAATCTAAACTCATAGCATTTTCCCTTGCCCCATGGTAATTCTTTATTTTAAAGGGAGTCAAGAGCTTTTCTTGAACCCCTATAAAACTAAGTAAATAAACAAATATCCCCCAATGGCTAAGGCATTTTTTCACTATGGACTGCTGAGCTTGCTGACATGGCTAGGGACTTCTCTCATTTATGCTGACATTGTTTTCCCCGAAGTTCAAGGTTCTTCAGCGGCGGTCATTCACGAAAACACTGGTAAGATACTGTATTCCAAAAACATAGACGCGAGGATTTATCCAGCGAGCATGACAAAAATTGCTACAGCCTTATTTATTTTACGTCGCTACCCCGAAGTCTTGAACAACTTTATTGCAGTGAAGCAAGAAGCAATAGCTTCCATCTCCCCGCAAGCAAAAAAGCAATCCGGATACCGTAGTCCTCCCTATTGGCTAGAAACCGACGGAGTAACCATACATCTACGTAATAAAGAAGAAGTCTCCGGAATAGATTTATTTCACGCCCTATTAATTAGTTCCGCTAACGATGCCGCAAATAGCTTAGCAATAGCCTGTTCGGGTTCTATTCCTGAATTTATGCATCAATTAAATACATTTTTACGA
This sequence comes from Chlamydia gallinacea 08-1274/3, assembly GCF_000471025.2. Lineage (NCBI taxonomy): Bacteria > Pseudomonadati > Chlamydiota > Chlamydiia > Chlamydiales > Chlamydiaceae > Chlamydia > Chlamydia gallinacea. The sequence continues at coordinate 514,345 of NZ_CP015840.1, read as the reverse complement.
GAACTAGGCTGCCACGATACTCATCTAAATAATCCTCATGGATTGCATCATCCGAATCACTATACAACGGCCAGAGACTTGCTTTGTATCATGCGTGAGGGATTGAAGGAACCCTTATTCCGCCAAGTAATTCATACGTCAAGCTATACCATAGCAGCTACAAACCTCAATCCAGAAAGAACACTATGCACAACGAATAAATTACTCGTCACAACATCTCCTTATTACTATCCTTCAATTATCGGGGGAAAAACAGGAAGTACAGAACTTGCAGGGAAAAACTTAATCGTATCTGCTTGTAAAAACAATCGCTCGATCATCACCATTGCTACAGGATACTCTTCCATGGACAAGCTCTATCATGATATTCATGCTCTATGTGAAGCTGTGTTTAATGAACTTCCCTTAAGGCGTTACCTTATACTTCCTACAGAGAAATATCGCTTATCTCTAGGAACCTTGGGCTCTATTTCCTTGCCTCTTCCTGAAGGCGTGTATTATGACTTTTATGCTTCAGAAGGTGAAGATCCCTGCACTGTGACTTTTGTTCCCCATGTTACAAGCTTTCCTATTCATCAAGGAGACCTTATCGGCCATTGGGTATTTCGCTCCTCTAAGAAAGAAACTTTCTCACGTCCCGTATACTCTCCCTATGATATAGTTCCCTCTCCTTTACAACGATTTTATATTGCTATCCGGGCACTCATGTTTTCCCAAAGGACATATGTTATTCTGGGATTATTAGGATTATATTATAAAAAAACACGGCGCAAGGTACGCAAGCCTGTGCGTTATTATTGAAAATGAATAATTTTTATTTAACTTATATAAAAACTCTGTTTTTGCATAAGCTGTTGCGAGTTCATGAGATCGGAGAAAAATTATGCGTAGGTATGTCTGTTTTAGCTTATGTATCTTTATGTTTTTATCTCTGGGGCTGGGGGAAGCTGCTATGCCAACTTTAGATCATTCCTCAAGACATTTCTGTTTAGGAATAACCAAACATTGGTTGAAAAATTATAAGGAAATTCAAGAAGAACAATATACTCATTTCTTACACCATGTCATTACCGCAATTAAGCGGCCTGAAATTTGGAATAATCCGAGTCACTTGCTGCACATTTTATTGCAATTCGAGCAATTTTCTGAAAAAAGCAGTTTGTGTCATCACTTATTGGTTTCTATTATTCTAAATAGAATTACATTGCTCACCACGGGCACATCTTCATAGGTAGGGAAAAGGCCATCTTATTATTTACGAATAAAATGCGCGGCAAAAAAACTATCCCCTCGGTTTGGAGCAAGTATATGAGTAATGCGCTCTGGCTTCCATCCTAAAGACAACATATAAGCACTATGTTTTTCATTTTCTAAGGAAAGTAGGGAACAGGTAATATAGACAAGTCTTCCTCCCTTCTGGACATAGCGAACTGCTTCTTCTAGAATTTGTCTTTGTGCATAGGAATGTTGTAGTAACTCTTGGCGTGAAAATAAAATTTTCTTTTCTGGATGGCGTCGGAATACCCCACTTCCTGAACAAGGAGCATCAACAACAACTAGGGAAAAACGCTGATTCTTTAAAGACTTTGTTCTCTGAATAGAAAAATTTCTTAACCCTGCACGTAATAAACGATGTTTTGCCTCTTGCAATATCTTTTGACGACAATCATGTAGAACAACATGTCGTGCTTTTTCAGCAAGTATAAGGCTCTTTCCTCCTGCTCCGGCGCAAAAATCTAAAACACGGTCCTGTTTTGTTACAGGAATTTCTAAAGTAATTTTTTGTGATGATTCATCTTGAATTTCAAATAATCCCTGACGAAATGCCAAACTCGACTGTAAAGGATATCTCTTTAAAAAATTTAGTGATCCAGGAGTTTCTCCCAATGTACAAGGATAACCTAAAGATTGTTGAAGATCCTCTACGGAAATCCTACGTGTGTTCACACGAATAGACAGGGGAGCTTCCTGCAAAAACCACTTAGCAATTTCCTGAGCTTTTTCCTCTCCATAATCCTTGATTAAGCATACGGCAAGATCATCAGATACAGAATACCGTATAGGCCAGGGGAACTCTTTATAGGCAGCAATATTTTCCAGAGCTCCCTCGTCCAACTTAGAGACTAAATTCTCGGGAGATATTTCTTTATTTTCCTTTGTAAGTAGGGCTTCTAACAAACGTTGGTGACGAAGAACTGCAAACAGGCGTGAGCTAATCCACTGACGATCCTTAGACCCCAGGGAGCGGTGCTGTTTAAAGTACATGGCCAAGCGATTTGCTTCCCCTAGGGGAGTGCTATGCACTGCCTTCAGCAAGGCATAGAGATGATACAAGCGAAATGGGATCATAACACAACAAGTATACACCTCAGTAGGTTTATTGTGCTTTTGAAAAAGTTATAAATATTTTTTAACTTTGCGGATTATTGACTGCCACCACGTAGGATGGGGAGTAGAAGAATTGATACTTTTTTTCAAAAGAGAGTACACTTTGTTGTCATAGTCTAACAACCAGCGCATAAGAAGTAGGCGAATCATTTTGCTCCAGAGGATAGGATCGACATCGCGAATACTATATAAATTCCCAATTTGCTCAGGAGTCGCATCATAAGTAGTAGAAGTGGCTGCGCATGTTTGAATGTCCTCAGCAAGTAGATAGCGTAAAATTTCTGCTAAGAACCCTTTAGACATGGCACTTTCCTGAGGGGAATGCTCTGTAAATTCCTGCCAAGCATGTACCCAAGTTTTTCCCTGAGCCGTGAGTATCTGTGAACCTACCAAAGAATTTGTAAGAACTTCGGTTAACGAATTTGTCAGCATTCCTACGATAATCGCCTGAAAATCTTCGCGACTCCTGAGATACACATTCTTTAGTTGAGATAAAAAATAATAATTTTTCTCCGATAAGATATGTAAAGGCGTACTTTTCTCAGAAATAAACTGCTCAAGTAATTCTAAACTTAAGGGATGGTGTCCTGAGCGTGTTTCTAACAGGGTCATTAATGCATCCATTAGCACTTGAGAAGAAGATTCTGCAGCTAGGCTCTCTTGCACAATAGAAGTAGGCGTTTGTATTTCTGTTGTTGGTAAGGTCACTTCGTGGGAAAAATCCTCCCAAGAAGAAAAGTTTGTTTTTGCCTTTGTAAGCGCCCTATCTGCAGAAATAGAAATTTTTCTAATCAGACGGTGATACTCAAGAAAAAGAATCTCCTTCAAAGAGAGCAACTTCTGAACAACAGCTTTTTTACTCTCATAAGTTTCTCTACGAAATAGCCAATAAAATAAACGCGTATAGGATCGTTCCTGACGCAAACGCATATCGATAATAGATAAAAGCCTTCCCGATACAGAATAAGAAATTGCTGTTCGAGAAAAAATCTCTTGAATTGCTTGTTTTATAGTTGCTAATGAAGCGTCCTGCGCAACAGATACAGGTTGATGACGAGGCCATGCCTCTAAAAGCAGCTGTTTTTGATCATACACAAGAATTCTAGATTCATCGCGAATAGCTAATTCTAACACACGAAGATAGTAATCTACAGAAAATCGTAAATCTAACATCATAAAAAAATCATGCAACCCTATAGGTTTTGTGTTTATTCTCTAAAACACATAATTGCATTATTTTTATTTCACTATTGTTATTATCTTACAAAAAATGTCGTTCCTCCACCTAACAACAATTAATTTTCATTTACCTGAGGAACAAAGAAAAAATGACAAATAGCATCATCTAACATACGCTCATAAAGCTGGGGGTTCAAAACATAGGCTTCCTGCAAAATAGGAAGATTAGCTTCAACTACTTGAACAACAAAGTCATACCGAACTCCTGTAGGATTGTTTTGTATGGCATCTCCCCATAAACTTAGAAACTCTCCTAATAACTGATTGTAAGTGACACATAATGACATCATCATGTGTTTTAATGTCATTTGCTCTTCAATTCCTTTACTTGCAAGAATATCGAGTTGCTTAGCTCCTAAAAGAATTTCAGAATAATCACGCTTATAATCTCTTTTACTTAGAGATTGTACGGCTTTTTGGTAGTTTCCCTGGTAGCTAGATACTGAGCAGGCTAATTTCGCTATTCCACGTATGACTGTTAAGGAATCTCCTGTAGATCTCCCTTGGATTAACTTTTGAAATATAGTCATAATTTTAAAAGAATCTTCGGCGTCTTGTAAGAGAAATGCATGCTGATCTTGAGAAGTTTGTGGTTGTTGCTCAAGAGAGGAGAATTCAGTTAATGCCCACTTACTTGCCATGCGTAATAATAAAGCAATGGCTATAGTCCCTTCAGGACTTTCTGGATCTAAACCACAAAAATTGATGAGGGATGCGGATTTCTTTTTATAAATACAGCTACACATCTTTCTAAGTGTATCTAAGAAAAACTGCCTTATAGAAGCTAAGCAGCCTCGAGCAGGAGGAGGAACACTTTGCGCTTCAGAAACAAGAGTTTCACGTATTTCTGTATCTTCAAACAGCGCACGATAACTTGAAGTACATTCATCATGAGGAGCTTTTGATCGTAATGACCAGATTCTAAGCACAGCACGCTGTATTCTTTGAAGAAGAGATTTAAAAAATCCTTTGCTATGAAGACTCGCTTCTAAACGCTCAGGAAGATCACTGGACATCTCAGAAGATGGACTGGCCTGAGGAATGCCAGACTCTGGATGAGAACTAAAAACAGAACTCACATGATCCGTAATCCGCTGATCTACATCAGCCTCTTCTCCTTCAGAATTAGAATCTGTACGGTTGTCGAAAAGGTCACGCCAAGGAGGCTCTACGCCTCCATTACCGCCTTGCACAGGAGATCCCATAATTCTTTTATTTCCCTTTTTCTATACTATAAAACATCCGAAGCTAAGACTCCCATGGTCGTTACAAATACATCAGGATCAAGTTGTTGCAATGAAGTTAATGCAGATAAATTCCATTCGACATTTTCTTGCATATCCGCATGATCATATTTACCTACATTGGCTGCTAATTCTCGGTTAGCAACCCCCCGCACAGCGACTTCGCCTCTGTTAATAAAATTTGCCCATGCGCGATTCGCATCATTCAATGAACTACTTCTTAAACTGTCCATCTTCTCTGCAAATTCAGAAAGCATATCCTGTGCCTGTTCATCTAAAAATCCATCTTCACTATGGAGATCAACAAGGTCATCCGCATAATCTTGTATTGTAGTAGAAGAATCCAAGGAGGGACCCCCAAAAGATAGGTGGACCAACAAGCTAAATAATTCTGATTCCCCATTTTGATCATGATCTTTAGCAGCGTAACTCCAAAGTGATTGGGATAGTGTTTTCATCTCATCAATAGTAGAATCATTCGCACCAGATCGTGTTAACTGTAATTCTCTAGTCAAAGCTCGACGTGTATTAGCTAATCCCCCAACTAGTGTTTGTAAACCTGTTACTGTATAATTCACCTCGTCTGTATTTTCTAAATTTGTCCAACGAGATTTTATTTGATCTGCTAGTTTGGATACTTGTTCTTGTCTTGACTGTGCACTTGCTTCTAAATGAGATTTTAATCCCTCAACGATAGGAATAGAAGAAGAAGAGCCTGTACTATCTGTATCTGTTGGTGTAGGAACTGTTGGGATAGAAACAGGTTTCCCTGGAGTATATCCCTTTTTTTGTAATCCTCTCGCTGCACCTTCTGTTGCTCGCGCATCACCCGTAGCTTCTACAGAAAGACGCGATCTTATGGAAGATTCTGTGGAAGCTTTGCCCCCTTTACCAGCAGAACTTCTAGTAAAAATACTAAAGAATGACCGTACAGTAGAAGCAATTCTACTTAATATACCTGTGGATGTTCCCTTACCTGATGTAGAAATCCTATGAGAACCCAATTCCCCTGATACAGACTGGGATCCTTGCGTCTCTTCTCCGTGATCAGGCGTCCTGGAAATCCATAGGTCGTTATTTCCTCCACGATGACTTGGATTAATTCCCATAATTTTCTCCACATTTATATTTTTAATTTTAAAATGAAGAACAATTAAGCGAACACTTTTTAAAATAAAAAAATAAATGTTTATTAAAACTTAATAAAAAATGATGGATAATTAATTCATGTATAATAATTTTAATTATCTTACAAAATAGGCGCAGATCCAACTGAAAATCAAAGATTTAGCTAGATAGAATAAAGAAATCCCCAGACACTAGGATGCCTGGGGTTATCTAAACAAGATCTATAAGTTAAAAGCTAGAAAACTCAAAAGATGGACAAAATGAGACCTAATCCGAAGCAGAATCCTTTGTATTTTCCGGAGCAGGAGAGAGAACTTCTGTCCCTGGTAAAAAGCCTTTTTCTAAAAACTCAAGAGACGCCCCTCCCCCTGTGGATACGTGAGATACCTGAGTCGAACACCCCGCCAACGCAACAACAGCAGCAGCATCTCCTCCCCCCACGACTGTAATAGCTGAAGGATGGCGAGCTAAGCAATTCGCAATAGCCATAGATCCTTGATCAAACGGAGGAACTTCATAAACTCCAACAGGGCCATTCCAAAATACTGTAGCTGAGGCGTCAATAATCTTACAAAATTCTTGAACTGTTTTTGTTCCAATATCTAGACCTTGAAAACCTTGGGGAATCCCCTGTCCTATCGACGCTTCTTGCCAAGAAACTCCGGGAGCACATGTCTTAGCAATTTTAACGTCACTAGGTAAGAAAATACGCACTTTGTTTTTTTCAGCAAGTTCGATTACACGCCGCGCTAGTTCTACACCTGACTCTTCAACTAGAGAATTGCCTAAGGATTTTCCTAAAGCTTTTAAAAAAGTAAATCCCATACCGCCTGCCAGTAAGAGATTATCTACTTGAGATAACAGAGCTTCGATAACACCAATTTTTGATGATACTTTCGCTCCACCTAGAATGGCAGTAAAGGGACGTTTAGGAGAAATTAACAAATGGTTACCAAGAAATTCTAGTTCCTTTTCCATGAGGAAACCTGCAGCTGCTTTTCCAGGGAAAGCTTGAGGCACTGTGTAAACAGAAGCATGTTTCCTATGAGAAGTCCCAAAAGCATCATTCACATACAAATCCCCGTAAGAAGATAACTCTGCCGCAAACTTGGGATCTTCTTCTGGATGTTCTTCTCCATAATGAAATCGTAAATTTTCTAGTAATAAGACTCTACCCGGAGATAACTGCGCTACAGCTTGGCGAGCGACTTCTCCTACACAAGCAAGAGCCAAGGGAACATGGTGTCCCAAATAGCCCTCGAGAACCTCAACAATCGGCTGTAGTGAATACTTCTCTTCAAACCCATTCCCCTGAGGACGCCCTAAATGGCTCATTAAAATGACAGCAGCACGCTTTTGTAATAAGTAATTAATCGTAGGCATAGCACTACGAATGCGTATATCATCGAGAATTTTTCCATCTTTAATGGGGACATTAAAATCAACCCGTACCAATACTTTTTGTTCTTCTGGGGAGAGATCTCTGACTGTTAACCTATCCATATGCCTTGAAAAATTACTAAGATGATTTCCCTATTTTTAATGGAAAAGCACTCTTAAAGCAAAGAAAAATAGAATAGAGAGTATAGCTCCTGCTGGCAGGGTAATAAACCAGGACATGATGATATCTTTAATAATATTTAAATTAATCGCGTGAATCCCCCTGGCAAGACCTATACCTAATACAGCACCAACAACCACATGTGTTGTGGATATGGGTAACCCTAATGCTGATGCTAGAGCAATAGTAATTGCAGCTCCTAGTCCTACAGAAAATCCTCGAGAAGGCGTAAGCTCAGTAATTTTACATCCTATAGTTTCAATAACACGCCATCCCCAAATAGATAATCCAATAATTAAGCCTATACCACCAAATATCATTAACCCAAACAATGTATAAGAAGAGTACATTTGAGGATAGAGCTGGCGCAATACCCCAGCTACAGGAGCTATAGCATTGGCAACATCATTAGAACCATGAGCAAATGCCATGAAACAAGCAATGATAATTTGTAAATAAGCAAAAATTCTTTCAACAACCAAATATTTTCTTCCATAATTACCGCCACACTTTTTTAGGCGATACACTAAGCTCCCTACCTTAGGAGAATCAGAAATATAAGAACACCGAGAAGTATGTACATAGCCAAACATAAGCATGTAACTTAATCCTCCCAAAAAGAAGACAATACCTAATGCCCAGGCATAGGGAACAAAACGTGTGATTAATCCTCCACAAACGATAATGACTCCTAACACAATAATGACAAAAGCTACCAGAAAAGGTGCGATACGTAAGATAGCTTGAACAGGATCTCCTCGATACAGGATACGTTTTCGTATAAAAGAAAAAACAAGATAAGCAATACATCCCCCTAGCACAGGCGATAATATCCAACTAATGACAATTGTCCCTATAGATCCCCAATAAATGACAGTTCCTTTTCCTAAAACAAGTCCAAAGCCTATAACTGCCCCAACTATAGAATGCGTTGTTGATACAGGCCATCCGAAATACGAGGCTAGCTGTAGCCAAACTCCCGTGGCAAGTAAAGCGCCTGTCATTCCATAAACATAGTCTCCAGACGCAATTAAAGGATCAGAAACCGAGACAATGTGGCTCTCTATGGTTCCTGCAACGCGGTTACCAAGAAATAAAGCTCCTAAAAATTCAAAAATAATCGCAACAATTACTGCTTGTCGTAGAGTTAATACTCCAGAACCCACACTAGGCCCCACAGCATTTGCTACATCATTTGCGCCTATATTCCATGAGGTATAAAAACCGCATAAAAGAACAAAAATGACTAGAGCAAGCATGACATTCTTACTTTTCTTCTAACGTCATGTTAATGCGATAAGCAAGTTTTTCTGAACTATTCGAGATACTCGCTACACGCTTAATGATTTGCAACCACAAGTAAAACTCCTTTGTAGAAATTGCAAATTCATCTGAAAAGAAAATTTGCATCAGCTGACGCTGAATTACATCACATTCATGCTCTGCTTTTGCTACACGACTAACTAAAAAACGGACTTTATCCGCTTTACGTCCCCCGAAGGAGCTTTCAAGCAATTTATTGAATTCTTGGATAACGGCCATAATAAAATCAAAAGTTTCTACACTTTTATGTAAAAATTGAGAAAAGACGGATTCAAATTCAGGATAAAAACGCAACTCCCTGACAGTAAGCAAAATCGCGACATCTTCAGTCGTATCCGCAATACTATCCTGAATAGAAATAATTTCTAAAATTCCTGCCCGAGATATAGGCATGAATAAGCCTACGGGAAGATGGTTACGCATATCATTTTTGATACAATCCGCCTGGTATTCTTTATCTGAAATCGTCTTAGCAAGAGCATGGACTTGTGGATAATCTTGGTCACGCAAAGCAAGAAACATCGGCAACATCTGCCGAACACAAAATGCAACTACTTCTAAATGCGCTTGCAAAGGAGCAAAAGGAGATTGGCCAAATAAGCGAGCAAGAGTTTGCATAAGAATACCTTTTTGGCAATAATAGCCAGCTTTAATGATCTTGTAAATGACTTATGATTTCACCCATCTTACAAGTTAAAAATCTTACAGTACATTTAAACCAACGACGCGTACAGTATCCCCTAGTTGAATCCCTATCGTTTGATCTTTATCCAGGAAGAACCCTAGCCATTATCGGAGAATCAGGATCGGGGAAATCTGTAACAGCACAAGCCTTAATGCAATTATTACCCACACCTTTATTTTCTTTATCAGGAAATGTTGTTTTTCAAGAAACAGAGTTATTATCTGCCTCTCGAAAAGAATTGCAAGCCATTTTTGGCACAAAAATGGCTATGATTTTTCAAAATCCTCATACTTCATTAAATCCTGTATTTACCATAGGCAAACAATTTCAAGAACTCCTTGACACCCACTTACACCTTTCTCGCCAAGCAGGGCGAGAAAAAATTATCCAAGCCCTAGTGGATACAGGATTTCACCATCCGGAGCTTTGTTTAAACCTCTACCCTCACCAGCTTTCTGGAGGCATGTTGCAAAGAATATCCATAGCGATGGCTCTGCTTTCCTCTCCTGAAATTGTTATTGCTGATGAACCTACAACAGCTCTAGATGTTTCTGTGCAATACCAAATCCTACAACTATTAAAAAAATTACAAAACAAACTAGGGATGAGCTTACTCATTATCACCCATGACATGGGTGTCGTTGCAGAAATGGCTGACGACGTTTTAGTACTGTATGCTGGAAAAATGGTGGAATATGCTTCTGTTTACGATATATTCCACCATCCCCGCCATCCCTATACTCAGGACCTCCTTGCCTCCCGCCCCTCGGCAAAAGAAAAGACATTTAGAACCATTCCTGGGCAGCCCCCATGTTACGATAGCCTGCCTTCTGGATGTTGTTATTCCCCACGTTGTTTAAAAACCTACCCTAAATGCACTCTAAAGCCACCTCCTCTCCATAACATAAATACAAATCATAAAGTGAGGTGTTGGTTATATGAATAAACCTTTTCCTTTAGTGCAAGTTGACCAAATAAAAAAATATTATTACAAACGCTCCTTTGGATTTAGAAAAAAAATATTAACCACAAAAGCTATTGATAATATTTCTTTCTCTATTCCTGCAGGGAAAATTATTGGTCTAATCGGAGAATCAGGGTCGGGGAAAACAACGCTTGCTCTTGCGCTTGCGGGCCTTTTACCTTTAACCTCGGGGTATATGTCATTCAACAATCTCCCGATACAACTGCAGTCTAAGCAAGACTTAAAACGATTACGTTCTTACGTACGGATGGTTTTCCAAAATCCTCAAGCTTCATTAAACCCTAGAAAAACTATTTTTGATAGTTTAGGACATGCTCTCATATACCACCGTATTATCGCGAAAGAACATGTGACATCAGTTGTTGAGGAATCCTTGAATCGTGTAGGGCTGTCTGCAGAGTATTTTTACCGTTATCCTCACCAACTCTCTGGTGGCCAACAACAACGTGTCTCTATAGCACGAGCCCTATTAGGAGCACCTAAGCTTATGATATGCGATGAGGTGGTCTCTGCTTTAGATGTATCTATGCAAGCGCAAATCTTAAAAATGCTAGCTGATTTACAAAAAGAACTCCAAATGAGCTATTTATTTATTTCTCATGATCTCGCTGTTGTACGCTCATTTTGTTCTGAAGTCATCATTATGTATAAAGGAAAAATTGTCGAATCAGGACCAACAGAAAGCATCTTTTCCCATCCTCGCCATCCCTATACACAAATGTTACTAGACTCTCGACTTCCTGATCTTCCTGAACACCGAAATACCCAAAATAAATCCTGCATACAGCCTCCATTCCAAGAAGAACCAATAACTTCAGGATGTATGTTCTATCCCCGCTGTTCTAAACGCTCTAACTCTTGTCTTCAAGAACCCATTCCTAAGCACATAACCCACGGGAAACATGCATATCATTGCATTCATGCTCCTGAGAAAACAGAGAAGTCCTAAAAATATTTTGTGTCGTTGCTAGCGGTCTTTCAATACTATATTAGCTAATTGCTGAAACTGTTCTTCATCTGGGACATGAAATGTTACACAAGGTCGACTACCGTGATATTTCACTGTGACTTTATAACCTAAAGACTGACTCAAACGCTTTTGTATTTTATCATATTGTGTAGGAATTTCTTGCGTATTCTCCTTACGCTTAGATTCAGAGAAAGATTCTCCTGATAAAAGCTTTTTAGCTTCCTGCTCAGCCTCACGGACAGCAAGACGTTGTTGAATAATCCGTGTATTTAGAAGCTCGCGTAATTGGGGATCCTCTATAGTAAGTAATACTTTAGCATGTCCTAAAGTAATTTCCCCTGCATGAAGGCTTTGTTGGATAGCCTTGGACAAAGAAAACAAACGTAAATAATTAGCTACTGTTGAGCGTTTTTTCCCTACACGACTGGCTACTTTATCTTGAGTTAAACCAAATACCGTAATGAGTTTCTTAAAAGCCTCTGCCATTTCCATAGGATTTAAATTCACCCGTTGGATATTTTCAATGAGAGTAGCTTCAGCAGCAATATCATCAGCAACTACTTGCTTAAGAATCACTGGTATTGTGGTATATCCTGCTAACTGTAAGGCCCTCCATCGTCGTTCTCCAGCAATCAATTCATAATAAAGCACGCGATCTCCATTACGAATCTCTCGCACTACAGGAGGATGGATCAAACCTACAGCTTTCAAAGAAACAACTAATTCTTGAAGTTCCTCTTCTGAAAACACGCGACGCGGCTGAAAGGGACTTACTCGAATATCGTCTATAGACACCTCAATAATGGCATCTTTGTTGATAACTCCACTCACAACGTACCTGAGCTATTTTTTATATCTCCAAAACTAAAATCTTCTTTCTATTTTTCGGAGATAAGGATTGCTTCAACTCCGAATAAAAACAGATTCAGAAGCTTTTCTATCAAAAGAGCTTGTAGAAGTGAAGAGTTTTTTATTGTGCTTAGTACTGAGAATTTCGTGATAGCCCGAGGTTTACGAAAAAAAAAAATCTAGATAGACTAAGGATATTAAGCGCTTTATCACTAAAAATTATGAAGAATTTATTCCTATCTTTAGGGAAGCGAGTTTGCTCTTATGCGTTTGCTTTAACCTTTTTAGTCACTCTAGCTGTAGTGCTTACAGGAAAAATTATTTATAATTTTCAAAAAAGTTCTCAAGAAAAGTATGACAGTATCCTTTTATTAACAAAAACAGCAGAAGCAGCTATCTTCCAAGGCTTTATTCCCCCAAAAACAACTTTACCTATGCTAGAAAAAGCCTATCGCTTAGGGGGGGCTTCTGTAAAACCTTACGCAGGGTTTCTTTCTTCATGTTTTTATATTCATAATGAACCATTACGTGGTGCCTACTACGCAGGTCTTGCCTACAGCATCGGCTCTACATTCCATATGCCTTCACCTGCCCAAGTCCTACTTAAAGAAATCGCAGATGCACAGTCTGTAGGGAACTACTCCTCAGCACTGGAAAAATCTACTCAACTTCTTGAACTCACCGCATCTTCTGCCACAGATTATCCTACATTACGTTTCCTGACTCTTTTAAGAATCATAGAAATCAAAGAAATTCTTAATCAAGATACTCAAGCGGATTTTGAAGAACTCAAAACTCTTCCCATGTTTAAAGAATTCGAACAATTTTATAAAGACGGAGCATGGACATTAACTGATCGTTTTGGTAAAAAACGTTAACTAACTCTATAGCAAGGATTTCTATGAGCTTTTCTTCACTCACTGATTCTCCAATTGTCACAGATCCAATCCCTGAATCTCCCTCAACGCCTCGAACAACCCCAGAGCTTTCCACTCAATCCCCTAAAGTCATCTCAGGATCTTTAACTATATACCCCGATACTACTGACTCTACTCATACATAGTTTATGTTTATTGTTCTTGCCTTCCGTCAGGTTTGTTTTTCAAAAGAGGCTGCTCTCCTTAAGAAATTCTACAGATATTTACTATTCCTTAAACATACCTATTCTTTAGCTCTTCCCGGTAGCCTAAAGCGACGATTTTCTGTTATCTTAACTTTTGATCATGCTTCTGTAGACTTCTACTCTCATGTTTTTCCCTTCCTTCAAGAGCACAACATTCCCGCAGTTGTAGGTATTGCGTGGAGATACGTCGCCAATAATTCTGCATCTTCCCTCCCCTTAGATCATCGCTTGGCCCCTAGCGATACGCTAGCTTTCCAAGATGAAGTGTTTGCTTCTCACCAACCTTTCTGCTCACAACAAGAACTGCAAGTCATCGCTGCATCTCCCAATATACTACTCGCTTCTTCAGGATTTGCGATGCGTAACTTACGTCACTCTCCGCCTTATTTAACAACAGAAATTTTTCTTTCTAAGTTTTCTATTAAAACTGCCTTAGGTAAAACACCTATAGGTTTCTTTTATCCTTTTGGTAAATATGATTCTTCTTCTATGCAAGTTGTGAAAAAATACTATCCATTTTCTTTCATACTTGGAAATTCAGTAAACAGAAACGCTAAACAACATAATATCTATCGTGTAGATATTAAGCTCTCTCATGAGAAACTGCCTAAATTCCTCTTAAAACCCCAGTATTTAAAAAATTGGATAATAGATAGATATCGCCAAAGGCGTGCAAAAACATGAATACAAACAGATTATACACGAATTTTTTCTAAAACATCTTGTAAAGCTGTTATAAAGATAGAAATATCTTGCTGGTCATTATATATTCCTAAAGAGACCCTGAGCACGTGGCCTACGCTCCATCTCTGCATCGCAGGCTGTGAGCATTGATGTCCCGAACGAACTGCTATCCCTTGCAGATCCAATAAACACCCTATATCTAAAGGGTGTGCTCCTGCTATTCTAAAACTAATCAAAGCTCCTCGAGGCTGTCTAAAACCAGGACCAAGAATGCGAATTTCTGGGATTTCCATTAATTGTGCATAAAGATCACAGATTAAATCTTCTTCATGTTGATACAATAAAGAAACATCTTCTACTAATACATTTTGTAAATAATCCAAAGCAGCCCCAAAGCCTAAAACAGAGGCTATGGGGGGTGTTCCAGCTTCAAATTTAAGAGGCGCAGGATAATACTCCGGGGAATTGCTATCATACACAACAACCATGTCCCCGCCCCCCTCTACAGGAGGAAGCTTATGGAGTAATTCTCTTTTTCCATAGAGGACACCTACTCCCGTAGGGCCATACATTTTATGAGAAGAAAACGCATAGAAATCAATATCATCATGTACAACATGAATAGGAGCGTGTACTACTCCCTGAGCACCATCAACAGCTAGATATGCCCCATAGCGATGAACAAGATGAGAAATTTCTTTTAACGGTTGTACAGCTCCAGTTACGTTACTTACATGCGCTATACTAACAAAAGATGCTCCTTCCTGGAGTAAAGACTCCAAATGATTTAAATCAATGTAACCAAAATCATCGACAGAGATTTTTTTAACTTGAGATCCGCGACGACGACAAGCAATTTCCCAAGACAAAACGTTCGCATGATGCTCAGCCTCAGAAACTAAAACACAGCCACCTGAAGGAATTAGGACATCATTAGCAGACAACGCGAGTAAATTTAATGCCGCTGTTGTTCCTCGTGTAAAAACAATCTCATCATCATGAGCCGCATGAATCCATTGACTCACCTTATTCCGTACTGCAGTGTAGTTTTCTGTAACTAATCGCGAAGAACTGTATACATTACGATTTACAGTTGCGTAATCCACACTATAAAAATGTGTAATAGCATCAATAACTTGCTGAGGTTTATGCGTAGTTGCCGCAGAGTCTAAATAAATATAGGGCATCCCTTGGCGTTGTTTATTAGCAAAAATAGGGAAATCCTCTTTTATCTTCCTTTTACATAATGTCAACACTCACACCCCTACTATCTTCTTGTTGTTTCTGAGCTGCAAGCTTGGGGAAGAACTTTAAGGAGGGCTGTATCATTAAAAATCCCTGGACCAATTTTCTCTGGGCTTCTTCACGAGTCATTCCTCGCGATTGCATATAAAACATCTGTTGTCGATCCAAAGGCCCCACTGTAGCTCCATGAGAAGCCTTTACATCATCAGTGAGAATTTCCAATCTTGGAAATGTTGTTACCGAAGCTTGGTCACTAAGCAATAACGTATCATGTTTCTGATAAGCATCGGAAAATATTCCTTGAGAAGATATATGAATCCCTCCGGAAAAAGAAAAGCTGCCGGAATGTAAAATAGACTTAATTAATTGTTGTGACATAGTCGACTCGGCATGATGATGCACACGATTCCGCATCCATGTATTCCTAGGAGACAGAATAGAAACTAAAGCTTCCCCATATGCGCGCGCACCAACCAAAGAAAACGTATTGTCAAACCAGCCAATCCCCTGAACATCTTCTAACAGATCATACTGTATAGAACAGGCTCCTTGCTTCTCTACAGTAACTGTATGAGACCAGCTAACTCTTTCTTCTTTGACATATTTAGAGCACATCGTTAGGGCAACTTCTGCTTCTTCTGATACAAAAATTTCCGTGACACCATTGACAACAGTAAAACTCTCCATCACTCCGCTGTTACGCTCTGTATGATGAGATATATGAACATTGCAGCTTGCCCGCTTTCCTATAATTAAAACAATCTTTGGAGAATAAATCACCCTATCATCATGAGATAGGGGAAAACACACATGACGAATACTCAGTACTTCACTTATCTGCAAATCTTCGGGGACATAAATAACAACCCCGAAATCATGAGCACAGACAGCATTAAAAAAAGCCAGAGGTTGCTCATCAATATCATATACACGAAGTAAATTAGAAAATACCGATTGTGCCTCCCCTAAAGACATAGCAAGAACCCCATCCGGTAACTGGGAAAGCGAAGCTTCATATTTTCCATTAATCAATATACATTCCGCAGATAAAGAATAATGATGGTGTAACCATTGTTGTTTTGCCGTTTCTAAAGCTCCGTGAGCTAAATAGTACTTCTCCGGAGATAACGATATATCCTTTATCCAAGAAAACCAACGAAAGAAGTCCTTAAGCTCCTCAGTATTTGCATGGCGATACCAACACGCTTGAGCAGCTTGATGTACAGAAGAATCTTTCACAACAGGAGAACTATGTTCTAATGAACCTAACATATGCCCTTCGATAACTCCTGAAATACTTCATGATAACTTTTGTTTTCCAACTCCTGCATTAAATCAGCTCCTCCAGAACACGCAATACTACCTTCCAATAAAATATGCACATGATCAGGACGAAGAAGATTCCCAAGTTTAGGATTATGCGTAACTATGCATAATGTACTTTTAGGATGCAGATCACGATATTTCTCAAGCACTCTACACAAACATTTTAAAGCAACAACATCCAAACCAGAATCTGGCTCATCAAGCACGATCATTTCTGGCTCTAAAACAAGCATTTGCCAAATCTCATTTTTCTTCCTTTCTCCCCCAGAAAATCCTTCATTCACGTTTCTTTCTAAAAACTGATCTATTAGAGGAAACTCATAGGTCTCTGCAATAGAAGATAACAACATATCAAAAGCCGCATCAGATAGCTCTTCTTCCTTTCGGGAGCGCTTACACGCATTATACGCGTCTTTTAAAAACAAGCGATTATTCACCCCCGGGATTTCAGGAGGTTGCTGGAAACTAATAAACAGCCCAGATTGTGCACGTTCTTCAGGAGCTTTCTCTAAGATATCCTGACCTAACAAATATATGTCCCCGGAAATAACCGACACACTATCGTCTCCAGAAAGCACTTTAGCCAAAGTCGATTTCCCTGCGCCATTCGGCCCCATAATTACATGTAATTCTCCTGGACGCATGTGAATGTTGAAATTATCTAATATTTTCACATCTTCACAACATACATGTAAGTTTTGTATCCGTAGCATTTGACTAACCCACGCTATTTTCTAACTTAACAAACAATAACTTTAATGCCTCGCGAGCAAACTCTAGAGGCAACTGATCTATAATTTCACGGCAAAAACCATGAACAACCAAACTCACAGCTTCCTCAGCACTCAACCCTCGGCTACGCAAATACAGCAATTGCTCAGCTCGCAACTTTGATGTCGTTGCCTCATGCTCAACAGAAGACTGTGGATTTTTCACAATAATCTTAGGATCCGTATAAGCTCCGCACGATTTCCCTACCAGCATGGAATCACATTGCGTATAGTTACAACTACCACGCGCACCTTGAGATATAGATACAAGACTTCTAAATGTATTTTGCGACTGATCAGCAGAAATTCCCTTGGAAACAATTGTAGATGTCGTATTCTCTCCAACATGCATCATTTTTGTCCCGGTATCTGCTTGCATCCTCCCATTAGTTAAAGCTATGGAGTAAAATTCTCCTACACTTTCACGTCCTTTCAAAATACAACTAGGATATTTCCACGTAATTGCTGCACCTACTTCCACCTGAGACCAAGAGATTTTAGATTTATCTCCCGCACATAAACCTCGCTTAGTCACAAAATTATATATGCCCCCCTGACCCGTATTCTTATCCCCAGAAAACCAATTCTGAACAGTAGAATAACGAATAGTTGCCCTTTCATGAGCCACTAACTCAACAACAGCAGCATGCAACTGATTGGAAGAATATGACGGGGCCGTGCATCCTTCTAAATAACTTACAAACGAGCCTTCTTCAGCAATAATTAATGTACGCTCAAACTGCCCTGCTTCTTTATCATTAATTCTAAAATAAGTAGAAATTTCCATAGGACAATGCACGCCTTTAGGAACATAAACAAAAGATCCGTCACTAAATACGGCAGCATTCAAAGCGGCAAAATAATTATCCCGAGAAGAAACAACAGACCCTAAATATTTCTTTATAAGATCCGGATACTTATGAATTGCCTCAGTCATTGAGCAAAAAATCACCCCGGCCTTATCCAAAGATTCTTTGAAAGTTGTGCCTATAGAAACAGAGTCAAAAACTAAATCAACGGCCACATTCTGTACATTCAGCAAACGCTTCTGCTCATCTAGGGGAATCCCTAATTTTTTAAACGTATTTAAAATTTCAGGGTCCGCTTCTTCCAAATTTCCTAAGGGTTTTTTTTGCTTAGGAGCAGAAAAATAGACAATATTCTCATAATCCACAGGATGGTAGTTCAACCGCGCCCAAACAGGCTCTTGCAGACTCTTCCAATATTGGTAGGCCTTTAACCGAAAATCTAAAATAAACTCAGGCTCTTTACGTAAAGAAGAAATTTTTTTAATCACTTCTTCACTAAGACCTTTCGCAACTCCTTGAGACTCTATTGGCGTGACAAAACCGTAGGGGTAATCTTCACGGTTATGTAAAAATTCTTCTATAGATTGATCCATTATGCCCCGTCTTGGTGCACCATAACATTTGCTTGTGTAGAGCCATATAAAAGAGCAATCACGTTAGCATATTTACAATATTTTTCAAAACACGAAAGAAGGAGGGGAGAAGCCGTAGCTCCTACTTCCCTCCTATTAGAAAAGAATGTTAACACAGGACATTCTTATTGAGATCACACATTAAGCTTGAAAGATCGAAAACCTTACAAACTTGCTACCATTTTAATACTTATATATTTTTTGTCTTCTAAGTTTATGATTTTTTTATTTTTTCTACAAAATTCCACTCGCAGAAACAAGCCAATTCACTCCAAAATGCCTGAGGATCCTGAAGAAACCGTTTTCTGTAATAAAGGGGCAAACATAGAATCCTTAACAGTTAAAAACTGTAACTCCTTCTCTGCTTTTTCTGTCTGTCCTTCCATGTGATACAAGTAGCCAAGTAAATAATGAGATCGTTCGTGTTCCAAATTAATCCCTAAAGCACGATGAAATGCTTCAGAAGCTTGCTGATTTTGCTTGAGATCCATGTAGGCAAGCCCTACATAAAAATGTGCATCTGCATCTTCGGAATTTAAAAATAACGCTTCCTGAAAAGCCTTTAATGCCAAACGGGTTTTATCTAAAGTAAGATAACACAAACCTAAGTTATAATGACCATCTGCTAAATCAGGACGCAATTGCACCACTCTCTCATAAGCTTCTGTAGCTTTATCCCATTGCTTATGCTTAGAAAGTAAATACCCTAGCTTTATCCAAGCTTTCCAATATAAAGGATTCTTATTTACCGTGGACTCTAACAAACTGATGGATCCCTGTTCATCACCTAAATCCGTTAAAACTACCGATTTGTTATATAAACTCTGTGGGTTCCAAGGATCTAACTCTAGGATCTTATCAAAGCAAGCCAAAGCCTCATCATGCTTTCCTAAGCGATGATACACGCCTCCTAGACTAAACCAACACTCGATGTCCTCAGGATGTAAAAGAACATAGGCACGGTAGTGCTCAACAGCCTCCTCATAACGATGATCTCGATCTAAAGCTACTCCATAGCAATACCGTAAATAGCTATCCCCAGGTTCAGATTCCAACCCCTTAGCACACCACACCAAGGCCTCGGATACTCTTCCCGTCTCTAAAGCAATAATCCCTAAATAACAATAAGCCAGCGCTGCTGAAGGATCTAGCTCCAGGGCTTCTTGTAATCTTCGTTCTGCTTGTTCATATTCCCCACTCAAAAAGAAATTAATTCCTGAACAAAGGAATTCTTTTGCTAGATGTTTCGCAGCGTCTTCCATGAATGCTTCTCCTGCACACAAATTGTCTTTGCTATTTTACAGGAGCGAAAAGCATGCCAAACTCACGAATCCTGAGAAAAAATTTCTCTTTTTTTTATTTTATTCCACTTATCAATCATCTTCACAGCCATAGGTGCGGCATCCCTACCAAATTCTCCTAACCGCAAGTAAACAATCACAACAATATCTGGCTGTGTGAGTTCCTTATCTGCAAACCCAACAGCAGCAAACCAAATATGTTTCATTTTCATACTACCATACTGCCGATCTAAACCGACACGTACAATAGATTCTGCTGTACTCGTTTTACCAATGATACGTGAAAGCAATTCAGGACAAAACTGATTCTGAATACTACGCGTTGTTCCATAATTCCCCCAAATCACATTACGCATACCTAATTTAAATAAATTCGCAATCACCTCTGGCATAAACACATGACGCTTCTGCTTAGAAACTACAGGAGAAAAACAGTCTCCCTCCCACGAACCTAAAACTAAATTAGGAACATAAAGAACACCGCCATTGACTATGGCAGCCAACATCCCTGCTGTCTGTAAAGGAGTAACAACTAAGGTATGTTGACCTATAGCTGTAGCATATAACCCCGAGCGATTATACGAAACATCCTGAGGAATCATTCCTGGGTATTCTCCAGGAATCCCTATACCCGTTTTTTCACCAAAACCAAATAAAGTCGCAGCATGACATAGATCCTCAGGATCAGCAAGATAATCACCAACCAACAAAGAAAAATAGGGATTACTTGACATCTCTAAAGCTGAAAGCAAATCAATACAGCCACGACCTACATAATCATTCTTAGGCAAAACACCCCCACGATAAAACACAGGAATCGGCATGCCACTCTGAAAAAAACCTACATGAGGCTTCGCACTGGAATGCTTACAAGACTGCCGATCTAAAATCACCAATAATTTAGAAAGATAGTCTATATCCTCATGTCCCCGTAACACTTCTTGTGATAACACAGAATAAGCAGAAACTAACTTGAAAATGGACCCCAAAGTTGCTGCTTGCGCAAAAGAATGCGATCGCAAATACCCATAACCATATGTAGGATAAAATGCTGATGCCAAATCTTGTTCTTTTTGCGGCATATTTTTAGTTAGCATCAGTGGATATTCTCCATACAAAGGCCGCTGTAATTCGGAAAACTCACGAAATGACAAAAACAAGTGCAAAAGGTGACTAGAAAAATAAGAAAGATGCTGCTGTAAAAATCGATAGTGCTCATACCAAGGCAAAGCCTTGTGCGCACCACTTCCTAACTCTTGCTTCCACAGAGACAAAGCCTCATAATAGGGTTGCAAATCTTCTACAATGTCAACATCAGAAAACAAGTATACTAAAAATGCATCCAAATAACGATAACGAAAATCCTGATACTGCTTTCGTTTTTCTTCTAAAAGATAATCCACATAAGGTGTGGGGTACCGTTGCTTACGTTCTTTTTCTTGTTTCCTTTTCATTTCTAGAAGTTTAGCAAAGGACTGCTTTCTCCAATTTTTAAAATCTATCTCAGAAAACATAGTCTCTACAATTTTTGAAAAAGCACTACGTAAAGCAATATAATGCCCCTGCAAATCAAAAAAGGTAGATAATGATAAACAGTCAAAAGACGCAAGCAACTCTGGATGTATGCGTTCCGGATCTACAACTAATTGAAATAAATCCACAAGAAGAATTTTATCATAATTTGCAGGAAGCCCTGCAAAAAACTCCAAAAGTTCTCCCTTAATTTCAGTGATCTCTTGCTGATGTTCCTGACAACAGCGTGCTATCCATTGTTGTTGTTTAACAGAAATCACTTTCCCTATAGCATGATGACCTTCTTCAGGAGAAAACACAGCATCAAAAATAGAAGAACATGGGCAAGACTCTTGAGAATAAGAAAAACATTGCAATAACTTCGTAACACACTGCTGCAGTCGTACTGCATTGCCTAAAGTTCCTCGTTGTTTGATAATATTTTTAACTTCAGAAATATCAGGCAAAATGAAATCCAAAAAATAATCGAAAGTTAAAAGAAGCTCTTCATCATAATATTCTCCTGTACTAGGATCCTTTTTTTCCCTCTTTAGAGGGACCTTCCTATCATATAATTCAGCAAGATGTTCTGTATTTTCTAGCCAGCGACACACAGAAGATCTCTCTTCGTTGGATTCAGAATTGATCCGCATATGTACGAAATCGTTCCCTTCATAACGAGGAGATGAAGCCATAGCCAGTATCTGGCCATTATTAGGATCTAAAGCAATAATAGCCCCGCCCTTAATCCAAGGAAATAAAGGAGGTAATAACTTTTGCTTTTTTAAAGACTGCACAGAACGAAAGGATTCTATTTTCTCATGCTCCATAAGCAAAGAATCCGCAAATTCTTGTAATTCCGCTGATAATGTTAGCTGCAGCTTCTTCCCTGGAACTGCAGATACATTCTGTAGTTCCTGAATAAAATTTCCCCGACGATCTACAAGAACTGTTTTTTTTCCTAATTGCCCTCGCAGCTGTCCATCCCACGAAGACTCGATTCCCAATTTTCCTACTAAAGCGTTTAAACTATAAGCATTATTTTCTAGGGAGTGCAATAAAGAACGCACTTGATCAATACTTGCCAAACCATCCGGGAAACTAGGGTTTTCTCCTTCTTCATAGGCACGCACGCATTCACGCAACCTACTCAATTCATGCATCACACGTTTATATTCCTGAGCACTAATGGGACCCACATAACCTAAAATATCCGCAGCCACCTTTCCCAAAGGATAATAACGATATACCGAAGGCTGAACATGCAAGCCTGGCCAATGCTTAGCTAGCATTTTTAATTTCAGGTAGGTGCGCTCAGGAACATTTGCCTGCACTAAGTAAGGTATAGAACCTAATACAGATGCCTTAGCATGGATATTATCTTCTATTATCTCTTTATCAAGATGCAATTCCTGAGCAAGCAACTCTGCTAGCCGACTAATATAATTTTTCCTTACGAAAACTAGCTCTTGTTCTCCTTGGTCGTTCACACGCCAAGCTCTCGAAGGCAAATCATGAATAGCTCCGTAAGTCACGCTCACATCATACTGCATTCGATTCTCTGCCAATACCTTGCCAAAACGGTCACAAATTGTCGCGCGCTCTACAAGTTCAGGAATCACTCGTATCTGTGGTTTATATGCTTCTTCTAGCTTTTGATCATGTTCTACAACAGCTAAATGCCACAAACGCACAGCAATAATAGCGAATACAATGATAATCCCTAACAACATCCTGTTCGTTTTTTCAAGAACAGTAAGATAAGACTGACGTTTTTTCTGGTATTTCATATACCTCATACTAGGGCCTCAACTATATGTCTGGCAAGGAGATTGGCTATACAACACAGATGACAAACATAAGCTGGTTCAGCTAAAAACAAGAATACAATGAGATAAAATAGCTAAGAAATGAACACATCTAACTAAAATAAATAAAAAAAATCGCTAGAATAGATAGCCTGAGAAAGTCTTTTTATAGTCCTATGTGAAGGCAATTCCAACTTATTCTAAGCAGCATAAGAAACAAAAAAGTATACAAAAATTCCTAGTCTCACTTATTAGCAAGCATAAGGAATGATTGCTTAAAACTTATGCCAGAAAATAGTCTTTATTCTTATCGTCTTTACTATAATAAGAAAAGTTTGTTATGTTTTCGAGTAGTGAACTGTATGTTCATGCTTAAGGCTGTTTTTACTTGCAAGACATTCCTCAAAGCCATTAATTGCCTACAGGATATCTTGTCTGGCTTTAACTTGGACATGGTGCCGCCAAAAGAGAAAAAATAGCGAGCACAAAAAGAAAAAGATACATAAGCATAATCTTTAGAGGTGAGTATGAAAAAACTCTTGAAATCGGCATTGTTGTTTGCCGTAGGTTCTACTGCCTCCTTACAAGCTTTGCCTGTAGGGAATCCAGCTGAACCAAGTTTATTAATTGATGGGACAATGTGGGAAGGCACTTCTGGTGACCCTTGCGATCCTTGCGCAACTTGGTGCGATGCTATTAGCATTCGTGCAGGATTCTACGGAGATTATGTTTTCGACCGTGTATTAAAAACAGATACTACTAAAACTGTAGAGGATATGGCTGCAGCTCCTACTACTAGTAATACACAGGCTGGTACTGGTGGTACTCCTGGTGTAGGAACTACAGTCACTACAGCTGCATCAAGAGCGAATGTCGCTTACGGCAAGCATATCCATGATGCTGAATGGGCAACAAATGCTGCATATCTAGCTTTAAATATCTGGGACCGTTTTGACGTTTTCTGCACTCTAGGAGCTTCAAGTGGATATTTTAAAGCTGGTTCGGATGCTTTTAGCGTAGTTGGTTTGTTCGGACTTGGCAGTAAAGACGTAGCTAATAGTATTCCTAACGTATTCTTAACTCAAGGTGTTGTTGAGTTATACACAGATACTTCGTTCTCCTGGAGTATTGGTGCTCGTGGAGCCCTTTGGGAGTGCGGCTGTGCGACTTTAGGAGCTGAATTCCAATACGCACAATCTAAGCCTAAGGTTGAAACATTAAATGTTCTGTGTACTCCTGCGCAATTCACAGTACACAAGCCTAGAGGATATAAGAATCAAGCTTTCCCTCTACCTAAGGAGGCTGGGACAGATGCAGCTACAGATACAAAATCTGCAACCATTCAATACCATGAATGGCAAGCTGGTTTAGCTTTGTCTTACCGCCTCAATATGCTAGTGCCTTACCTCGGAGTGAAATGGTCTCGCGCTTCTTTTGATGCAGATAATATCCGTATTGCACAACCAAAATTAGCCTCCCCAATTTTAGACTTGACAGCTTGGAACCCATCCTTCTTAGGATCAGCTGATGCTCAAGCTACACTTGTTGACTCTGTACAAATTGCTTCTATGCAAATTAATAAGATGAAGTCACGCAAAGCTTGTGGTATTGTCGTTGGAGCCACTTTAGTTGACGCTGATAAATGGTCCATTACTGGTGAAGCACGCTTAATTGACGAAAGAGCTGCTCACGTCAATGCTCAATTCAGATTCTAAGGATTGTAGTTTTACTATTTCCAATTTTGTGTCTCGTTATCAGAACCGAGAGAATTCGGTTCTGATTTTTTCTTTTATAGGGATTATCTATTGTACAATCTATTCTGCAATTAGAATAATTTTTTATACTTTATATGCTTTAGAAGCTTAAAGATTACTTCCTTGCGTTAAAAGGTTTATTAGATTAACATCCTTCTTTAAGTCGCGCCCGTAGCTCAATGGTAGAGCTGTAGCCTTCCAAGCTACCGGTGTCAGTTCGATTCTGATCGGGCGCTTTCTTATCAACCCCAAGACTGAAATCTTGATACAGTATCAAGATGCCATTGTTAACATATTCAAGAAATAGAGGTACAAAGCTTGGAAGAATCTTTTTGTGATTTATCAATTAAAGACTTAATAGAAGTTGGCGCGCATTTTGGGCACCAGACTCATCGCTGGAACCCCAAGATGAGAATTTACATATTTGAGGAAAAAAATGGTCTTTATATCATTGATCTAGCGAAAACACTTAACCAATTGCGTAAAGTTCTCCCTCAAGTATGTAAAGTAGTTAAAGAGAACAAATCTATTCTTTTTGTAGGGACAAAAAAACAAGCAAAATGTGTCATTAAAGAAGCTGCTATAGAAGCTGGCGAGTTTTTTGTAGCTGAACGTTGGTTAGGCGGTATGTTAACCAACATGATCACCATTCGCAATTCTGTTAAAACCTTAAATAAAATAGAACGAGATTTATCTCAGCGTACATCTTACCTTACAAAAAAGGAAATTGCCTTACTAGCTAAACGGCGTGACAAGTTATTAAAAAACTTAGAAGGTGTTCGTTATCTGAAAAAAAATCCAGGATTGATGATTGTTGTTGATCCGGGTTATGAAAAGATTGCTGTCGCAGAAGCAAAAAAACTCAAAATTCCTGTCCTGGCTTTAGTAGATACAAATTGTGATCCTACACCTATCGACTACGTAATTCCTTGTAATGATGATTCATTAAAAAGCATTCGCTTAATCATTAATGTGATTAAAGACAACATCATCAAAACCAAGAAACAGCAAGGTATTGAAATTGTCTCTCCCATCAGAGTCATTGAACAGGATCTCATACAAGATCTCCCTCCTCCAGCTATATATCCTGAAGAAGAATTTAATTCTTCTCTCTCAGCTAGCCTTCTTGCGGGTGTAGATGGTTTTGATAATGACAGCGAGAAAGATGAAGACTGTGTCAAAGACGGTATATTAGTAAAACAAGACGTTAGTAGTGAGGACCCTTCATGAGTGACTTTTCTATGGAAACCCTCAAACTTTTAAGACAACAAACTGGCGTAGGGTTAACTAAATGCAAAGAAGCCTTAACAGAGTGTCATGGAAATCTTGAAGAAGCTGTTGTTTACTTGCGTAAACTAGGCCTCGCTTCCGCAGGCAAAAAAGAACATAGAGAAACTAAAGAAGGTGTAGTTGCAGCAAAAACAGATGCTCGTGGCACAGCCGTAGTTGAGGTAAATGTAGAGACAGATTTTGTAGCTAATAATGCAGTATTCCTTTCCTTTGTTGATAGCCTCGTAGAGAGTGTATTAAATCATCGTACCGCAGATTTAGATGCATTACTTCAACTGCCCTCGTCTCAAGATCCTTCGATTACCGTAGATGAATTACGTGCTATCACCATGCAGACAGTTGGGGAAAATATTCGTATTCGTAGAATTGCTTATCTACCAGCTGTATCTGATGAAAGTATTGGTATCTACTCTCATGGAAATGGAAAAGTACTTGCCATAACTGTTCTTTCTGGTAGCTCAGATCATGTGGATTTAGCTAGAGATATTTCTATGCACATTGTGGCAACTCAACCACAATTTGTAAGTAAAGAAAGTATTCCTGATGACATTTTAAGTAGGGAAAGAGAAATCATTTGCTCGCAAGTCCAAGGAAAACCTCAAGCAATTCTCGATAAGATTGTTCAAGGAAAGTTAGAAACGTTTTTCCAAGACTCCTGTTTATTAGAACAGGCTTTTATTAAAAATCCTGATGTCACGATTCATCATTTAATTAATGAAGCTCAAAAAATGAGTGGCCGTTCCATTAAAGTGAAGGACTTCGTTTTATGGAAAGTTGGTCTTTAAAAAAGAGGTCGTATGTCCAAAGAAGTGAAGCGCGTCTTATTTAAGATCTCTGGAGAATCTCTTGCTACGAATGAAGATGGATCGAATCGTATTGATGAGATCCAACTATCAAGATTAGTGGGCGAGCTTAGGGATGTCCGTAAGTGTGGTGTTGAAGTTGCCGTAGTTGTAGGCGGAGGCAATATCATACGCGGGTTAGATCAGCAAAAAATGTTACAAATTAACCGCGTATCTGCTGATCAAATGGGTATGCTAGCTACTTTAATTAATGGTATGGCATTATCTGATGCTTTAAAAGCAGATAACATTCCCTGTTTATTAACCTCCACTCTTTCTTGTCCTCAATTAGCTGAGTTGTATACCCCGCAAAAATCTTCTGAAGCTTTGAAACAAGGGAAGATTTTAATCTGTACAACAGGAGCTGGTTCCCCTTATTTAACTACAGATACTGGAGCGGCTCTACGTGCCTGTGAGTTGAACGTAGACGTTTTATTTAAAGCAACTATGCATGTAGATGGTGTCTATGACAAAGACCCTAGAGTTGATAAAGATGCTGTTCGATATGATGCAATTACTTTTAAAGATTTCCTTAGTCAGCAACTAGGTGTTATGGATCCCGCAGCTATTTCTTTATGCATGGAAGCGAATATCCCTATTCGTGTCTTTAATTTTGCTAAACACTCTTTAAAAGAAGTTCTTCTCAATGAATATGTAGGAACATTAATTCATAGTGGAGAGGATGCTTAGTATGACTATCTTGCAAGATACAGAGAAAAAGATGGCTGCTGCCTCTGACTTTTTTCACAAAGAAGTCAAAGCATTTAGAACCGGAAAAGCGCATCCTGCTTTGGTAGAAACAGTAAGTATTGATGTGTATGGAACAACTATGCGCTTAGCAGATCTTGCCACGATTTCTGTTGCAGATACACGTCAATTAGTTATTTCTCCCTATGATGCAAATAATGTATCCGCTATTTCTAAAGGGATTATTGCTGCAAATCTTAACCTACAACCTAGTGTTGAGGGAACTTTAATACGTATCAAAATTCCAGAACCTACAACAGAATATAGAAATGAAGTTGTTAAACAACTTCGTCGCAAGTGTGAAGAAGCGAAAATAGCGATTCGTAATATACGTAGAGAAGCTAACGACAAGTTAAAAAAGAGT
This sequence comes from Chlamydia gallinacea 08-1274/3, assembly GCF_000471025.2. Classification (NCBI taxonomy): domain Bacteria; kingdom Pseudomonadati; phylum Chlamydiota; class Chlamydiia; order Chlamydiales; family Chlamydiaceae; genus Chlamydia; species Chlamydia gallinacea. The sequence continues at coordinate 485,766 of NZ_CP015840.1, read as the reverse complement.
ATTGATTTAACAGAAGATGCTGTTAAGGGAATGGAGAAAAAGATCCAAGAATTAACAGATAAATTTTGTAAACATATTGATGAAATTACCAAGCAAAAAGAAGCTGATATCTTGTCATTGTGATGTATTTCTTTCCCTCTCCTGCTTGTTGTTCTAACTCTTTCATTTTCATAGGGAGTAAGGAGAGGAAAAGATTGCTCTTAAAGGAGTAGAACGAGTAATATTGTAGTTGTCTTGGCCCCATCGTCTAGCCCGGCCCAGGACATCGGATTTTCATTCCGGTAACAGGGGTTCGAATCCCCTTGGGGTCAAAATATAAAATCAGTCAACATTTTCGGGCCTTTAGCTCAGCGGTTAGAGCACCTCACTTTTAATGAGGGGGTCGAAGGTTCAAATCCTTCAAGGCCCAGTTGGTTTTGTAAGTTTCTTTAAAAAAGATTTCTCTCCTTTGTCATTTTTTTGTTATTGCTATTTGTTGTAAGGGTATTCAACGGCAGCAAATATCTATGATGTTTCAAAAACCTTCTCATTTATGTTACCTATGTCATAAACCTGCCTCTATTTGTTATACTGAAGTGGATCAGAACAGGGTAATTCGCTCTTACGTATGTGATTCTTGTCCATGTCCAAGTGATTACTACAGTCGTGTTGCGGTTCCTTTATCTTCTTTGGAATCATCTTTAACTTTAGAATGTGGGAATTGCAAAACCATTTGGCAGCCATATACTAATGAAGATCGACTATTCGGCTGTCACCTATGTTACACAAATTTTAAAACTCCGTTGATTGCCGAGCTTATACAGAACAAAGCTCTTTTCTCTTCATTAACAGAGAATAGCCAAAGTTCTTTGCATATTGGCCGAGGACCTGGAGAAACAGCGAATATCAATCCCCTTCTTAAACTCATTGCTTTAAACGAGGCTCTTCAAGATACACTATCTCGGGAAGACTACGAGCAAGCTGCGTTAATACGTGATCAGATTAACCATTTAAAAAATCAAAATTCTCATGACTCTACCCAATGATTTACTGCTTAATTTTGCGCATAAAAAATATGCTCTTCCTGCGAAGGTTGGGCCAATAACGACATTCTCCTTATCTAGGAATCTCTCTATAGCTAAATTTCTTCCTTGCTTATCCAAAGAGAAAAAACAAGAAATTTTAGAAGCTATAGCTTCTCATTTTAATCATATTGAAGGCTTTGACGAGTTCGTCATTTTACCTCTAAAAGACGCCCCTGTATGGCAAAAAGAATTTCTAATTGAACATTTTTTATTCCCTTATGATATGACAGGCAATCCCGAGGGAGAAGCTTTTATTGTTAATCGCTCTGGGGACCTTCTTGCTGCTATTAATTGCCGCAATCACATAATTCTACATGCTATAGACTTTACTTGTGAGCCTGAAAAAAGTTTAAATACTCTAGTGAAATTAGACTGTTATTTAAATAATAAATTAGAATTTGCATTTTCTTCCGATTTCGGTTTCTTAACTACACACCCCCAAGAATGTGGTACGGGACTCAAGAGTCAATGCTTTCTACATACTCCTGCATTAATTTACTCTAAAGAACTACAAGATCTTATAGACGAAGATACAGAGATTTCCTGCAAGAGCATGCTTCCTACGTCTTCTGACTTCGTAGGAAATATGATTGCATTATCTAATAAATATTCTCTAGGACTTACAGAAGAACAGATTTTATCTACTTTAAGGATTTGGTCATCCAAAATTTCCTCTGCGGAAACATCAGCAAAAAAACAACAAGTTGAACAAAATACTGGGGATTTGAAAAATCATATTTTACGTTCTTTAGGTCTATTGACACATTCCTATCATTTAGATCTTCAGGAAACACTAGATGCATTAAGCTGGGTTCACTTTGGTATGAGTTTAGGATGGATTCAAGGTGGGGACCAACATACTCTATGGAATCCTGCCTTTTGGCAAGTGCGCCGCGGCCATCTAGCACTTATGGAACAACCTGAAAATAATAAAAACCTGCAAAAAGAGACCATCACGCAACTACGTGCTGACGTAGTAAAAAAACTTGCAGAACAGCTATCTCCTGTAGATTAGTTTTTATGGAAAACACATCCCTAGGATCTTGTTCACGTTATTATAGAATTTCTAACAACATTAGGCTATTGCGCTGATGTTGTAGGGTTTTGCTGAATATATCTGCCCAAAGCCGGGCTCGAACCGACGACCTACGCGTTACGAATGCGTTGCTCTACCAACTGAGCTATTTAGGCAAGTACAAAGAAAAGTATAAAGTGAAAAAATAAAAAAGCCAAGAAAACAACATCATACGGCAGACGCTGCTTTCTTGGCTTTCCCTCTGAATACATCCAGAGTTGAAGCTATTCCATGGCGTAGAATATCATCTTATTTTTTTATATAACATTTATTGGGCTTCCATTTCCAGTATTTTAAAATCACTTTCTGCTTGCAAAACAGGAGCGTGTTGACATTCAGGAGCATGGCGCGGTGCTACTTGCATCGATCCTTGGTCTGCTTCCCAATTATATCTGTAACCTTCTTTATTCGTTAATGCGGTACCATCTTCAAAACTACTGATCACTTTAGGCTTAATAAACATCATGATATTGCGCTTCTGCCTTTGATCTATCGTCCTGCTAAATAATCCACGAATTAAAGGTACTGAGCTCAATAAAGGAACTCCTGTTACGACTTTTGTCGTTTTATCACGGATATGGCCGCTCATGACCAGAAAACATCCATCAGGGACTTGCAAACGCGTGGCAGCATAAGTTTTATCTGTGACTGGGGTAAGAACTCCCTGAGCGGAATGCAATTCAGAAATGGTTTGTTCTATCTGCAAAGTAACTACGTTATTAGGAGCTACTGTGGAAGCAACAACAAGGTTAACACCAATATCTTCATACTCGATATTTTGTGTTACCGTTCCTGTTTCCTGAATAATTGTACTTGTAGTTTGAAATGGAATGGTTTGCCCCACAAAAAAAGAAGCTTGTTGCGTATCCTGTGCCATAATTCTTGGATTGAGAACAATGATTGTATCTCCATCTTGATCCAAGGCACTGAGGAGCCCTCCTAATGTTAAGAAAGACTTTCCTTTGTGGCTCAATACATTCCCAATAATCCCCAAGCCAAACGCAGACGATGCGTACATCATATCGCTAAATCCTGCGAGTTGGCCTGGTGTGGGTAAAGGAATAGTCGCGGGACTTGGCGTTGCAGGAGGAATGGTTCCCTGAGCAGGTTTCGATAATCCCGTATTGCTTAATAATCCCGAAGCATAGGCAACTTTTCCTTGTTCATCACCAAGAGCTACCCATTGTACACCAAAATCCCAGGATTTCTCTAAACTAGTTTCTAAAATCAGGACTTCTATATAGACTTGCTTAGGAGGTAAATCCAAACCATTTAACAAACTGACAACTTTATCTACATTCGCCTGATTTCCAATAACAACAATCGAATTGTTTACATCTAGCCACTGAATACTATTTAGTGTATTGATGAAATCCTCATCCATAGCTGTTGTAACATACAAATTATATCCGATGTCTTGAATAGCTTGAGCTATGGCAGCACCATTTTGGTACTTGAGCTTATACATAAAAAAACGCAAGCTCTTAGGATTAGCGGCGCCCGAAGCGCCTAATGCAGCTGCTGGGCTAGTCACATCATCTAAGGTATGAGCCATTTCAGGCACATCTAAAGACTTTAATAACTGGATAGCTTTTCCTGTTAAACGTGGGGAGGAAATCACAAAAATTTTATTTGTTCCTGGCTGTATGAAAATTTGAAATGCTTCATCTTCAGCCATAGCTCCCAATACATCCTGACAATAGCTCACTAAGGCAGCGGGATTTGCGTAATGTACTTCATACTCCGACATATCTACCGAAGTCCCAGGGCCATCCAAAGCTGCAAGTAGTTCACCTACTTTTTCTACATTTCCTGCAATATCGGAAACAATAACATGACGAGTAGCTTCTGAAGCGCTTACAATAGCATCGTGGGAAAGCAAAGGTTGAATAATACTCACAGCAGCTGTAGGGTTCACGCTGTACAAGCGAAATACACGTGTGACAACTACAGCCTCACAGTTATCTTTTGCAGAACCATCCGTAACCACCGTAGATAATTTCGATACACGCGGATTACGATAAATAAGAACATTATTTCCTTGTTCTACAACTTTCAAGTCGTGCATTTTTAAGACTTGCAGAAGAATCGTTGATAGATCATCCACAGATGTAGGATCATGAGACACAATAGTCACGTTGAAATTTAAATCATTGCTATCAAAAACAAAATTGGTTCCTGAAATTTTGCTGACAAACTGTAATAACTCTAAAACAGAAATATCTTCAAAATTCACAGTGTAGCCATTATCTTTAAGATCTTCACACGTGATTTGTTTTCCTTTGAATGTTAAGGGTTCTGTTTTCTCTTCATCCTTATTATTTGAGGGGATAGCTACTGTTTCTAATGATGTTTGTTTATCCTTAAGAGGAGCTGCTTTAACTGCTTCTTTCTCTGTGGACTTGCTCTCTTCTTTTGGATTCTTTTTCTGCAGCTCTTCTACTTGTTTTTTCACGCTAAAATTGATAGCGTTTACGGCACGCTTAGCATAGGCTTGTTTATTTTCCCAAATTTGTGCTTGTTCTGTTTGTTCTTCTTTTGGGTTGGTTTCTTCTTTTTTAGGTAAGAAGCGAGCTGTTTTTTTGCCTAAAGTAGTTTGTACATGGCGATTATCTTGACGTTTTTTTGCCTCAGGTTTGGCAAATCCAGAGCTTTCAGAAAATTCAGGAGAAAATGTTTGCGTAGATTTTTTAAAATGACGGGACTGTACAGAGGCTTGAGGAAAATTTTTTGCAGTTGACGTGGGTTTGGGTGACTTTTTTATAGAGTTCTGGCTAACAACATTTTTTGGACAAGCAGCAACATAACTCTTATCTCCTTGGGTTTGCTCTTGTAGTCTCGATTCCGAATGAGGTGCTTTATTAGAATTCACGCTAAGTAAAATCAGGTCCAAACAAAGCAAAAAAGAAAGCGCTCCCCACTTCCCTTTTTTTCTATTGATGACCTGTAAGATCTTTCTTCCAATGTTCGAAGTCACTATTTTCACCGGATTCTTTTTAAGCTGATAAGTGTTGAGGGACAAAGAGTTCTGTCATTTTTTTTCGTCATCCCATGCTGTACGCTCTCTATTGGGCAGAATATAGCTGTTTGCTTCCTATCTTTCAACTCTGTGGATAAAGGGCAATACAAAGATTGCTCATAGCCGTCTGCCTGTAAAGTACGTAATATTGCTTCATCGCCTATTTCCCATGCAACCTTGGTTTCCTGAATTTGTAAAGAACAAATTTTCCCTACTCCCATAGAAGTCGTAGTGAAATTCTGAGGAACCTTTTTTTGCTTTTTTAACCAGAAACTAGTTTTCCCACAAGAGGTCCACGATAGTTCTTGTTTTTCTCGAGGAACAGAAACACAAATTATGGCAATTCCCAGGGAATCTACCGGGGTATGCAGACGAATACATTCCCGGTGAATTTTTCGAATCACCATTCTTGCATTATCTTCATACGCCCACTGATTGATCAATCCTTTGATTAGGGTTAAAGCAAGTGTATCCTTTCCTGATAAGCTATAACAAAACCAAAGCTTGAATACTCCTTCGCTTACAAAAGACTCATGATACACATAAGGAAGGACAGGGTAGCCTTGCTCGTGCAAAGATACAGATATATACTCAGGCACGGCGATTTCCAAAGGAGACAACCACAAGCGTTGCTGAGTCAATTCTTCATAAGCTGTGATAGAAAAGTCTTTTTGTCGTGTATCTTTGTATATATTTTCTCCATAACGATAGATACGTAGGTCATTAAGAAAGCTCGTTACAGAGTCATAGCGATCCTTCGGTGAAGGTTGCAAAGCTTTTGCTAAAATTTTTCCTATTTCTTCAGGAATTAACGAAAGCAGTACTCTACCGTGGGCTAAATTCCCTAATAATAATTCATAAGCAATTAACCCTAAAGAATAGATCTCTGACTGTTCAGAAATCCCCTCTCCTTGTTTTTGTTCTGGACTCATATACGAGGGGGTTCCCCAACACCTGGGATAATTAGCAGCAGATAAAGAAGGTCTTCCCGCTAATCCTAAATCAATTAATGTAATTTTGCCCTGAGGAGTGATTAAAACATTTTCAGGTTTAAGATCCCCATGGAGTATCCCACGACTATGCAAATATTCCAAAGCATAACCAAGAGAGAGTATATGATCTATAGCTTGGAATAAAGAAATTCCTTGAGAAAGAATATATTCTCGAAGAGAAATTCCTGGAATATACTCCAAAGCAATATACAGACCATCTCTATATTTCCCCGTTTGATGTAATTTCACTATATGAGGATGGGACAACTGGGCAAGAACTTGACCTTCTTTTAAGAATCTACAAACACGCTCGTTATCAGAACGTATGGGCTGAGTAAGAACCTTAATAGCAAGATACTTGTGCGTTTCGGAACAAAATCCTTGATATACCGCACTTCCTGATTTTTCTCTTAAAATTCCGTGGATAGCATATGCGCCCACGTAATGAATAGGAGCTTTGGATTGACAATCCATAAGAAAACATTACGATTATACTTCCAAAACGCGGATACCTAACACATCGCCCAAAGAGACAATTTCTCCTCGTCCTACTTTAGCTCCATTAAGAATCAAATCAATTCCTCGCGCGGGATGAGCCCCGGGGAATTGTAAGATACTACCTTGTGTAATTTTTAAAAATTCTTCAACAGTTAGAGAATACCGAGCGACTTCTGCTACTAATCTGCATTGTCCTGGCAAAGGAGCTGCAGGAGAGTCATGTGTTGTTTCTTCTGTAGGTTCTTGTTGTTGTAGGTTGGGGTAGCTAGTAATTTTAAACTCTCCAGATTTAGCATCTAGAAAGCGCCCTCCGAAAAACTGTTGATTCTTTATAGTCAGCAATGCACCACTTTCTTCTGTATCAGGATCATATAAACAACTATCTAACAAAATAAAGCTTCCCGGACGGACTTGCTGCCATTCATCTTGAGAAAGCTGACAATAGCCAACTTCTACAGATAACATTAAAGGAACAGAAGCAAGTTGTTGCATATCTAAACTTTGTTCCGAGCCCGACAACAATTTCTTACAGCTATCACACAAAGCACTAGGAAATAGCAAACGCAAACACAACGTTTTTCCATCCAATACACAAGTAACGTCTATAGCTTCATAAGAACCTTGCAAATGCTTTCCTGAGAATTTTGTGTCATTTACCACCTTAATGGATAACGTAGGGATCCATGGCAATTCTTGAATAAGCTTACAAAGTTCAGCACATAGGTAATAATGAAAACCTAAAAGTTTATCCTTTTCATAAAAATACGAAGCCAAACTTGCATCATTGAACACAGCAACCATAAAGGCTTGGAGATCTTCTTCTGAAGTAACTAAAAAGAAATTACCTGATTCCAAGGGCTGGGCAAGAAAAGTTTGCACCAAGATATGCATACCAAAATCTTGAACAGCTTGAGCAGCAGATACAGAACCTCGAGATTGAATACGTATATTTGTTTCTTCAAGACGAAACTTGTCTTTCAATTTTCGCTCACACTCTTCCTTAGGAAACTGAGGCAAGATGATACCTTCCTCAGTTGTTACTAAAGAGCTCAAAAAATCATTACGAGATTTTAACCAACTAGCGCTAGGTTCCGCTACTGCTGTCATGAGAAACCACCTTTATAACTGTGCTTCTTCAATATGATATTGGTTGTGTTCTTGTTCTTGTTCCTGTTGTTGATCTCTTCCTTCACGCTGTTGATCCTCTTTGCGATGAATAGATGCAGCAATCATATGTAAAGGAGTTTGGGCTTCTTCGATCGTGGGCAGTTGTACAACACTCGAGCCAACCATAAATTCTTTTAAATTTAGCTGATGACCTTTCAGAGAAGAGATTAAATTAACTAATTGTTCAGGATTACTATTAATAACATTAACCGCTTCTGCTATCTGAGCATTATCCATAAAATTCGAAAGTTTAATAGAAAGATCAGCTCCTGACTGTACTAAAGTTAAATTAGCTCCAGAAAAGACTTCGGGGACACTCCCTTGGCTATCTAAAACTAACTCGACAAGTTGCTCACCATTGAGCTCAGCAACAACCATAGATTCCACAGTACGAGCAATGACTTCTTGAATCCACTGTAAATCTGGACTAGCAACAGTAACTGCTGCGCTTTCTGCGACTACTTCACTTGCTAGAGGGGCTGCAACATCAACTAATGCCATGCCTGCTGTAGGGTTATCCCAAGCAAAGAATTTTTCGTCGTGATCTTTATCTTCTTGGACACACACAGCGTCATCAATATGTTTCTCATCTACTCCACGAGCTTCTTGACGAGAAGTTACTTTTCCCTTACTTGAAGTGCTTTCTTGACGTCCTTGGCGTGATTGCTGGCGTCCCTCTAAAGAGAATACTTTCACTTCACGATTGTCTCGTGGAGCTGCCTCCATATCATGTTGTGGCAAATGGTTTTCAGTTTTACAATTATACAAAGATTCTGATGTTTTATTTAATTCCATGCGACTCCCCCGATTCACGTTGTTTTGTCTTGCGTAATTGATGAAGCAGCTGCCCCATTTCATCTTGTTCTTTTTCGATTTCTCTTTCTTCTTCTTTTAAAGCTTCCTTCATCCACTCTTCTTTGTGTAAACGCGTTTTTTCTTCTTCTTTCCTTCGTTTTGCTAATTCGACTTCTGCTTTTTCTAATTCTTTAGCAGCTGCCAATACATTTTCTTTTTGTTTATTTACTTTATCTTCTTCCTCAGCAAGCTGTATCGCCACAACTTTGATATAAGCTTTTCTCTGTAAAATGGCATCACTTGTTGTGCCTTCATCTAGCAATTCACGCAATTGCTGAATCTTTTGCATATAATGATTTTTTACTTTATCACGGGCAGCTTCTAATTCGCGTAGCTTTTCTTGTTCTATTTCTAAAAGTCGTCGTTTTTCTTTAACAACTTTCTCAGCTCTATCAACACGATCTTTTTTAATCGATAGAACAGGCTCTAATGGATATTTAGGCACGACACTTTAACCTAGAGTTATCGGAAAATGGCTCGCAACTGCTGTGCTGCCTCCTCATAATTTGTTTTTTCATGGATATCTTGTTTTAAGAACCGATTCAATTTATCTATATGGTCGATAGCAAAGTCGACTTCACGATCGGATCCCCGCCGATACTCCCCAATGCGTATGAGCATTTCATTTGCTTTATATTTTGCTAACACCTCACGTGCTTTTCCTATAATGCGACGTTGTTCTTCAGGAACAATGGCAGTTAACAATCGGCTAATAGATGCCAACACATCAATAGCGGGATAATGATACGCCTGAGCTAAAGCATTAGATAAAACAATATGTCCGTCTAAAATAGATTTAACCTCGTCAGCGACAGGCTCGTTCATATCATCTCCTGCAACTAACACGGTATAAAACGCAGTAATTGTGCCTTTATCCGATGCTCCTGAGCGTTCTAATAGTTTGGGTAATGTAGAAAAAACTGAAGGAGTATATCCTGCTCGTGCAGGAGGTTCTCCCGCTGCCAATCCTACCTCACGCAATGCTCTAGCAAAACGCGTGACCGAATCCATCATCAAAATGACTGTTTTTCCCTGGTCACGGAAATATTCTGCTATAGCTGTACCCACGTAAGCCGCATTTAATCTTAATTGTGAGGATTGATCGGATGTGGAAACGACAATTACTGATCGTTTCATTCCCTCTTCTCCTAAATCCCCTTCAATGAACTCACGAACTTCCCGTCCCCGCTCTCCAATCAACGCAATGACGTTAACATCGGCCTCTTCAGCATTTCTTGCAATCATTCCCAAAAGAGAAGATTTACCAACTCCAGCGCCAGCGAATATCCCTATACGCTGCCCTCGAGCCACTGTAAGCACGCCATCAATACAACGGACGCCTGTAGATAAAATGGTTCGTAGTTTCCCTCTATGCAGAGGGTCAGGAGGAGCACGAAACACTGGATAGGTTTCGTTTACATCAACAAGAGGCCCTTTTTGTTCTGTATCTATAGGTTCTCCTAAACCATTTAATACACGCCCCAGCAGTCCCTGGCCTGCACGAATATACAAAGGCATACCTGTAGGAATTACTTCTGAAGAGGGGCTGACTCCTGTAAGTTCTCCTAAAGGAGATAGAAAAGCAAAATTCTGTGTAAAACCGACAACCTCAGTAACCAGAGGTTCCATGTCATGACGCTTAACCAAGCACACTTCCCCAACGCGTACATTAGGAACAACGGCTTTGATTAACATACCAACGACTTCAATAATACGGCCAACAATAGTAGTGAGATGCACGTCGTTTAATTGCGACATGAGCATATCAAAGTCTGAAGTCAAATTATTCATGTTAACCTAATTGCGTAGTCATTATCGTTTTTATACTACTTACTGTAGTTCCTACGATACTAGCAAACAGTTCTGCTCGTTGCGTAGCTCTTTGCACAGCATACTGTACCTTTAAAAAATTAGCTAAATTTTCACGCTCTCCATTTCTATCAGAAAAATATAAAAGCGCCCGATTAAGAATTTCTTCTCCTGAGGATACCCAGTTAATTACCTTGCGCGTGACAGAATCGTGTTTCTCCTCATCAGTAGCCTTTTTGAGTTCTTGTTGCGTATGGTTGGCAATATCTGTAAGGTCGTCATTAATTAAATCAATAATGACATTCATAGCTTCGAGATGCTCAGGAGATAAGGAATTCGTCTCCTGATTTTGTACTGTAGATTGCGCGTCCCACAAGCGCTTCTTTAGATTATGCACTTGTTCTTCAAACTCTTCAGAATTTAAAGCCTCCTGCAACTCAGAATCCATAATACCAGAATTTTGATCCTGCATCATTGCCATAGGATTTAGTTTTACATTTTCTATATTTCTATCCTGTGCACTTGTAGGTGCTCCTAAAGCAAATACAGGAACTTCTTTATTCAGCTCACTGGCTAGTGGAGTTCCTGAAGATTTTTGAATCGAAGCTGTTTCTTGATCAGAGTCTAACTTTGGAAAAAGCTGCAAGGGATCAATCATAGATAAACCATGGAGTTACTTAAAGTGTAGAAGTGTTAACCTAAAGGTCCACTGCTCTTAGCTACTAATGTATCATGCCAGTCTAAAACAGATTGAGCAAGAAGTCGTGTAGATTCTACTTCACAATTTTCTAAAACTTGATCTGCTAACTTTAAACAACTTTCTAGACTCTCACGACGAACTTCAAATGAACTTCCTTGATGCAACACTATCATCATATGGGTAAGAGAGAGAAAGGACTTAATGCTCCAATTATCTACTTCTTTTTGAGCTAATGCGCTCAAGCGCTCTTCAGCAGCAAAAATTTCCATTTTATGCAAATCAATCAACGCTAAACCTAACTCATATCCATAATGATCAGGATTTAAAACATGTAAGGAATGAAATAGCTTTCTTGCGCTGTCTTCATCACCCTGTTTAACTGCCAACATACCCGCTTCAAACAACAAAGCAAAATCTGCTTTAAATAATTCCAAATCTGCCATGATCTTTCTCTTAATTTATTAACTTCCTTTAATAGCTCTTGCCATGGTGATCATTTCTGTGTTCACCGCTGTCAAAATGTTTGATACAGCTTCCATATATTGAGATAAAATTTGCATACGAAATTGTAAGTTAAACATCGTACCCAAATCGACTGTACCCTGCGTTGACGTCTCTAGTTCCGCTAGGTATTGTTGAACACCCTGAACGTATTTACATACGCCATTGAGCATTTCATTGAAATTAAATGCTGAGCAACTGCTCCCGCTACCACTACTCATAAATTCTCCCTATCTAGTCGATTAAACCATTTTGCGGTTGATCCGCCCGAGAACTTTCTGAAGGGCTAGATATCCTGCTAATAATGCTTGTTGTTTCTCAAAAGATTCTTTATCAGAACCTTCGCGAAGAGAAGTATTCAACTTATGCAATTTTTCCTGCACGTTCGCATTCATCTCCTGAAAGGCGCGGAGATCCTGCATGTCTTTTTCTAAATCAAACAGCTGGCGCGAAGATTTATCTTCTTTAGCAACTGTATTTTCCATATTAAACATAATGCTTCTTCCTAAAGACAAAAGAATTAATAAGCTTTAACATCAACTATTTATTGTACTCGATTTTATATTTCAACCCTTCCCTCTCTAAAAAGATGCAATGGGGTTGTATGCTAGTTATCGTCATGCCATCAATAACATCACCACGAGTTAAAATCCTACCGTTAACAACGACATTGATACTTACATCACCATATTTTGAGTATCCTGTCACGCGATAGCGATTTGGATGCCGTAAATTTAAGTCTATGATCCCTTCTTCTGCAGGAAGCAAAACAACAAAATTCTTTACAAGACGCACACCAGGAATAGACGAGATCTCTTGAACAACTACACGGAACTTCTCTCCGTCATCATTATTCACATAACCTGTAAGGACAACCTCTCCATTAATACAAGCTACCTGAATATTCGGAAACCCGGCTTGTAGGAGATGACCTACAATCGATTTTAACATTTGCGATTCTATGATAACTTTATTTTCCAACAGAGAAAGATAGTTAAAATGAATGTTCAAGTAATCAGAAAGACAAACAGCTTGTTCTTCGGTTTTTAAATATCCTGTAATGACGAACTTCCCAGGTTCAGGAGAGTGCATACTGACCCCCTTAAATTCGGGCCTTTTAGACAACAAGATATTCATCTCTTGCCACACAGCTTCATCATCAATTACATTATCATCTACGGATTTAATAAAAGATAAAGCATCTACTTTATAAAGAAGCTCGCTTTTATCTAGACTATTCTTTACATGCCCGATTAAAAATAACTGCCCATTATTTTTATTAAAGGTATAGCGTACTGTAGGGAAAGCATGAACCACACGCTCAATATCTTCTTGAAAATCAATATGATCTATAGAAACAACTTCTTTCGTATGGAATAACGATGCTGTTCCTATGCCGAAGAGAATTGCTAATCCCCCAATAAATAATGTTAAAATAAAAGATCCTGTGGGCAACGTGGCGCGCCTACGTTTTTCTTCTTCTTCTTGAGCTGCTTGCTCTGCAAGAGCTTCCGCATCTTGAGGTCGCCCAAACAAACCATAGTCTTCAGGAGCAAATGCAGCCACTATAGTATCTGCAGGAGCTAAATGATCGATTAATAAAAATAACGTTGTTCCTAGAGCAACAACCTGATTCGAACTTAAAGTAGAATTATGTTCTATTTTTCTTCCTTCAACGATGACCCCATTTTTACTTCCCAGGTCTTCTAACATAGCGGAGCCATCACTACTGACGATAATCTTCGCATGTTGATGGGACACACTAAGATCATTAAATACAATATCGGCTGCCTCAGGATCACTACCTAAAATATACGAACGCCCAGCATCTAAATGAAATTCAGCACCAATATTGGCCCCTGCCAAGACTTTTAATACAAAACGCGAAGGCTGTGAAAGATCTACAGTCACATTTTTCTGCGCTATTTCGTCTATTTCCGCAGGAAAGATGCCTTGATCAAAGCGAAAAAGATCCTGCACATTAAAAGGTGCTAAAACATCAGGCTTATGTCCCTGTGTTTGAGATTGTGCTGATGCATCAGCTTCCTCATTTTCCGTAGCTTCTTCCTGCTGTTCTCCTGTACTTTCTTCTTGGCCCTTATCCTGACTATCTTCTTGAGAAGACTGAAATTCTTCAGAATTGTCAGAAGACTCCGCGCGCGATTCCTTATCTGCTTCTTGCTTATCTACTGCGTCTTGATCTGCAGAAGCTTTGTGTTCAGAACTCCCTTCAGCAAAAGGTTCCCCCTCTGGCGTGAGACTCCCTTCCTGAGATTGGGTCGGACTTGTTTCAGGATCTGGATTGGGGAGCGGCTGATTTTGATTAGGTAAAGCTCCGGTTTCTTCCATAGTAACGTTTTGGGTTTGATTATTTTTCACATCTCTTGATTGAGGCTTACTTTGTGCTTTTTCTGGACTTAAAGAAGAAGCACTTGCACTTTCCTTATCCTGCGTAGTCCCGTTCGAAGCCCTATCTGCCTTTGCAGAAGCTAAAAACGCATCTGCGAGCTCTTGATCGGCATTAGAGGCCGTGGACGAGGTTCCCACAGATGGGGATGTCGCTGCTGCTTTTACATTTTCTTGAATAGGCTCGCCTACTGTCTTCTTATTATCGGCAGGTTCTGCTAAGACATTAGTCGTACTTTCTGAAGAGACGCTGAAATCATATACAATATCATCTGTGTCAAATTCATGCGTAAAAAAAGAATATTCATTACTCCCGAACTGAAAGACATCCCCATTATGTAATTGGGTAGAATTTGTGATTGCCTTTCCATTTACTAAAACGGGAAATTTTAAATTGATATTACTAATATGGTAGGCATCCTGCTCTTTAGTAATTACCACTTGCGCATCGGCAAGTTGAGGGTCCTCCAAAGGAATATCATTGACTGTGGCATCCTTTCCTAAAGACCAACTGGTGCCTTCTTCTAAAACAAAACTCACTCCTGACAACGGGCCTTTAATAATAACTAAACGTGCACCCATGCTTCTCTACCCCTGCTGCCTATTCTCTTGTTTTATTTAGATCTAAATCCCCAAACCAGGTCTCAGAAAAATTCATAAAACTCTCTATATAACGTGCAAAATCTTCATAGGAAACTTCTGCGGGAATTCTACGAGTCATCACTACATTTCCCTCAGCATCCAATCCCAGAGCACTACCTCCTGTTTCTCTTCCAAATAAGTTCGCTATCATCATTTGTAAGTAGACTTTATTGGCATCTGCCGAAGGAGCTATTTCCCCAAGAGAAGCACTAAATACGATCTCATTATCCGCATTTTCTCTTACACGAATCTTCACAAGATCACTTATAGGTAAAACATAAGCTCCATCGGAATCAAATTCGAGAGTTGACGTTATACCAATATACGCGGCAAAATTTTTTATCAATTTTTCCAACATGTATGCTCTTCCTAGTCATTAGGAATAGCTGTCTTTTTATTACGCACAAGAAGACAGCCCCCTTTCTAGAGTTAGCTTTTCCAGCTCTTAAATCGAGTTATGCCAATACAAACTTTAAAAATAAAAACGATTTCTTATTTCTTTAAATAATACTATGCTCGCTTTCTTGTTCATCTTTTTCACTATGAAGCACAAAAGACCCAAGAAACTCGGATGGATTTTTATTGTATTTGTTATCAGTTTAACTTATCAGGACTATAGAATATCCATAGTCAATGATGAAAGCTTAGAGTATTTTCGCCAGCTGTATATGTCAAGAGATGAATTTAGGTGCTAAAGAATCAAAGACTTCGATGAAAAAACTCGAATCTGCTCTGAGGCTATGTAAGAGTGTTTTTTTTCATAAGCTTCCCATTGCTTTCTTGCTACCAATGCTAAAAATGGTGTGTCCTTATTTGTAGAGGGTAAATACTTTTGTAGTTTTTGCTGTACGCACTCACTAATAAAATCCATATCTAAATATATAGCATCTGTTGGAGTATGGCATAAAGCCAAGGTACGCGGAACATTAAGATCAAAAATTAAACGATTACGAATACTTGCCAAGCTTTCTAGAGATAAGTTGGGGAAATCTCCAATGGATTCAGCAAAGCCAAAGAAAATAACATCATAAGGATCTTCGAAAGATAACTCATTACGAGAGATCATGTTATAAGCTACCGAGCGCTTCTTACGAGAACAAAACGTTAAATTAAGATAACCTCGTGCTTTTAAGCCTCGTGCAATTTTTCGATTAATTACAGAATAGCCAATAAATAAAAATGTATCCTCTCGAGACTTACCACATTCTGTTATAATTTCTTCTATCACAGATTCCATAATATCTTTAGGATGCGATATCACTAATTGCGAGCGAAAGCCTTTGCCCTCTTTTAAAGCTTTTTGAAACAGGAAATGCAAAGCAAACGGTAGCTCACGTTCTGCTTTTGCTGTCATATAGGCCCGCTTCACTTGTCCTTGAATCTCGGTCTCTCCAAAAATCAAGCTATCCATACCACTAGTTACTGTAAATAAATGACGGAAACACACAAATCCCTGATAGCAATAGGGCGTTACCCCAGATACTTCAGAAATAAGCGCCGTTATCTCCGGAACAATCTTATGACCTATTGGAGAAAAGAAGTACATTTCTGCACGGTGACAGGTGAGCAACAAAACAAACGACCCATTCTCTCCTAAAAAGCGCTGCGCTACTAAGGGATTTGTTTCAAATTCTTTGAAAAGACGGATAACCGCTTCTCTTGCTTCTAAGGCAGCCTCACGAAAGCTAACACCAACAACTCCTAAAACCATAAGCTCGTTATAATTACTTTTTTTAGATGTCCAAAGCTAAAATCAAGGCTTCTTTCTACGACACACAAAAGTCAGCCAGCTATATAACCCAAGATAAAATTAGATACCACTTATTTCCGTGGATCGGATAGGCTTAAGGCTTCAAAACCTTATGCTGGGCCTTCTTTACCTACTTCTACAACTACCTTTCAAGCAAAGAATACAAGGATTTCCTTAGGGGATGAGCTGTATTGGATTCCGTTGCCTACGCAAAACGCTATACTGCATAATGGAAAATTCCCATCCGGAGAATTTTAAGAATTTCTCTACCTTGATCGAGAAACAAAAATGTCGTAACCTAAAGTTTTTATGCAAAAAGAAAGTGCTTTGTCTAGAAAAAAGAAGGCAATAAAATAGCGAAATCTTTATTGCAATTCGTAATGTAACCAATCTCCTTTGGTAAAGCTTACTATTCCTGAGAACCCAAATTAAGAAAATTCTATGGCACTCTATACTGAAGCTAGCATTGTTTCCCTAGCATCTTTGGATCATATTCGTTTGCGCGCGGGCATGTATATAGGCAGATTGGGAGATGGTTCGCAAGCTGAAGATGGTATTTATACCTTATTTAAAGAGGTTATGGATAATGCTATCGATGAATTTATCATGGGTCATGGCGATACCATCACGGTTACCCTGGATCCACATTCCATAACTATCCGTGATCGAGGCCGCGGAATTCCTCTAGGGAAAATGATTGATTGTGTATCTAAAATCAATACGGGAGCTAAATATACACAAGATGTCTTCCACTTTTCCGTAGGGCTTAATGGTGTGGGATTAAAAGCTGTCAATGCGCTGTCAGAGAAATTTATAGTCCGTTCTGTGCGCAAGAAAAAATACCACTACGCTGTATTTTGCAAAGGTGTTTTACAGGATACGCGTCAAGGATCTACAAAAGATCCGGATGGTACAGAAATTACATTTTCTCCTGACTCGACTATTTTTCATGCGTTTTCTTTTAATCATGAATTCTTAAAACACAAAATTCGCCGATATACTTATTTAAATCCCGGATTAAAAATTGTCCTAAATGATGAGATATTTTTATCTCACAAGGGACTCCAAGACTTGTTCCACGAAGAAATTTCTGACACAGCACTATACCCTCCGCTGACTTTTCAGCATTCCACACTATCTTTTCTTTTTACTCATGTAGAAACACATAATGAACGCTATTTTTCCTTCGTCAATGGTCAAGAAACGTTAGATGGCGGGACCCACCTTACTGCATTTAAAGAAGGAATTGCCAAAGGTATTAATGAATATTTTAATAAGAACTTTATAAGTAATGATATTCGTGAAGGACTTATCGGTTGTATTGCGATAAAAATTGCCTCTCCTATTTTTGAATCGCAAACCAAAAATAAACTGGGAAACACACATATCCGTACGGATATCATTAAAGATGTAAAAACAGCTATTATCCAAGAATTAAAAAAGCACCCTGTTTCTGCCGAGCGATTAATAGAAAAAATTAAGCTTAATGAAAAAACACGAAAAAATATGCTATTCATTAAGCAAGAACTTAAAGAAAAACAAAAAAAACTCCATTACAAAATTCCTAAATTACGGGATTGTAAGTTTCACTACATGGAGAATTCTTTGTATGGAGAAGCCTCTTCTATCTTCATTACAGAAGGGGAATCGGCTTCTGCTTCAATTCTAGCTTCAAGAAATCCTCTAACTCAAGCAGTATTTGCTCTTAGAGGAAAACCGTTAAATGTGTTTTCTATTGAAGAAGAGAAAATATATAAAAATGATGAATTATTTTATCTTGCTACAGCTTTAGGCATTACTAAAAATACCCGGAATTTACGTTATAATCGCATTATCCTAGCGACAGATGCCGATGTGGACGGCATGCACATTCGTAATTTGTTAATTACCTTTTTCCTCAAAACCTTCCTTCCCATTGTTGAAAATAACCACGTATTTATTTTGGAAACCCCTTTATTCAAGGTTCGCTATAAAGACACAACACGCTATTGTTATACCGAACAAGAAAAGCTACAAATCATTCAACAATTCAAGAAAAAAGAAACCTCCTTAGAAATCACCCGGTTTAAAGGCTTAGGAGAAATTTCTCCTCATGAATTTAAGACGTTCATTGGTACAGATATGCGTTTAACTCCTGTAACCATCACTTCAAAAGAATCTCTAGGTCCCCTAGTACAATTTTACATGGGAAAAAACACTAAAGAACGCAAACAATTTATTATGGATAATCTCATTACCCATTTCTAGCTTATGCACGACATTTCTGATCTTTTAAAAAATCATTTTATGCACTATGCATCCTATGTGATTTTAGAGAGAGCTATCCCCCACATTCTTGATGGCTTAAAACCGGTACAACGACGATTACTCTGGACTTTATTCCAGATGGATGATGGGAAAATGCATAAAGTTGCCAATATTGCGGGCAGGACAATGGCCCTACATCCTCATGGAGATGCTCCTATTATTGAAGCCCTCGTTGTATTAGCTAACAAAGGCTATTTACTTGACACTCAAGGTAATTTTGGGAATCCCCTTACGGGAGATCCTCACGCAGCAGCACGGTATATTGAAGCTCGGCTCAGCCCCTTAGCAAAAGAGATCCTCTTCAATACAGATCTCATGTCTTTCCATGATTCCTATGATGGAAGAGAAAAAGAACCCGATATCCTTCCTGCAAAACTCCCTTTGTTATTACTACATGGTGTTGAAGGTATTGCCGTTGGCATGACAACAAAGATTTTTCCTCATAATTTATGTGAAGTTATCGAAGCACAAATAGCAATTTTAAATAACCATTCACATGTTCTCCTTCCTGATTTCTCCTCGGGGGGGATCATGGACGCTTCTGAATACCATGATGGTTTAGGTTCTATAACCTTGTATGCTTTGATTGAAGCTATAAATGATAAAACACTCATTATCAAAGAAATCTGCCCTTCAACAACAACAGAAACAGTAATTCGTTCTATAGAACATGCTGCAAAACGTGGTGTAATCAAAATAGATTCCATCCAAGATTTCTCCACGAGTACACCTCATATAGAAATCAAGCTGGCTAAAGGTGTCTACGCTAAAGAAGCTATAGAAGCTTTATTTCAACATACAGAATGCCGAGTCACTCTCACATCAAAGCCCACAGCTATTGATAATAATGCGCCCCGAGAAGCTTCAATTTCTGAAATTTTACAACGCCATACAGAAACTTTAGTAGGCTATTTACAAAAAGAATTGCATATTCTTCAAGAAACACTAGCACAAGAACATTATCATAAAACCTTAGAATATCTCTTCATTAAGCATCGCTTGTATGATCAAGTACGTGAACACCTTGCGCATCTGGGGAAGAAAATTTCTCAGGAGGATGTACATCATACTGTGGTTTCTTCTTTAGAACCTTTTCTTTCTAATTCTAACTATGCCTCTCCTAGTAAAGAAGCAACAGCACAATTAGCATCACTAGCTATTAAAAAAATTCTTTGTTTTAATGAGCAGCATTACACCAAAGATTTAGCCAACTTAGAGAAAAAGCAAACTGCTGTAGAAAAAAATCTTAACAACATGAAGAAATTCACTATAAAATATTTAAAAGACCTTCTAGACAAATACAAGCATTTAGGAACAAGGAAAACACAAATTTTAGCTTCCCCTGAGCAGAAGCAAGCCTTTCTACAACAAAAAGTTGTCTGCAAATAAAAAATCAACAATAGGTTTTCTTACACAAAGTATGTTTGCATGACCATAGAAAATAACTTCTTTTCATAGTAAAATGCGTATAGAATTCAGTATACCGGTGGGTAGGATATGGAACCGCGCTACATCAATACGGAAAGTACAGAAACACAACAAACATCTCCTGTACAAGAAGCCTCTCCAGAATTTCTTTCCCCCTCAAATGCGACATTCCAGGGTCCCGTGAAGACATTAGATCAATTACGCCTGGCTCTAATCCAAAAAATGGGAGAGGAAAAAGGTAAGGAAATGTACGATAGCTTTATTCAATCCATTTTAATCTCTTCATTTGGCAATATTCATAGAGAAATGGACCGAGCCCAGAAGGCATCTAAAAAAATGCGCTCCATATATAAAGAATAGCATCATGGTACCTACGTATTTTTTAGCCCTTCCCCTGCAGGAAAAGGAATTGATACGTTTCACCAGCTCTTCCCCTCGGTGGTCTTTGGTAATCAATGATCCTTTATACTTATTCTTGATTTCTTACCAGGGCAATCCTTACTTAGCTAAAGAACTTCTCAAGTTTCCTTATACCATGAAGGAATGGGAACAGCACGTCTGCCACGTGCAGAGTTTACTCCAGCATACCTTCTTGTGTACTGATATTTCTCTTCTTACGCTTCTAGTGTGCGAACACTTCCACTATATCTCTCTTTCTTCCTTGAAGACAAATTCTTAACTCAAAACAAAATAATTCACTATCGTGATTTATTTAATCTTTTTATAAAGAAGTCTCTTTATTCTTTTTTCTAGAACCATAAATTATTTTATTTTAAAATCTTAAAATAAAAAAAATTATAAATGAAATCCCTTTGCTTTACTGTTGATGAGACTACCGCAAATCGCCTAGATAAATTTCTAGTTTCTCAGCAAGGACAGTATTCAAGAACTTTTTATCAACACCACATTGAAAACCAATGCGTTCAAGTGAATGGACGTGTGCAAACAAAAACTTCTACACAAGTGGTTGCTGGAGATTCTGTGGTGATTACCCTTTGTGAAAAAGAAGAGCTTCTTGAACTTACTCCAGAAGCCATTCCCCTAGATAAAGTGTATGAAGATAATCAGATCTTAGTAATTAATAAACCTCGGGATATGGTCGTGCATCCGGCTCCAGGCCATACCCATGCTACCGTAGTACATGCTTTACTTCATGAAATCGGGGAAAGACTAAAACAAGAGTTTCCTGAAGAACCTTGGCGACCAGGAATTATTCATCGTTTAGACAAAGATACTTCAGGATTATTAATTACAGCAAAAACACGCCAAGCAAAAGCTATTTACAGTGAGTTATTTTCAAAGAAACAAATAAAAAAAGTTTATGTTGCCATTTGCATAGGGAAGCCAACACAAACAACAATTCGTACAAAATTAGCTCGCCACCCTAAGAAAAGAAAAGAAATTACCATCGCTTCTGCAGGAAAAGATGCAGTTACTCACTGTGAAATACTTGCTTTTAATGAGAAGCTTAGCCTTGTTCTTCTCTATCCAGAAACAGGACGCACCCACCAATTACGCGTACATATGAAATACATAAATACACCTATTTTAGGCGATCCCGTTTATGGACTTCCATCTATCAACAAAAGTTACCATCTTGACAAACAACAATTACATGCCTATAGCCTAGAGTTTATTCATCCACAAACTCATGAACCCTTAAAACTCACTACGCCGCTGCCTTGCGATATGAAACTCTTAATAAAAAAAGAATTCCAAGATATTAATAGTAATACTAACAAACAATTATTTGAATTTTTTAACAAAAACTAATAATTAGTTTAATTAATTCTACACACAAACTAGAATTAAATTAATTAGAGTTCGATTTTTTCTGATCTCCTGCAGACAGTGAAAATTTAGTTATAGGATGACCTTATGAAAGAATTTTTAGCCTACATTATCAAAAACCTTGTAGACCGCCCAGACGAAGTGCATATTAAAGAAGTTCAGGGGACGCATACCATTATTTACGAATTGACAGTAGCAAAACCTGATATAGGTAAAATTATAGGTAAAGAAGGGCGAACAATCAAAGCCATACGTACTTTACTTGTTTCTGTAGCAAGTAGAAACAATGTCAAAGTCAGCCTAGAAATTATGGAAGACCATTAAGCCCAACGCCATGTTTTCCTCATCCTGTGGAAATTCCACAGGCAAAGAAAAGCAAACTTGTAAAAACAAAAAATCGGACCGAGCAGGATTCGAACCTGCGACCATTCGCTTAGAAGGCGAATGCTCTATCCACTGAGCTATCGGTCCAGATTCACAAGAAAACTTGAGTTAGCCTAAAGAAATTTCCTTAGATATAGGAAAACCTGGAAACTTAGTATAAGCTCAAAACTAAAAAAGTCAATTTAAGACTCATTTTCCCGAGTGTTCCTCAAAGAGCATTGGACTAAATCCTCTATAGACTTGTTTCACATAAACCTCTATAGTGGCTTTTTTTAATGATCAAAAGTAAAAATGATGTTCTCAGATAAAATGCTACTCATTGCAGGTCCCTGCGTTATAGAAGAAGAGAGCACTACAATAGAAATCGCTAGGAAAATTCAAGAAATCGTTACCCCCTACGCGGATCGTATTCATTGGATTTTCAAAAGTAGTTACGATAAAGCCAACCGCTCTTCTATCCATTCATATCGTGGTCCTGGTCTCATACAAGGCCTAAAAATCCTGTCAAACATTAAAGAAACTCTAAATGTCGAAATCCTCACGGATGTACACTCGCCTGTCGAAGCGCAAGAAGCTGCTCAGGTGTGCGATATTTTGCAAATCCCCGCATTTTTATGCCGCCAAACAGATTTGCTCGTTGCTGCAGGAGAAACTCAAGCAACCATTAATATTAAAAAAGGACAGTTCCTTTCCCCTTGGGATCTCCATGGCCCGATTGAAAAAATTCTTTCCACAGGGAACAAAAAAATCATTCTTACAGAAAGAGGCTATTCTTTTGGATATAATAATCTGGTTTCAGATATGCGGGCTATTCCTATTTTAGCACGTCATGGCTTCCCCGTTATTTTTGATGGTACACATTCAGTACAGCTTCCAGGAGGACGACAAACAGAAAGTGGAGGCCAAACAGAATTTATCCCTGCATTAACGCGAGCAGCCTTAGCAGCAGGTGCGCACGGTCTTTTCGTTGAAGTACATGCAAATCCCTGCACAGCAAAAAGCGATGCAGCTTCTATGCTCTCCTTAGAAACTTTTGCAGAACTCATTGCTTCATGGGATCAGCTGTACTCTTGTGTACGTTCATTTACTCCGGCATTAGTATGACAAAATTTTGGTTCTACGGTTTGCTCTGCTCCTTAGGCATTTTAGCTATCGCCTGTTTTACTATGATTGCTATGATTAAAGTAGACAGTATCTGTGATGTCTCTTGTATGAACAAGCACTTTGATACAGCGCCTCCCTTCCTAAAAATCAAAAAATTAGGAGTTCACAAGCAAATTACTTCGCCAGAAAGAAGGTTTTTTAATTGCCAGGTGGATAAATCATGCATGGAGTTACACTTAACAAGCACGAATTATGTGTGTAAAGAAGCCTTATCCAAACTTGCAGGCCATATCCACACGCAAGATTTAAATAAATTAATGACTTTCCAAGGCAAAGGAGGAATGTTAAATTATCAAGATTGTTCACTCAATATTTATGACTGTTCCTTTCATGTGGATCCTATCGACCCAGATCCCCAAATTCCTAAGGAACGAGTTGAAGGCGGTATGAAAACTCTATCACTATCTCTATTCAAAAAGTAGGTAACCGTGCCTGTACTTTCTGTATGCAACTTAATAAAAAAATATAATAAAAAACCTGTGACTAATGATGTCTCTTTTGAAGTTAATTCAGGAGAAGTGGTAGGACTGTTGGGCCCCAATGGCGCGGGAAAAACAACTGCTTTTTATCTTACTGTAGGATTAATTCGCCCAGATTCAGGGAAAATTATTTTTAAAAATAAAGATATTACAAAAAAAACAATGGATTATCGTGCAAGACTCGGGATCGGTTATCTTGCTCAAGAACCTACAGTTTTTAAAGATTTGACAGTAAAAGAAAACCTCATCTGCATTTTAGAAATTATTTATAAAGCAAGAAAACAACAATCCCACCTGTTAGAAACCTTGATAGATGATCTTCAATTATCTTCATGCATCAATAAAAAAGCAGGCACCCTTTCTGGAGGAGAACGTCGGAGACTAGAAATTGCTTGTGTATTAGCACTTAATCCCAGTGTGCTCCTTTTAGATGAACCTTTTGCTAATGTGGATCCCCTTGTAATTCAAAATGTGAAGTACTTGATTAAAATCCTTTCTAGCCGCGGAATTGGTATTCTCATTACCGACCACAATGCTAAAGAGCTGCTTTCCATAGCAGATCGTTGCTATCTCATTATTGATGGAAAAATTTTCTTTGAAGGCTCCTCATCACAAATGATTTCCAATCCTATGGTAAAGCAACACTATCTTGGTGATTCTTTTTCCTACTAATCTAAAAAATCCTCCTCAGTAAGCACTTCCTTAGCAATTGCTTTAATTGTAGCGAGTCCTTCAGGAAACCCTATATCACATAATAATGTATGAACGTAATGCAGCTCCGTAAGCAACTGATCATTAATAAACTCTAAACGAGCTAGCTCTTGTTGCATGTGTGGTGTTGACATGATTTCCTCTCAATTTTCCTGCTTTCACAAGAATTTAAGGAGCGAAAATCATGCCAATTTCCTATATAACTAGAAAAAATCCTAACCTACGAGACTTCGAGCTAAACTTAAATACATTTGGTTCAACAACTGTAAAGAAGTAGCAACTACTGTCCATTCCTGCTGCATCGAGGTTAAATGCATCTGAAGCTCTAGCTGATAGTTCTGCCCCATATCGGCATACGATTGTTGATCGGATTGCACAAGAGCTTGAACAGGGAACATACCCCCGCCAATGGCGTTTCCTGGCAATCCAGAAATCAGAGCGTCTTCCAAAATTTCTAATCGTGACTGCCATTGATCTTGGCCTCCCGTTACTTTAAACGTTCCTGCTACAGTACCTTCGGTAACTGATAAGGGAGAAAGGTAGTTTTGTAATAATACTAATGAGCCCGATATAGAATTTAAATTATCTTTGTAGTTTTCCAAAGTATCTAAAATTCTCGTACGCTGTTCATTGGTGATTTTATCATCTGCATTGACTCGATCTACTTGCTCACCAATGACGACTAAGGCATCTTGCGTACTTTTCAAATAAGCAGCGGCCTTCTCTCGCTCTGTATTTAACTTAGAGAGTGCACTTTCTGCAGATCCCGGGAATACATCCTTATTATCCGCACTACTTGAACTCCCTACGCCTACTGCAGGTTGTTGGCCCACATAACTTGCAAAAGTAAAATACGTAGCTGCGTTCACGTATTGTGAAATCGCATCAAGAACCGTGTTTCCTACTGAGGAACCCAAGTTGCTATAATATAACTGTCCATAAATCTCATTTAAAAAATCGACCTCCTTAGGCATATAGCGATCAATTAATACAGTAGCTACAGCAGAAGGCAGGGCCATCGATTTTAACCCTACAGCCTGAGACATCAATTGCTCAGCATAGATATTCGTTTGCATCGTCTGAAAATCTTGCTTTTGAGTTTGAATTTCCGCAATGTTGGTCTGCAACTTTGCATCTTCTACTAAAGCTAAACCCTTAAATTGAAAATAAGCCCGTGCTGTTGCTTCGGCTTGACCTTGAGCTGCTGTAGTAACCTGAGGGAGGAAACCTATGGATCCCCGATTCAAAAGTATATTATTAATAGTTACTGACCCATGGCTCTGAGAATAAATAGTATAGGTCTCTGCTGGCGAACTATTATTAATGGTACATGAACCATTAGCACCAGCAATCGCGTCCATTTCTGTTTTCAAAGATTTAGCAAGCTCAAAACTTGAATTCTCTACTTCCTTGGCAGCTTCCTTAACAGCAGAGTTAACTTGTTGAAGTGTCACTGTAGGATTATTAGCTAGCGCTGTAGACGCTACAAAATATGCCCATATAGCTCCTATATATTCATCCCCATGAAAACTCTGTAATGTCTTTGTTGCATTGTTAACTAGGGTCTGTTGTTCCTTTGTTAACTCGTTGAAACGGGAATTAATGGCTCGTACTGTTTGTAAAGCCCCAGATAACGCAGCACTACTAATTCCTGTATTTGCTTGGCCTAAATTAATCGGAGAAAAAACTCCCATTAATGATTCTACTAAACTTGACACAGTACTAAATACAGAAGCTTGATGCTGATTAACAAAATTTACAGCAGATAAAACTACATCGAAGGATTTCAAAGCTTCTACTTGATCTTGATATAACCACGATAACTGATCCGTAAGAGGAATCTTATCATTCCTTGATAAGACTGATTCAGAAATAGCTAAAGACAAATCATCTCCCACCTGGGCTATTTGATTTAATTCATTTTCATCATAAGGTTGCACGGCATTCTTTAAATCATCTAGCTTCTCTTCTAGAGGGAGGAAACTTTCAAATTCTTCTGTAGTTAATTTGGATTTAACTACATTGAGCACATCCCGAAATCCTTCTATACGGCTATCGGCAAACACTTGTATTAACTGCTGCGATTCGCCATAGCAATCAGCTAATTCATTGACAAACTCGGTTTTTTGCGCTCCTGTAAAAATAGTTGCTTTTTGTACAGTAGTGAAAATGGTTTCTGGCAAACCATATAAACTCGAAAAATCTGCCTCCGTTAATTGTGTTCCCGCAGTAACTAAACGATTTACCTCATCAGCAATTTTTTGTAGGGAAGTCTTATCTGAAGAATCTGCTGTTGCCTGACCTAAAATTTTCGTCATAACAGTCTGAATTTGCGTTAAGAGATCATGTGCCCATTTCTGTTTTGTCGCATTATAATACGGATCCTCGGTTTGTGGTTCGGTTCCTCCTGTAGAAGGAACTGAAGCTGTTACTTGCATAAGAGAAGTTGTAGAGGGAGAGTGGCCTATGATTTCTTGATTATGGATCCCTTTATGCAACTTATTCACAAGTTGTCTGTATCTTTCGTCAGATTTTTGATCCAAAATATGGAATAAACATTGAATAGCATGCCGCTCCATCTCAGTCTTTTCATAATGAAAAATACTTTCTAATAAGTACTGTGATTTTTGCGCTACTAGAGGACTAGATACAATAGAGAACTTTTTATAAGTTGCTGAAACAAAAGAACTATTCGAAATATCCATAAGAAAACAGGATTGTTAATTTTTATTTTTAATAAAATTAACATGAAAATTATTTATTTTTTTAATTAAAAATTTTTATTTTTCTTAAAAACCAAATTAACAACGCTATAAGAACAATAAAATATTTTTATAAGAAAAGCAGAATGAAAAAATTTTTTTTAAATAGGATAATAAAGAAAAACCATAAAAAATTTTTTTCCTATGTCTTCACTTCGTATACAAACTACATGCAACACAGTTCCTGGAAATGCTTTATTTAAAATTAAATTAGATCATAAGTTTTCTAATTTTAATCCTAAAGCACAGCCCGCAATAGACATAGAAGCAATTAATTCTGGTTTATATGCTTTAAAACGTTTAGCTACTGTTTTAGATGCAGGGACTATTCACGCGTCTTCTTTATTCAACCCGCAAAATACGATCTTCCCTTCTCCTCCTACACAACCAAAACGTCCCAAAACTGTTCCTGCTCCTAAAGATATTACTAAGACCACTCAAACGATTGCCTCTATTCAAGAACAGACAGCAGTTGCATTGGTTCCCACGATTTTAGATGGCCTGAACACGTTAGTTGACTCAGTAACTGAAATCAATCTTTCACAAGTATCTTCAATAACTCTAGCTATTGTTCTAGTCACTCCTTTCAAAGACATGACTTCTCTCAATGAGACGCAGCAAAAAACTGTGTTTAATAATAGTTATGAACCTACGGATGACGATCTCCTAGGACAAATCAAAAAAGAACAAGCAGAAGCAATTCAAACTGGTCAGCAGGCTCTCCGAGAAAAATTAGCCGCTGCAGGAGCTACAGAAGAAGCCATTACAAAAGCTTTACAAGAATACGAAGATACTTTTGTAAAAGATTTTTTTGATGCGCACGTTTCTAAACAAATCATGACTTATCGTAGCTCCATAGGAGAGCAAACGCTAAAAATGATGCAAAGCATGTCAGAGATTGCTACACAAATTCCTACGCCCACACAAAGCAACATAGATGAGGTAAATGCTCGCACTGTTTTACTTGCTATTTTCAATGGCCTTAAGGATGCCGTACAGAAAAATCCTGCTCTTGGAGGAGATAGTGAGGTAATTCAAACACAACTAGCATTAAGCAAATATTTAACACAAAGCACCTTATCTTCAAATGATATAGACACCATCTATACAGCTAGTGTGTTACCAAGCCAAGCCACTTTAGATAAATATGTATCTTCCAGAGATGGAGCATTATATCGTGAAGGCATCACTAGTGCTTACCAAACAGCAGTGCAAAATTTAAATACTGTACGTTTATCCATTGAAAATGAAAAAGAGACGTTAGAAAACCAATTAGAACTCTTTCAAAGAGCGCAAAGTTGTTTCTCTTCTTGGGTAAAACTCACCGATACAATTTACAATCAAAAGCAATATACTTCTGCAATTGTTACTGCAGCGATGGAATCTTATGCTGGATTAATGAGTTTATCGCAGATTTATGGCTATCTGCAACCAAATGAAAAAAACTTAGTGGAACCTTACGTAAATAAGATCCTTGCATTAAAAGTAAAAAATACTGACGTCCCTATGAGCACCTTTATCGCTCGTACTCTTGCCTTTCAAGAAATTGCTGATTATACACTGCAAAACTTTATAAATAATAAAGACACTATAAAAAACTATCTCAATCAGAAAGGACAAATGATTTCTACCAATTATTCCTTTTTCTCTAGTGTTGGGCGAGCAGTGTCTAATATTTCTGTAAGCAGTCTAGATAGTTACATTAAACAAATCCAATCCGGACAAGGGCAACAGGGACAAGCAAGTAGTTATTATATTCCCGACTTTGAGCAATATGTAAATCAAATAAATATTGCCGATAATGCGAATTTACCCTCAGAGGCTACTACGATTCTACAACAATTTTCACAAGCAACCTCAGCACACGTAGAGCAGTTACAACAACAAATAGCGGCTCTGGAAAAAAAATACGAAGATTTAGATCCTTCAAAAGCTAGCTTCACAGAAGAACGAGCAAATGCTGTTACCAGTTGGTTAAATTCGGAAAGTTTAGGATCTGCCTTTATTTATCTGATATTACACTCGCAACTGCCTAAACAATCCATTCTTTTAAATCCTCTGATTGAAGAAATTAACTTTAACAACCTCGCCGCGAATGCTATTAATGAATTACTCGAAATTACTAATACCTTTTCTACAACAGCAGTATACTATAATTTCTCCTCCTATCTTGTTGAAAGTAAGGAAGGCCAAAATTTATTTTGTGGAGATTACTACGAAACTCTTGTAGCTCTATCAAAGGAAAAAGACCATATCTTTTCCGATATTGAGCTTTGCCGACGTGCTTATGCCCTTGTACAAGCATTACTGACAAAAATTAACAATTTACCAGGAGCCTCAACTTCTCAAATCACAGAAATGCGTAATGCTACGGAAAATTATAGCTATGCTCTAAACATCACCTTTGGTCAGCTAAATATGCTAAACGCCTTACTAGCTAACCTCACTATCTCCCCTCAAATGGCAAACAACCAGGTCAAAGAAAATGTATTTCAAATTACAGGACCGAAGGATTGGATCTCTACACTAGCCTCTTTGGAAGGATTTATTGCGAATGGTTTCCCCGATCTTAGTGTTACTGGAGGCTTAGGTCCTTTATTCACTCAAATTCAGTCGGACCAGCAAAATTACACGACACAGAGCCAAACTCAACAACTAAATCTACAAAACCAAATGTCTAACGTACAACAAGAATGGACATTAGTATCCACATCTATGCAGGTGCTAAATAAAATTCTTTCCCATTTAGCTGGTGAAATTTATCCTAATTAGGTGAACTTTTTCTACAATGGATAATTTAAGTAAGAATACTTTTTGCTAGCTAATCCTAAATGTTCTCTCGCTGCTTACTAACAAAAATCCTGGGAACATCCCTGAGGAGTTGTAATTAAGAAAAATAAACATAGAAAAAAGCTTATTTCGCCTAAGCAAAGTAAGCTTTTTCCTTTAACTAAAGACTATTGTAGATACCCTGAAAATAGAGAGGCTACGTTAACTAATACTTGTTGAATAAACTGTGGCTGCTTTTGGAAAGTTGCCGTTTGCAATTCAGCAAGTCTCTTCGATCCTGAAGCAAATTCTGCTTCTAACTGTGCAATAAATTTCTGAGTAGAATCACTAGAAATTTGTACGAATGGGTAACCAGATTTCTCTATTTTTGTGGCTCCTGCAGTAAATGTCGCTCCTGCAGAAGTTACTGTCGCTGCGTCTCCTGTCACAGTAGCCAGCTTATCTTCTAAAGCGGATATTGCAGCGTAAACATCTCCGAGAGTTTTACTATTATCAGCAACCATGCGTGCGACGTCAGAAGCAGTATCACGAGAATTACGATCATCATTACGTTGTGTATCTGTATTTCTCGTAGGACGTGATTGCAATGTTGACGAGGTTGTTCTATCTAAAATCTCACGATTTGCAGCTGAACTTTCCGCATATACAGTATTGAGTCGACGATAAGCATCATACCCTTTAGAAAAACTGGATGAAGAACTTGAACCCTTCGAGTACACGACCTGAGAAAGATCAGAAACAACACTTCCACTCATATTAGCAACTTCAGTAGAAGATCCTGTAGCAAGAGAGGCCGCTTTTGCTATAGCTCCTAAAGCCTCAGAAAAGTCCATTCCTTCTCCTTGCAAGGCTTGTTCTATAGCTTGACTTTGCTCCGTGGGTGGTTGTAGCTGGCTCTTCACTTCAGCAGCAAGTTTATCTATAGTGCCTGCAATATCAGGGTCATCTGCGTGAAAGAGTTCGATCATTCTTCGGAATCCTTGCATTAAAGTTGCTGCTGTTTCATTATCAGCGTCAGCAAGTAACATAGATACGCGAGCTTCTCCAACAGTTCCCCCTTTATTTTGTGAGGTTCCCACACTGGCAGGTCCTCCAGGACCTCCTAATCCAATATCACCTCCACCACTAGGAGTGATTTGCTCTATAGCAGTTGCAGCTTCTTGTTGCTGCTTTAAAGCTTCTTTAACGATAGGAGAATCTGGGGCTTGTGCTAAGGCTTCATTAATTGCTTTACCTGCATCTGCAATGATTTGTTTACAAGATTCGATATTCGCCGGGCTATTATTTTCTTGTGCCTGTTGTAAAGCAGCTGTACTTCCTTGACCTGCATTGTAAGCTTGTTGGATAGTCGTGGATAGATTCGAAATAGCTTCTGTAGAATCATCTATTTCCTTCTGTAGACTATCTGCGAGAGTAGAATCAGGATAATTTTTCTTTAATTCTTCTATTAGTTTTGTGGCGTTTTCTTTGTTAGTCTCAGCTAAACCCTCCGCTCCTATAATCTGATCTAAAGATGAAGAAGTTTTAATAGCTTCTAACAAGGTTTGATTTGATTCTAGTAAACTTCCAATTGCAGTAACTTGAGAGATATAATCCTGTTGACTATCTAATTTCGTTTGCCATTCCCCAGCAACTTGCTTCTGAGCATCATCAGCTGCATTTGCATTCATATACTCCACAGCTTCCTGCAAAGAAGTTACAGCAGTTTTAAACTCTGCATATGTTGTTGCATTTTGTAAAGCTGTCCATGCAGAATCCGCTTGAGTTTTAGCGTCATCAAAAGAAGCAATCGTACTTGATTGTGTGGAGAATAAGTTACTAATTTTATCAAACAAACTTGCTAAAGCCGACTTTGCAGAAGCCAACAAACTCCAAGTTCCAACAGTATTGAGTGTAGACTGTGTTTTCTTAGCATTTCCATCCACACCGGCTATTTTTTGAGCTTCTGCACTACGATTAGCTGCGCTAGCCTGCATCCCTAAAGTAGATAAGTCTGCGGGAGCAGTTGTCTTAGATTCATCTATGGGGCCAATAGGATTAACCATAATAATAAAAAACTCATTAAATCTTTTACTAATTATAAAATAATAAGAAAAAGCCCACATCTTTTAATTCAAAATGTGAGCTTATTAATGAGTTTTATTAAAAAAAGATTAAAAAGCAGAAATTAACCCAATATCAAACTTTCTATAGGTAAATTCACTTCCCAAACGGTTATCTGCGGGCTTGGAGTAAGCTCCGTAAACCCTTAAAGACAAGGAGTTTGTTATTCCGTACATGAATAAATAGGAGGCTCCTTTATAATTCGTAAATCCATTAGCATCTTTGGGATCATAATTACCCGCTATGGCTTGCGAGAACCAAAATTTCAGTTGATTTCCCCGACCAATACCAGAAACATCAATCTCAGGAATAGCCAAAGCCTCTACATATTCGTAACGTATTGTGGCTGACCAATCTCCTGCTTTTCTGAGTGCGCCTAAAGTTCCTCCAATAAACCAACCTTTATTTTGTTTTTTATTTAATGTTGTTTTTGTCGCTTTCGCCAAAGTATTAGTTAGGTAAGCACCATACAAGTATAGAGGTTTTTTGTTTCCATTCACCCAAGAAATTTTCGAGTGCTTCCCTATTAACCATTGCCATACACAATATTTATACTTAGGATCTTTTTGATTTCCTGGAGACGGGGAAGTACTGGAAGTTACGACGGGAGAAAAAGAATTCCAGTCAATCACACTGCATTTTACAGAAAAATTACCAGGAAGCTGATTTACAATCCCTTCTACAACCCAGGCATAATGTTTTTTTGTCATATTTACGACAAAAGGTCCTCCATGAAGAATAGCATGATAAGGGTACTTACCACTCAAACGACGACTAGCATACAGATGCAAACCATCAAAATTACTGTTAAATTCGAGTTCTGATTCAAAGATATCTCCTAAAGAAGAGCGCCCGATTTCAGCGAAGATCTTAGTAGAAGGATCTTCATAAAAACGATAACCTAGAAAAGCACGATCAATATCTACACCAGCAGCTGTAGATTCCCCACCAGCAATAGCTGTCCAATTCATTTTTGAAGTTAACCAGCTTTTCCCTGTGGTGTAATCTACGTAAAGATGAAATTCACTACGATAACGATTTACAGGTAAAGGCATCTTATCCGAAACAACAGGATTTTTAATATCTTCCTTAGCATAAATCCATTTAGCACGAACATCTCCAGCTAATCTCAATACACCTCCTCGTTTTCGTGTCTCTACAAAACCTCGAGTATCTAGATAAGCTTTTACTTCATCCAAGCTAGTAAACACGGGAGAATGTACTGTTTCTTGTTCTTTCATGAGAGTCTCCGCATAACTTGTGGATACTGCGGAGGCAAACATACACATTAACCAGGGATAGATGTATTTCTTCATAGCTTCCTTAGTGTCGATTTAGTTATTCAAATTCAGAAGATCGAAACAGATGGTTATTCGTGCAAAATAGCGCGCAGCCACACAGAAGGAAAAGAATAAGTCACTAATTTTGATTATCTTGCATAACTTGTGAACTGTGCAAGAGACTTTGACGCCCTTTCCAATATTGAAAAGATGTTAAGTTTACAAGATCTTCTACGCGAAGTAGTTTTGCAAAACCAAACAAAAAAGCCAAGAAAATGACGCTTTCAGAAAAAAAAGCTGTACTTTGAGCAACAAATGAAGATAACGACCAAGGCAAGGGAGTGTAAGGCTCAATAAAAATAATGTATGTTGTTTGTGTGACAATGTTCAAGCCAATGGTCACAATAAAGGCTAAACCTACTGTGGCGATTACCTTTACAGAACGCCTCAGAGTGATCCACATCAATCCGGAATATCCTGGATGATGTTTCGCAGCATATTTCCATAGATAATACAGCTGTCCCCAAGAAGCAATCGAAGTCGCATATGCAAGTCCCGCGACATGTTTAATAATCCAACAACCTAAAAGCACATTTAAAATCATGTTGCCTATAGCGGCTATAATTCCAATGACCAAGGGTATTGTATAATGGCGGCGTGCATAAAATAGGACGGAGATCAGAGGAATCAGCGCCATGGGAATAATGCTCCCACTATACCCACGTAAAACTTCTACAATAGCGTATACTGCTGTGGTAGGAAATAAACCATGTTCATATAAAATACGCACACCAGGGAGAGCCAGCAATAACAATCCTAGTGTCATAATGACCATAACAGAAACTGTAAGATTCAGAGCGAATTTCATTAATTCATAACCTTCTTCATGTCGTTCATCCTGCACACAACGAGAAATCGCAGGTAATAGAACTGTAAACACTCCGAGCCCAAATAAATGTACAGGCAACTGTTGTATTCTTACAGAATACATTAAATAGAGAGGACCAATAGGATGAATATAGCGGGCTAAACACATATCGCTTAGAAGATTCATTTGAAATACTCCCATAGAGAGCAGTCCTAACGATAATGGAGCAATCAATGCTCTAATACTATCCCGTTCCTTAGGCTGTGTTGTTGCTGTACCTAAAAATTTTCTAACTCCAGGAACAGTAACTAACCACTCAATGATAAATCCAAAAACAAGAATAATTGATAATCGTATAATCCTTTGCCTTGGATCACTATTTCTAGCTAAAAATACGGTACAAATCCACAAAATATTGACAATAGCAGGAGCTAATCCCACACTGAGAAATCTCTTCTCACAATGTAATAAAGTAGAATTCACTGTATACATCATGAGAAAAATCCCTGAAGGAAGAAGAATCATTGTCAAGAGAAGAGCATCAGCAATACTTCCCTGCGAATAATACAGCCAAATTCCTAAACCTATTTCGATGAACAAAGTGAATCCACAAGCACTCCAACCAAAAAATTTAGAGAAACTACGGAAAAAAAATGCTGCGCGATTTTCGTCTTTAGATCGTAAAAACTCAAAATGTGGAATAAAAGCGAGCCCTAAAATGGGTCCTCCAAGAATCTTTCGTAAAAAGAAAATCGTACGAAAAGCCAGCCAAAAAGCAGCTACTAGGGGATCAGCTCCAAAATATGCAGCCATAACGATTTCACGTAGCATCCCCGTTACCCGACTGAAAAAGGTTCCTGAAAGCAAGTTAAACAGGGAACTGGCTACCGATCCTTCGTTATCTTTTTTATTCATTAAAATATCGTACTCCCCTAATACTTGGTTTATCCATAACAGATAGAGATTTTTTTGAAGTATGAAAATACACCTACTCCCTCCTCCACAAATCCCAGTATTAGGCGCCCATACATCTACATCGGGAGGTTTGCACAACGCACTATATGAAGGACAGGCTATTGGTGCCTCTACTGTGCAACTATTCACAGCGAATCAAAGGCAGTGGCGTAGGCGTCCCTTGAATGGTTCTTTGATCTCTTCCTTTAAAAAAGCCCTAGAAGAGACATCTCTATCGTATATTATGAGCCATGCCGGCTATTTAATTAATCCGGGCTCTCCAAATCCAGAAATTTTAGAAAAAAGCCGTATCTGCATAAAGCAAGAAATTGAAGATTGCATATCTTTAGGCATCAATTTCGTTAATTTTCATCCTGGTGCAGCAGTGCATGACTCAAAAGAAGCTTGTCTGGACCGTATTGTTTCTAGTTTTTCTTTAATGGCACCTTTATTTGAAGACTCCCCCGATCTTATTGTTCTTTTTGAAACTACTGCTGGTCAAGGTACCTTAGTTGGCAGTAATTTTGAAGAACTTGGTTATCTTATAGACAAACTCAAACATCGCATTCCCGTAGGAATTTGTATCGATACTTGTCATATCTTTGCTGCTGGTTACGATATTACGTTACCCAAAGGATGGGAGCAAGTACTTAAACAATTTGATGCACAAATAGGTCTGTCCTATTTGCGCGCCTTTCATCTCAATGACTCCTTATTTCCTTTAGGAAAGCATAAAGATCGCCACGCTCCTCTTGGCGAAGGAGATATAGGTATAGAAAGTTTTAAATTTCTTATGCAAGATAAACAAACAAAAATGGTTCCAAAATATCTAGAAACCCCAGGAGGGCCACAGTTATGGGAAAAAGAAATTCGCCTGCTTCGTAGTTTTCAAAATTAAATATACAAAAAAAGACGCTAATTTCTTAGCGTCTTAAATTTGCATCAAAAAGAAATATTTTTCTTTAGACTAGGTTCTGTGAGATAGAAACTCGCAAACAACAGATACATCAATGGGTAGAGGAAGTTGAGCTTCTATTTGATCTTGCTCAGGAGAAATTAAAAGCTCTCCCTTACACGCTGCTTTATCTAAAGAAATATACGAGGGTAAAGAACTTTCATCTTTATTTTCTAACGCTTCTTTTACCGACTGCATTTTCTTAGACTTTTCTTTTAAAGAAACCTGCATTCCTGGACGTAAAAAAAACGATCTTCTATCTACTTTCTTCCCATTTACCAAAACATGTCCATGAGAAACCAGTTGCTGAGCAGCAAAAATTGTCTTTGCAAAACCCATACGATACACCATGTTATCGAGACGACACTCAAATCTCTCCAAAAACATTTTCGTAACGCTGCCTTGCTTATTAGCAACTTCTTTAAATGCTTTAACTAGCTGCTTTTCTAAAAGCATGCCATAACATGCTTTTAATTTCTGCTTCTCCTCTAGCTGTAGACCATAGTCAGACTTTTTCTTTCTTTGCATACCGTGCTGACCTGGAGGATGAGGCTTTCTCAACAAAGGATTTCGGCTTCGTCCAAAAAGATTCGCTCCAAAACGCCTTGCTATTTTATTTTTAGGGCCACAATATCGAGCCATGTACTTCAGTCCTTTATTTAGCTTAAGAGATTATTTACGCCTTCTTGGTCTATCTTATTACTAAGATTAGAATATACACAAGGATAGCGGCCACAGTACCCTAGGAAATTTTCCTCATCGTCAAAATGGGTACCTATTTATTCGAAAATATCAAAGGGCATTTTAGTCCCCAACCTAATTTTCTACAATGGAATTATTTCCGAGGATTTGTTAGGATGCTTCACATGAAAAAGAATTATTATGCCCTAGCCTATTATTATTTAACTCGTGTAGATAATCCTCACCAGGAAATCGCTTTACACAAGGAATTTTTTAAACAATTGGATGTTGCTTGCCGCATCTATATATCAGAACAAGGGATCAATGGTCAATTTAGTGGCTACCAACCGCATGCAGAACAGTATATGGCTTGGTTAAAACAACGCCCTGGGTTTTCAAATATAAAATTTAAAATTCATCACATTAAAGAAAATATTTTCCCCAGAGTAACTGTTAAATACCGTAAAGAGCTTGTTGCCCTTGGACACCAGGTGGATCTCTCTAAGCAAGGAAAGCATATTTCTCCTCAAGAGTGGCATGCAAAACTCGAAGAAAATCAGTGTTTAATTTTGGATGTACGAAATAATTATGAATGGAAAATCGGTCATTTTGAAAATGCGATTCTCCCCAACATTCAAACGTTTCGTGAATTTCCAGATTATGCGGAGCGTTTATCTCAAGAGTACAATCCTGAAACCACACCGGTGATGATGTATTGTACAGGCGGTATTCGTTGTGAGTTGTATTCCTCTCTCCTTTTAGAAAAAGGATTCAAAGAAGTTTACCAACTTGATGGTGGTGTAATTGCTTATGGGCAAGCTGTAGGGACAGGGAAATGGCTTGGGAAACTTTTTGTATTCGATGATCGCTTAGCTGTACCTATTGATGCTACCGATCCTGACGTGTCTCCCATTGCTACTTGTTTGCATTGTTCAAGAGGATGTGACACCTATTACAATTGTGCGAACACAGATTGCAACCATTTATTTATTTGTTGCCATGAGTGTATTTCCCTAAACGCAGGTTGTTGTTCTCAAGAATGTGCTCAGGCACCTCGAGTACGTACTTTCTCCTCATCTAGGGGAAACA
The DNA here is from genome assembly GCF_000471025.2 of Chlamydia gallinacea 08-1274/3. NCBI lineage: Bacteria > Pseudomonadati > Chlamydiota > Chlamydiia > Chlamydiales > Chlamydiaceae > Chlamydia > Chlamydia gallinacea. The sequence goes on along the minus strand of NZ_CP015840.1, from coordinate 447,542 downwards.
AACCCTTCCGTCGTATGCACTTATGCCAATCCGATAAAAACACTTGCAACTGCAGCTGTTAGGTTTTTTTATTTTTAGGCTAATCTGTTCGTTAGCCTAAAGATAAATGGTATGTTGTTTTATTATTTAAATACTCGCATGACAGATGTAGCATCTGTAGAGGAATGCCTTGTTCTATTAATGTACGGGAGAAGAAAGCAACATTTTCCTCTTTTCCCAGACAAATAATACATAAATCGGGTTGTTGTTTTAATAACGCACGTACGTGTTGTGCTTGGAGTACAGCCCAAGCCGTTTTTACCCTCCTATCCCCTAGAGCATTGGTGAATACTATTGTAGGTACACAATAAGAAATTAATCGCGTTGTCCATCCTGGTTGTAAAGTCTGATCTAGGATAACAACAAGACTACGTACAGTTTTGGGCAGCATAGCTAAAACACGACGTGTTTCTCTATAAGATTGTGTGGATACAAAATAGCATGCAGGCACTGAAGAGCGGGGTAATCTTAAAAACTCTCCCAATTGTTTTCTTAATACAGCGCTCAGAAATAAGCGATAGACAAGCTCTTTCCATACCCATAGCAAGCAGAGGCCAATACAAAAAACAAAGATCCCCATAAAACAAAAACTCATTTCTGGAGATAAACCAAGTCCAGATCCCAAAATGCGGACAATTCCTGCGGAAATTAACACACCTAAAAAATCAAGAAAATTATTGGCGGCTAAAATTTGCCCCCTCTTATGTTCTGGACTAGCATATTGTAAATAGGCATGCAGAGGTACTTGGTACATCCCTCCTAAGAATCCCAATACAAGAAGAGAAAACATCACCCCAATTAGAGAAGAAGAAAACACATACAAACCTATAAAAGCTAACCCTAGTCCTAAAGAGGTGACAGGAACATAACCCAACTTAATATCCTTCCCTGATATCCATCCAGCAACATAAGATCCGACTCCTACGCCTAAAGCAACCAAAGGAAAGAGATAGCCTCCATAGTGCTTGGGGTACCCAAGAGTAAATTCAACAAAGGGAATAATTTCTACTTGTGTATAGGCTCCAACAAGAAGAAAAAAAGCAATTAAGAAAATGGATAACATCAAGTAACTCACTTGACGAGTTTCCTTGAGAATTTCCCAGAGATCTTTAAAGCTAACATAAGTAATTTTCTGCTCACGATTCTTAATATTACTTGGACGTATATGCCAAGAAACAAACAAGCTACATATTGAAGAGATAACGCAAAACGTTATTGAGAAAACATAACCATTTATAGTGAAATTCTTTGTAAGATCTACAAGTAACGGAGCACAACACGACCCAAGAATACTTCCAGCATATGTCATTGCTGTCATGATTCCATTTGCTTTAGAAAGATAATCTAGGGACAACATTTCAGGAAGTATCCCCATCTTTGCAGGACCAAAAATCGTGGTGTGGCTAGCCAACAAAATTAAAACAAGATATCCACCCCACACAGACTGTATATAAAAAAAGTACCACCCAAGTAACATGCAAATAATTTCAACGACTCGCGTAGCTAAAATAATATTTCGTTTCTGATATCTATCAGACAAGCTTCCAGCCAAAGGAGCCAACAATAGAAAGGGCAATGCGAAAAAGAAACTGACGTAGGATAATATCTTAGCATTCTCTGTTAAACTTTTTCCCTCAAGGAGAAAAAACACTAGAAGAAACTTATAGAGATTATCATTTAATACCGTCAGGAAATGCGTTATTATTAACGCGCGAAAAGATTTTTTGTGTATTAAAACATCCATGAATGCGACCAAACATAGCCAAGCAATTTTTAGCAATTCACCCAATCATCTACTTGCAAAACTTGCTAAAGATTTATTTTCTACCCATCAACATCCCTTTACAAAAAGATGGATTCTTGTTGCCAATACAGAAATTGGGCACTGGTTACGTAGAGAATTGATTCGTGCGACTAGTAATCGCACTTTCATGGGGTCAATTATTTTCTCTTCTTATGATTCACTTGTCAAACATTTATTTACTGAAGTCTGCCAAGAGAAACCATTGACTCCCGATTACATAACACTTCCTCTATTTATACATGAAATATTAAATAATTTTAATTTAACTCAATCTACTGATAGTCAACTGCCCTCTCAACAGCCGCAGTATGCATTCATGAAAAAACTTGGAAGTATTTTCAAAAAATTCTATACATTTTCACAAATTCCGTCAGGAGAAAACCGCTACTACCAAGAGATAATTTCTCAGTTAATTTCTCAGTTTACTCCTCTTCAAGAGGTATGTGATTCCATCATCACAACACTGCAGACAATGGAAGCATTGGACTATTCCTTACACATTTTTGGTTACTCCCGTCTTCCCAAATCTGCTATTTCTTTTTTCACAAAATTAAACTATTTTTTCCCTGTATATTTTTATTGTTTTTCTCCCACGCAAGAATACTTCGGGGATTTGCTTTCAGATAAAGCAATTGATTTTCTTTGGCGCCGTTTACATAACCATTCTAATCGTCATGCTTGGGAACAGTACGTTCTTGCAGACCGACAATCCCTTCTCGCTAATCTGGCACAGAAATCCCAAACCTTTCACAACTTTTGTTTAGATAAGGAAATAGATTATTGCGAAGAATTTATTCCTCCTCAAGAAGCAACAACATTAGGAAAAGTACAAAATACGATATTCCATTTACATCCCAATACACCACTCAATCCAGAAGAGAACGACTCTACGCTCACCTTGAGCACCGCGACACATCCGTCTCGAGAGGTTCAGGAGGTATTCTCAAAAATTTCACTGTTGATACATCAAGGAGTGCCTCCAGAAGAAATTTTTATTTTATCATCACAAGTATCTACTTATGAAGTGTATTTAAAAGCGATATTTTCCCCACACCTTCCTTTATATTTTACTCATACAGAATCTACACACGCAAAAGAATTAAAAGAAAAACTTCTCCTCCTATCCGCTTTACTCCAAACACAAGGGAACTTACACTGTTTACTACAAATTCTTACACATCCAAAATTACACTACCCTATAGAGTCGCAGCAGATTCCATTTCTTTGGAAAAAAATTTCTCAAGAATGGAATAAAACCTTCAAAAAACAAGGAAAGGTCATTCAAGATATTGGAGACTCTATTCTTAATGAATATCCTTTCATTGATGCATCAGGAAAAGTGAATCCAACAGAACTTTGGGAAACACTTCTTCCTTTCCTTTACGATTTACAACAATTTATTGAAATCTACTCAGGGAATCAGGACAAAACTTATGAAGAACATGCAAATAGTATCTTCTCTTTTTTAGAAACGGTGTTTCTTTTATCTTCGAATGAATTGTCCTATATAACTTCACTAAGAAACTCCTTATTCCCAAAATTTTCTTCTTTAACATGTTCTCTGACATTTTTTTTCGATTTTTGCTTAGATTTCCTTTCCCATTGTTACAGTAGTAGCCCTCTATATAACCAGCCAGGACCCTTTGTCGGATCTTTAGAAAACTTGAGTTTTCTCCCCAAAGGGCATACATTTATCTTAGGAGCAAATAAAACTCCTTTTATAGACTTCCTAGACCTAGTAGATACTTCCAACCACGAAGAGCTCCTTTTTTCTTCTTTTGAAGACGAAGAGAATTTTCACTTTCTTCAAACACTCATCTCTACTAGACACTCTCTACATATTAGTTATCTCTTTTCTTCCAATACTCCTGCTTTACCCAGTGCTTATGTAAAGCATATTCAAAATACTCTTTCTCTCCCTATCCGTCATTTACCTTCCAAATCTTACCTACCATCTTCATTCAAAGAAAAAACATTTCTACACACATCGCAGGCACACCATTATAAACTTGCCCAATCCTTCTTTTCTGCTAAATCCCCGTTGCCTGCAATATTTCCTACTTCACCTATTTCCAGAAAACTTCCTGAACATGTAGATGTTTCTGAAATACTTCATGCTTTTGTTTCTCCTTTGGATTTTTTTTTACAAGCAAACTATCAGATTTCCTTACGTCCTCCCCGCTTATTGCAAGCTCAAAGTCAACTTTTCCCAACAAAAAAAGATATGGTGTTTCTTTGGGAAAATTACCTCGCACGTTCTGAAAATCATGTAGAATACAATTATCTATCTGAATTCTCTAAAGAAGTATTTACTTCTCAGGCAAATCTTGTACACCAAAGGATCATCAACCTATACTCCAATCCCAGCACAACACCCCACATAGCGCTATTTTCTTCTTCTCTCTTTCATGATCTTCATGATAAAGATATTCTTCTTCCTCCTGTAATTTTACCTTGGAATAATTGTACGATCTCTTTACATGCGAAATTTTTAGGGATATGCTCTTCGGGAGTTTATCTCTGTGCTTTAGATCCTTCTCCTTCAAAAAAAATGAAACACAAAATTTCTGAAATCCCAGAAACTATATTTGCTATACAAAATTATTTGCAGGCGCAAATTGCTTTAGCTATGTTACAACATGCGGGTATCTTAAATTCTCAAGCAGTAATCTACCGAGTAACTTCAGATGCTCAAGAAACAATTCCCCCGGCATTTTCAAACCCTGAAGAGTATTTACACCGTGTATTAGATGTTTATCATCTGATCCAAGAATACCCTATCCCTTTAGTTTCCTCTAGTTGTTGGCAAGCATTAACCCAGGGAAAAAAGTTAAACGAAACAATACAAAAAACTATTTCTGATAATCTCCATGATCCTTCTTCAGATATTTTTTGGAAATTTCATAACCGCACTCCTTTAGCGTTCACTATAAGTGAAGAGCATCGTTTATTGATTCTTTCGTTATTTAAGGAAATCCATGCAACCTTTTGATATCTTTGAGCCTCAAACTTCGATTCATGGAAAATACTTTTTAGAAGCATCTGCAGGAACAGGAAAAACCTTTACTATAGAGCACATCATTCTTCGTGCTATTTTAGAAGGATCCGTTTCTCATGTAGAACACATTTTAGCCGTTACCTTTACTAATGCAGCCACAAATGAATTAAAAATTAGAATTCAAAATAATTTTAAGCATATAGTAGAAAAATTAAAATCCTCTCTCGAGAACACAACAGTTTCTCTTCCTTCCTACCTACCTCAAGATGATGTAAAGCTGCTTTACATGCGCGCTCGAAATGCTTTAGCTACTATAGATCGTATGGGAATTTTTACTATTCATGGATTTTGTAATTATATTTTACAAGAGTACTTTCCCTCCGCGCGCATGATACAAAATCCTTCTGCTTTTACCCATTCGCAAACTATTCTGCACTACATACAACGCTATCTTTCTCAAGACCTTTGGAAAAATGTCCTCTTCCCAGAACAATGGTATTTACTTCTTGCTCGTTATCCTATCCATACAAAACACACAGCTTCTTTAACTGAAAAGCTGTTATCAAATTATACAACAGATACCAGCGAACATCTTCCCGATATACAAACTACACTCATGCGAGCACGGGAATGGCATATTTCCATTCAGAAAAAAGTGCTGACGATGCCCAAAGAGGAATTTTTAGATCAATTACTTCATTTATCGAGTAGTTATAAAAAACAACCTTTCTCTATATCGCAAGACATAGAACAATTTGTTGATCTTCTATATCATCCTGTACCTTCAATAAAGCTCTTTTCTTTTTCTAGGATTGCAGAAACATTCCACCCTAAAAATCGATTAGCGCGTTATCAATCTTGTCCTGCTTTTAATTTAATAGAAGAAACTCCTTGGTTGCATTATACAGAGCAGTTTTGCAACTTAGATCTCATTTTCTCTACTGTAATAAATGATCTTCGCGTTTATTTAAAAACGCAGTATACCCCCTGGATATCTCCCGATGAAAGTATCTCTGCTGTAGACAATCTCATAACATCAAAACACGCAGAAGCTCTTCTCCTTTCTCTAAGAGAGCGTTTTCAATTAGTTCTTATTGATGAATTCCAAGATACAGATAAAAAACAATGGAATATTTTTTCTAAACTGTTCGCTACTAACGATTTTTCTGGTTCTCTTTTTCTGATTGGAGATCCTAAGCAATCGATATATGAATGGAGAAACGCTGACCTTCCCACATATTTAAAAGCAAAATCTACTTTTCCTAAGGAATCTCAATTACATCTAATAAATAATTACCGCTCATCTCCTAAGCTTATGGAGGGAATTAATATTCTTTTCAGCAAATGTTCTTTATTTTCAGAAATTCCTGGATATCCTCCTATAGAATACTATCCTCTTAATCCCAAAAGCACAGAGACCTTTTCAACTGTTTTATATTCTCCAGTACATTTTTTCCCCTACGATACTATGCAAGATCAAGCTAATTGGATAGCAAACACAATTGGGTACTTACACCAAACTCATAGTATTCCCCTGGGACATATAGCAATTTTAGTTACAGATTCTTTACAGGCTTTTGATCTCATTACCCATTGTTCCGTTCCCATAGCGTTCTCAAAAACCAAATCGATATTCCATCTAACAGAAACTCCACTTCTTACACTGATTCTCATCGAAGCCATTCTCTATCCCGAAAGTGATGAAAAAATACAACGAGTTCTGCTCAGTAGCTTATTCCGACTAACCTTAAAGGATGTAATTGAAAAAAAAGCGTATTATTCATCTTATTTCTTTTCTTTACGCGGCTACATAACTTCCCATGGATTATTAGCAACTTTTTATCACTTCATGACTCGTCAAGGCGAGGCTTTACTCCAAACACCTCAAGGAGACCTCGTTTTTCAAGAAATGGAAAAGTTATGTGCTTATCTAGAATCTAAATCGCCGTATCCACATCATCAATTACTTTACTTACATTACTTTTCAGAAACAGGACTTTGGGAAGAAAATCTCTCATTTTCTTCTTATTCTGAAGATAAAGACATAGTAAAAATGACTACCATTCATGCATCTAAAGGGTTAGAGTACGATATTGTTTTTTGTCCCGGATTGGATAAATCCAAAAAAAATAAAAGTTCTTCAGAATGGATGCGGGAGATGTATGTAGCCTGTACGCGTGCAAAGAAGCAATTATTCCTTCCCATACACAATGCAAAATCCCAAAGAAAAAACTCTGCATGGACAAACTACATACAACGCGTGGGATCGCATAATTCTATTGTTGAATTTGCACAACACCTATCTAAAGAACACCCTGATATTTTTTCCCTTTCTTCGTATTCTGTCCCCTCTACCCTTTCTCCGGCATCCTTTGTACAACCGGAGACATTTACTATCTCCCCACCTTCTTCAAAACCAATGTGTTCTTTTTCTTCATTGAAATCTCTGCTTGATGATACCTCTTCCCACGATATTTCCCTACCAGAAGAAACTGAAAGCTCTTCTTTTCTACCCCTAGGGAAAAAAACAGGAATTTTGATTCACAAAATTTTAGAAACCATTTCTCCCAGATTCCATACTCCCTATGAGAAAATCTTAGATATAGTCATTCGAATAGTGAAAAATACACATTTAGAAGGCTATGAACAACTCATCACACAACAACTACAATACACTTTTTCTTCTCCCTTAACTTTTTCTGAAGATACCTTCTCTTTAAAAAATATTTCTCCTCATAAGATCAAAAGCGAAGAAGCTTTTCTTTTCTCTCATGAAGAAGATCTATGGCAAGGAAGCATAGATTTATTTTTTGAGCATAACTCGCGATATTACATTATTGATTGGAAAACTTCATTTTTGGGAGAAAGCAGCCAAGATTACTCCAAGGAAAATCTATGGAACTATATAAAAAAAGAAAAACTAGATTACCAAGGGAGCATTTATATCCATGCTGCACAAAGATTTTTACAACAATTTGATATCTCGAATAACGTGGAAATGGGATTTATTTTCATTCGTGGCATGCATCACGAAGACAAAGGATTCATTTGTTTATCGAACCAAGATCATCCCACAATAATCCAAAAATATCCGGTCTATCATTAGGGTTAAATTCCATGGCTGGTAAAATGAAAACAGAAGACAAGTATGTCAAATCCTTAGCTAAGGACTTTGCTTTTATGTTATAGGAGCACGCGCCTTCTCGAGGTGGACTTACATTAACAATCTCAGCTACAAGTAACCCTGGGGGGAAAATACCATCTAATCCTGTAGTAACTAAAACATCTCCCTCGCATAAATATTGACCTTCAACACTACAAAAACCTTCCCCATGTAACACCAAAGTCTCTTTTTTCCACAAAGGACCGCCATGACCTGATAGCGTACCGCGCAACAAAAATGCATGTTCTTCAGGACAGTTAAGAGAAACAAAAAGATCATTTAGCTGATCTATTTTTTCATACTTATCCTTTTCCAGGAGATATGTGTTAGGTAGCTTTTCAAGATGGCACTGTAAATCCTTGATCCTATCCTTGACTATAGCGGCCTGTAGTCCACCACGCACAGCAACTACAGAGGGTTGCATACCAGCGTCAGTAATCAAACGAATTCGCGATTGCTGTTTTCCGACATAATCCACAAGTCCTACAAGAACATTTCCAGACAGAACGGGAGAATTTTTTTTTATGTTCTGTAATTTCCCTACATTTACCCAAATGGAGCTCCCCCAATAGGCAGGATCACGATAAATAACATGAGATAATATCAAATTACGAAAATAGGGGGTGAGAACCTCAGGAAACATAGGGGGAGTAGAGTGAACAACCTCATAAGCATGTAAACGTTCCTCTAAAACTCGCACTTTTTCCTTCAATGACAAGTTTTCAATCTCTTGTGAGTAGGCATTCAAAGAAGGGGCATCGATTTTTTTACAGCATAATGGTGAATAAAGTGCTACTACATGGTGTTGAATATTTTCATAGAAATTTCGCGGCAAGCTCCAACATAAAGCGACAACGGCTACAATGAAAATATAAACATACAATTGACTCTTTTTAGAACGACGATAAACAAAAGAATGAACTTCCTTTACTTGTGTATGTTGTTTACTGAAATCTTCACTTGCACACATAACCCTGCAGATTTACTCAAAGCTTCCTATAATCTTCGTCTCTACCTGAGTGCGGCTACTTATTTCTTCACTACATTGCTTTTTTCTATTTGATAAGCTTCTGCAAATCCCTGCGCCACTCGATCTATTGTATCTTCTGTTATTCCCTTGAGATTAAAACGAGCTCCACTTGTAGTATAAATTCCTTTTTCTACTCTTAAAAACCTTACTTGATCTTCAGAAAAACCTGGATACCCGAAAAATCCTTTTTGCGACAAAATAAAATCAAAGGAATGCCCAAGGTAATTACGCATTACCTGAACAAACTTTTCACGAATTCTTCTTATATCCTGACGAATAGTTTCTAATTCACACAACCATTCTTTTCTTAATAAAGCATCGGATAAGATCGTAGAAACAATAGAAGCACCGTGTCTGGGAGGAGAAGAATATTCCCCTCGAATTTTCTCCTCTAGGCAACTAGAAATTTTTAATAAATCCTCAGGATGTTGGCTATATGCAGCAAAATATCCTACACGCTCTCCATATAGTGAAAAATTCTTACTAGCACAAGCAGCGACAAAAACAGGAATTCCCTGCTGTATAAATATTCCTAGAGGGCGCTTATCTAACTCAAATCCCTCCCCAAAACCCAAATATGCAGTATCAAAAAAGGGAATCAACTTCCGTTCTTGCATTAACTTTGCAAGCGATTGCCACATTTCCTCCGTAAAATCTTTACCAGTAGGATTATGACAACAACACTGCAAAAGAACCATAGAATACTGGGGTATCGACTTCAAACACGCTAGTGTTTCCTCAAATACTAAAGCTTTAGTAGAAGAATTATAGTAAGGATACCTTAATACTTCTAAGCCTTGCTGAGAAAAAATCCGTATATGATTTCCCCACGTCTGTTCAGGAATATAAACTCTCCCAGATGGATAAGCTATGGAAAATATTTTTGCTCCAAGGTGTAGGGCTCCTGTACCACCCAAAGCTTGAGAATCAACTAAATACTCAGAAGAAATAGTACCAAAAATGAGCTTTCGCATTTCTTCTAGAAATAAGGATAGCCCCCGAATAGGTAGATATCTTTTATTCATTTCATCTTTCAATAAAAGATCCTGAGCTTTATGTACACAAGAAAGCCCTCCATAAGACCGTTGTGGATCTTCATAAGACCCAATAACAAGATTCACCTTATCTTCTCGACTATCTTCTAAAAAAGTCTTTTGCAGCCCTAAAATACTATCAGAAGGGTACGTAGGTAGTTGATTAAAAAAACTCATAAAGAAAATCCTTTATAACACACGAAGATTGATCCAAAACCTCATCTCGTGTTAATTTTGTTTCCTCGGGGTATTAGCTCAATTGGTAGAGCGCAACAATGGCATTGTTGAGGTCAGCGGTTCGATTCCGCTATGCTCCATTTCTTATGTATCCCAAAAGGATTGTATTTTACTTACCTTGTAATCCTTTCCCTGAAACTGCAAGCTCTCTTCAACATGTTTCCCTATCATTGCTTGAGAAAATTTCGATTTTAAAGACAAAATGTGTTTGTCCGGATCTGCATCCCAGGGCCCTAAGATAGAATAAGTAACTAGGTTTCCCTCACTATCCTCTAAAGAAACCTTACATCCCACACCCACGGTATCAGTAAAAACCATATCTTTGGTTAAGATACGAGCACGATTGATTTCTTCTGAAAGAACACTTATTTCTTTTTGTAAGCGAGATCGTTTCTCTAAAGCAAACTTGTATTCCGAATTTTCCCTAAGATCACCCAAAGATCTTGCATCCTCAATTTCTTTGGCATTCTCAATTAATTCCTTGCTCACAAGTGACTGTAATTTATTTTTCATACGTGTAAAGCTTTCAGCTGTTGTCCATAAAACATCCTCTTCAACAACAACATTATTTTTTTTCAAATTAGGCTGCACAACTTCAGCAAGATTTTGCAAAACACCAAGATCTCCAGAGGAAAACTGGCTACACTTTGTCGATAGCAAGAGAATTTCTTTTAAATAAGTCAAAGGAGCTCCCTCGATTATATTACGAAAAATTAAAAACCTTTGACCCGTCAAAAAATGATAGATCTTTTTTCCCAAATCTTTATACGAAGTTGTAGCTACTTGATGCATAAACACTAAAGCAGATTCTAAAAACCCTCTCTCGATCTCTTTATCCTCGGGAGAAAAAACTCCATCTCCATGTACCCCAAACTTCAAGAAAAACCAAGTAAAAGCTTCAGGATACATCATGGGATTTTCAATAAATTTAAGAATAACGCTCTTTAGATTTTCCTTACATGACTCTGTAGATCGCAATACTTTAAATGTAAGTTCTCTAAGAGTAGACGAAGTTGTAGAAAGGAAAACTTTCATAAATATCCCCTCCCATAAAGGAGAATATTGTTTTACCAACATTAAAAATGTCTTTTGTAAAGCAGTGATAGAAATATTATGCACAAGGTTAAGAATATCTCCCTCTGACAGAGAAGAGATAAACTCTTTACTCAATCGACTACTCGACGAACCTCCTAAAAAATTAGTAAGGAGGATATCTCTTTGAATTTCTAAAGACAAAGCCTCTTCCAAAGGTAACTCTTGTAACAACTGCACAAGAAGTTTTTTATTCTCAGGATTTTTTAACTCGCTGGGCAAGTCACGAACAAATTGGTAAATCTCCGCTATCTTCTCTGCATTATCTTCTAGATGAGATAAACGTTGTTCCAGTTGTGAGGTCAAAGACCCCCCTTCAATCTGAAAACGATAAGGCTCTTTTATTGTTTTAGGGGAAATAATCCGACTGCTTTTTTTAACCTTATTCTTAGCTGCTTGCCACCAACGATTCCAATCTTTTTCAGGAATAACTAAATCTACAAGCTCATCCTTGATTTCTTTTGCCGTTTTAGGTCCTAAATCCTTAAGTAACATCTCAATAACTTCTACAGGATGTTCTTTAGCATAAGACTCGAAACCATCAGGATCCCCAAACCTTCTTGAAAGGAAATGTTCTCTAGGAAGAGGAACTAAACTCTTGAAAGCAGTTTCAAAGGAGATATCCTTAGACATCATTACTCCCTCAAACTCTATCAATGCCTTTTGTTGAAGAAAAGACACTCCCATGACCTCCCCAACTCCCCAACCTCCTGAATGAAAGACAAAATTGCCTTCCTTTAAATGCATTAAAAAATCAAAACGACTGAGGCTATATTGAAATTCTCGACCATCGCGAAGACCAACAACTCGCAAGGCTTCATTAAAGTTATCCCTATCTTTGTACTTCCTATTCACATAGTCCACAGCAACAGCATAAAGTTGCTTATTATTTGTAGTTTGTAAATCTAAAACTAATTGAAGCACCCGATCCTTTTCCTCTCCTTCAGGGAGAGTTTCCCATAAAGAAAGTACGGTGTCTGCGATTTTTCCAAATAACGGCGCTAACGAAGAATTCTTGACTCTTTCCAAAATTGCAATAAGTTCTTCTCCTCGTACTACATCGTTAAAACAATATTCCTCCCACAAATTAAAAAAACTTGAGGACTGACCTTCATCCAAGAAGACTTGCAATTTTTCTAGATAGTCCACGATGCCACCCGTTTTTAGCGGGAAATATACTCCGAATTATAAAAAATATCAACAACCCCACACAAAAAATAACAATATTGTTTTATAATAAATTAAAATTCATGGTGTATTAATGAATAGTAATTCTGCGCAAAAAATAATAGATTCTATAAAACAAATACTTACTCTTTATAATATAGACTTTGATCCCTCTTTTGGTTCTGCGTTATCCTCTGATTCTGAAGTAGATTACGAGTATCTCATGGAAAAAACCCAAGAGAAAATCCAAGAACTGGACAAGCGCTCCCAAGAAATCCTTCGTCAAACAGGAATGACAAAAGAGCAAATGGAAGTGTTTGCAAACAATCCCGATAATTTCTCTCCAGAAGAATGGTTAGCATTAGAAAATATTCGAGCTTCTTGTAACGAATATAAAAAAGAGACAGAAGCCATTATTAATGAAGTGTCTAAAGAGCTAGGATTTGAAGATTCTAAAAAAAACACAACTAAGAAACCCAGAACAACATCAACTAAAAAAAATAAGAAAAAAAACTGGATTCCCTTATAAAAACTCCTATAATCCTAGAGTATGAAGATTACTATTACTCAGGGCTTAGATTTATCTTTACAAGGGTCTCCCAAAGAATCGGGGTTTCTAAAAAGAATAGATCCTGCCTTTGTTTCTGTAGACTTACGTCCCTACTCTGCTTTAGCCTTAAAACTTAAAGTAGAACCCGGTGATGATATTCATTCAGGAGCACCTGTTGCTGAATATAAGAATTTCCCTGGAGTATTCATCACCTCTCCTATATCTGGAACCGTAACGGAAATCCGCAGAGGGGAAAAACGCTCTCTTCTTGATGTCTTGATTCAAAAAACTCCAGGACAATCGCAAACAAAATATTCTTACGACCTAGCTCAACTTACACAAAAAGATTTATTCGAAGTCTTTAAACAAGAAGGGTTATTTGCTCTTTTTAAACAGCGTCCTTTTGATATTCCTGCTTTACCCCATCTACATCCTAGAGATGTTTTCATTAATCTTGCAGATAACAGTCCTTTTACCCCCTCTACGGAAAAACATCTTTCTGTTTTCTCTTCTAGAGAAGAAGGCTTTTATGCTTTTAATGTTGGAGTACGCGCTATAGCTAAACTTTTTAGCCTGTGTCCCCACATTATTTCTACGGATCGCCTTGTTCTCCCAGAAAAAGATTTAAAATCTTTAGCACACTTACACAAAATTACAGGACCCTATCCTTCAGGATCTCCTTCTACACATATTCATTACATCGCCCCAATCACTAACGAAAAAGACATTGTATTCACAATAACTTTCAAGGAAGTCCTAGCTATCGGCTACCTATTCCTCAAAGGAAGAATCCTTAACGAACAAGTCGTTGCTCTAGCAGGATCAGGATTAAACCCCTCCCTAAGACGCTACATCATTACTACTAAAGGAGCTGACATCCCCAGCCTCCTGCCACTAGAAGCCATCTCCACAAACGTATCCCTAATTTCTGGTGACCCTTTAACAGGAAGACTTTGCAATGAAGAAATTCCTTGTTTAGGGATGAGAGATTCAACGGTTACCGTTATTCCTATTCCTAAACAACGCGAATCCTTTAGTTTTCTACGATTAGGAATCAATAAACCTACTCATACCAGAACCTATCTTTCAGGATTCTTAAAAAGAAAACACACTTATATGAATCTTAGTTCCAATCTTCATGGAGAACCCCGTCCGATCATAGACACAGATATCTATGATAAAGTTATGCCCATGAAAATTCCTGTAGTTCCTCTGATCAAAGCAGTAATCACTAAGAATTTTGAGCTAGCGAAAACATTAGGGTTTTTAGAAATATGCCCAGAAGATTTTGCTCTCCCTACATTTATAGATCCCTCTAAAACAGAGATGGTAAAAATTATTCAAGATGCTTTACTAGAATACGTAAAAGAATCTGGAATCTTAGTTCCAGAATCAACATAAATAGTTCTTCAAAGAACTATAACTACTATTGAGATAGCATTTCTAATATCCTAGGCGTTCCATAAGAAATCACCATATCAGCTCCAGAACGTTTAATTGCTATCAAGGATTCATATAATATAGCCTCTTTATCCCCTCCCCCTAATGTGGAGGCTGCTGCTATCATAGAGTATTCCCCACTCACCTGGTAAGCAGCTAAAGGTAATGTCGTGTTCTGACGTACACGATGTAAAACATCAAGATAAAATCCTGCGGGTTTGATCATTAATATATCTGCCCCCTCCTGTTCATCTAAAGAACACTCTAACAAAGCTTCTAAAACATTTGTTGGGTTCATTTGATAATTACATTTATCCCCTAGTTGCACATGAGAGCCTAAAGCATCCCGAAAAGGACTGTACAAAGAAGAAGCATATTTAACACTATAAGAAAGAATCAAAACTTGGCGCCAACCTGACTGATCTAACATAGAACGAATATAAGATACTCTCCCATCCATCATATCACTAGGAGCAACAATATCTACCCCCATTTCTGCATGTAAAGTTGCGATATTTCCAAATATTCTTACACTTTCATCATTAAGAACCTCACCAGTGTCTAAATCTAAAATACCATCATGACCATGAGTAGTATAAGGATCCAAAGCAATATCACTGATTACACATAGATGAGGAAAGGCTTTCTTAATCTCAAAAATACCTCGACACAAAATGTTTTTAGGATTCGAAGAGTAGGAACCATAGGCATCTTTTAAATGATCTGGAATTACAGGAAATAGAATAACAGCACGTAGACCTAATAAACATAATCTTTCGATCTCTTTAAGTAAGAGATCCAGGCTCCATCGGTATACTTGTGGAAGAGTAGGGATTTCCTCCTTAAGATTCTTCCCCTCTTTAATAAAAAAAGGACAAATAAAATCTTGGGGAAGTAAGCAAGTTTCTGCTACTAGATCTCTGATAGCTTTAGTTTTCCTATTTCTACGCGGCCGTCTAAGCAACCCTAAGGAACTCATGTTAGACATCCTTCAACAATTTCCACAAACTACGAAAAAAAGATAATATTTATATTAATCTTTTTCTTCTTCTTTTTATGGTGTGGAAAATGTTTAAAACTTGTTTTTTAGAGGGGAAAACACGTGGTTAAATTGTTTAAAACTCTGTTAAAACACTGTTCGTTTTGTAAATAAAACTAGATTTTGCATGCTTATAAACACAATATCAACTTTTTTCCCACCAGGTTTTGAGTAAAAACTCCTTTGTTTTTTCTAATTCTTGTGGCAGGCTCTTTTAATTTTGAGGTTCTTTTATGTTGGGTAGAGATGAAGAGTTTTCTACAGAGCAAAAGAAGAGTTTATCTCATTTCGTTACTAATTTAGAAAAAAACATTTTTGCGTTAAAGAACCTTCCAGAAGTAGTTAAAGGTGCTTTATTTTCTAAATATTCTCGATCAACATTAGGATTGCGTTCTTTATTGTTAAAAGAGTTTCTTGAGGGGGAGGGAAGTTTTTTAGATTCCCCTGGAGATGATTTTGAAAAAGGAGTGCAAAAGGCTTCAGATTTTTATCGTAGAGTTCTTGATGGATTTGGAGATGATTCTATAGGCGAATTAGGTGGAGCGCACCTAGCTATAGAAGGCATTTCGATGCTAGCGGCTAAGGTTTTGGAAAATGCTCGTATTGGAGGATCTCCCTTAGAAAAGTCTTCTAGGTATGTGTATTTTGATCAAAAGGTAAAAGGCGAGTATTTATACTACCGTGATCCTATTTTAATGACCTCGGCTTTTAAAGATGTGTTTTTAGACACTTGTGATTTTCTATTTGATACCTATGCAGATTTAGTTCCTAAAGTGCGTTGTTATTTCGAAAAAATCTATCCTAAAGAGGATGAAGTTTCTCAATCTGCATATAGCATTTCTTTAAGGGCTAAAGTTCTTGATTGTTTACGAGGTCTTCTCCCCGCAGCAACTCTGACAAATTTAGGATTTTTTGGTAATGGGAGGTTTTGGCAGACTTTATTGCACAGGCTTCAATGCCATAACCTAACTGAAGTTCGTCAAATTGGAGAAAGTTCTTTAACAGAACTAATGAAAATAATCCCCTCATTTATTAGTCGTGCTGAGTCTCATCACCACCATCACCAAACTATGTGTAATTATCAGCAGATACTAAAAAAACAGTTGATGAGTTTGTCTGAAAAATATGGTGCTGGCGCTCCTATTTCTCAGCAAGAGGGAGTTCGTTTGATTTATGGAGATTCTGAAGGAATTTATAAGGTAGCTGCTGGATTTCTTTTCCCCTATTCAGAACATACTTATGCGGACTTAATCACTATTTGTCGGTCGTTACCTAAGGAAGATCTTACATCAATTTTAGAAGCTGGAGCTTTTGTTAGGGAAAATCGTAGACATAAGTCTCCACGCGGTTTAGAGTGTGTTGAATTTGGATTTGATATTACTGCTGATTTTGGCGCTTATAGAGATCTTCAGCGTCATAGGACTCTTACTCAAGAACGCCAGTTACTCACAACAAAGTTAGGCTATCATATTCCTCACTCGTTACTTGATACCCCTATGGAAAAGGATTATAGAGAAGCTATGGAAAAGGCTGATAGTGCTTATAATCAAATTGCTGTAGAATTTCCTGAAGAAGCACAATATGTTGTTCCTCTAGCATATAATATTCGTTGGTTATTCCATATTAATGGGAGATCTCTTCAATGGCTTTGTGAGTTGCGATCACAAGTTCAAGGACATGAAAATTATAGAAAAATTGCCATTGATATGGCTAAAGAAGTGATAAAGTTTGATCCTGCATACGAAACATTTTTTAAGTTTGTAGATTATTCTGACTGCGACTTAGGTAGATTAAAACAAGAATCACGAAAAAATATGTAATATGTTTTTTAAATAAAATCTTTGCGTTTACAGGAACAAAGTGGGTTTGGTATTTTCATTTCTTTCTTAACGAAGGTTGCAAAATGAAAACCCTTATCGATAATAATTTAGTCAAGTTTAAGAATATCTCTAAAACTAAACAGGGCATCTTCGTAAATTTTCAAGTTAAGGGAGAAAGAGGAGGAGCATCGTTTACAGCTTCTATAGCTGTCGATATAGAATCAGCTGATGTTTCTTCTGGTGATACCTTAGAAACCATCATTGAAAGATGTGCTCATATAGGAGTTACGGAATTTAAAAAGTGTGAGTTTCAATTTGAAGGGATAACTTGCTTATAACAACATTTTCCTGGGTGTAGCGCAGCCTGGTAGCGCACTTGCATGGGGTGCAAGGGGGCGGAGGTTCAAATCCTCTCACCCAGATTTTTTCTTACAATGAAATACTAGTAATTTCGAATACTCATATATTCTATAAGCATTTCTATCTCAGACGAATCTTTAAGACCGTGATTTTTTAAATCGTGGAGTAAGTGCATGCAGTTGGTAATAGAAGAATATAAAGTCTTTTCTGCAGCATCTAAACCAAATAATAAAGCATAATTTAAACCCACATCTTTGTGGTCTTGATGCATGTCTAAAATGTCATCTCTTAATTGAAAAAGAAGGCCAAAGTATTTAGAAAATTCTAAAATTTGGGGAATACATAAAGTTGTTCCTCCCCCAAATAACCAGCCAGATATACAAGCAACGCCAAAAAGAGACCCTGTTTTTTTATTTATTATAGACTGGACATATTCAGGGCCATGATTTGTAAAAAACATGTCTTCATATTGTCCTGCCAATACACCGTTTGCTCCTATGTTGGTATCTATGATTTCGGAAATCGTGTTATAGGCAGTATTGATTTCTTCTGAATCAATCCCAAGTTGTTTTAATTTTTTTGCATTTAATCGGATATGGGCATAAGCAGAGGGAATTAAGGCATAGGAAGCAAGGAGAGCTGAAGCTTCACAAAATACTTTATGTACTGTAGGTCGACCTCGACGTTCATCATCATTGTCCATACAAGGGAGATCGTCAGCAATTAGTGTTGAGGTGTGTATAAATTCTATAGCTATAGCAGAATCAAGAACATCTCTGTTATTTCCTAACCCTTTTGCCATCATACACGTTAGCATAGGACGAATACGCTTTCCTCCATTGGTTAAAGCGTATTCTACAGGTGCTCGTATGGATTGCCCTGGAGAGCCAAAAGATTCTAGAGAATTTTTAATTCCCTCTTCTATCATGATTTTGTAAGATTCAAATAACTCCATCACAACCATAGAAATTTCCTTAAATTACTCTCCCAGGATAAATTTTTGTATGGGCAGGGGAGCAATGCCCAGGATTAATGACAACATTGCACCCCACAGATACCTGCTTTCCAAGGAAAGCCCCCACTTTTCTCAATTGCGTATTGATTCGTCCCTCTTCACTAGTTATGGAAATCGTTTTTCCATCCAAACGGAAGTTAGCGCAACGCACCCCCGCGCCAAGATTCACTTCAGCAGATAATACAGAATCCCCTACGTAGGCAAAATGGCTTGCTTTGGTATGATGACCTAAATAAGAATTTTTTAATTCACTGCAGTGCCCAATAACACATTGGGTTCCTGTAATCACTCCTCCTCGTAGATATGCTCCATGACGTATTTCTGTTTGAGGACCAATAATGCAAGGACCGGAAATATAAGCACCAGATTCTACGTAAGCACCCTCACCTATTTCTATACTTTGAATATTTTTTAAAAATGCTCCTTTTTCTACAGTTCCGTGAATTCCAGAGAAGGTGTGTGTAGATAATTTTTTAGATAGTAACGCTAAGATATCCCATACATAATGGGCTTCCGTGATGAGCTCGGGGAAAGGAAAATCTTCAGGAGAAAATAAAATGGACGCTAGCATGGCTGATTACAGTTTTACAAATATTGTCGGATTATGATGATTTAGTGACAAGAGTAATCAGATAATCAAAAGAAGAAAGGAAATCCTTCGGTAGTTTTACAGGTCGTTGTCAGAAAATACATAGCCTATCCCACGAATAGTAGAAATTTTTTTTCCGTAGGAGCCAAGTTTTTTTCTTAAAGAAGCAATATGCACGTCGACATTTCTTGATATAATTTCTTGAGAATGGTCTTTAATTTCTTCTAATAAATGTTTTCTTAAACAAGGACGACCCCGATTTATAAGAAGTTGTTTTAGTATGCCAGCTTCAGAAGGTGTGAGATGTATGGTGCCCTCTGGAGAGGTGACAGTAAGATTTAAAAGATAAAAAGTACAATTTCCAAAAACAATAGATTCCGGGATAGTGTTTTCGAAGTTATTTCTTCTTAAGAAAGATTGAATTATTGCCTTAATAACACTAGCTGTTACAGGTTGCAGGATATATCCTAAAGCTCCTTGGTTTAAAATTTGAATGATCTTTTCTTCTTCAAAAATATTAAACAAAACAAAGTAGTTTGCTTGTTGAGGAAGGAGTTGCCAATAATGTTCTGGGAGAAGAGAATAATCGAAGAAGATCAAATCAGACTTTATATTCGCTGAGAACTCAGAAGAAGTGATCACTTGATATTTGTCTTCAGAATGAGACAATTCTTTTAATTGCAAAGGTATATTATTGTTTTGAGTAACAAATAATATAATTCTATCCGTAATCATACGTGAATTAACTTAGAGCACACTACCTGATTCAATAATACAATATCATTTGTTTTTCAAAGATTCTTTACTATTTTTTAGTTTTTTTGATTAAAAAATAATTTTGCATAAAGACAATCCTATAGATATAATTTATCTTTAATGAGTTAAAGTTCTTCTAAAAGACACAGTTTAAAGCAAAGTTAATGAGGGCTGCACATGATTCGCTATATGTTGTTTTGTGTATTTTTTTTCTCATGCTTTGCTGTTGGAGGAGGGTTATATTTTCTGTGCTCCATTATTCCTTCAAAGACGTATGTAGATAATAAGAAAATAGTTGTGGGGAGAGGAGAAAGTTCTTTATCTGGCTCGCAGTGTTTGCTTGCGAGTCAACAAGAGAAAAGTTTTCTGTATTGTCAGGGCTTTCTTCTGCAAAAGCAAAGGAATTTACACCAGTCGGATAAGATTTTTACTAAGATTTATGATGAAAATACACGCGAATCCCCTGTATTTCGGGGAGAGGTTCTAGGAGGGCGTATCCTTAATGCATTTTTCTTAGAAAACATCGAGCTGATGCAGGAATTGATTGAAAACCTAAAACAAGAGTTTTCTCAATCTCCAACCTTATCGTTGTTTGAATTTTTATTGCATTACAAAAAAAAACATTTTCGTCAGGCGTTAGATTCTTTATCTTTGTGGAAAGAGCATTCGCAAAGCAAAACGACGTCTTTGCTGCATGAAAATATCCAACTACTGCTGTCCAATTTGTGTTTAGAAAACATGGAAGCTCATTGTTTAATTGAGATGGGGGAGTTTTCTTTAGGTAGGGTCATTCTTAACCGCATTATTGGACAACTGTTAAAAAGAGCATGTGAGTGGGACTCTAATATTTATGATCGTGCTGTACTGCTTTTGGCAAGAAGTTATTTTTTAGAACTCCAACAATCTCGTTCACCTAAGATTTATCCTGATTATTATGAAACAATCCTTTTTTATAAGAAAAAAGTACGTTCTATGGATAAGAAATGTTATGAACAATTCCTTCCTCAAGAAGATTTGTTTTCTATGTTGATGGAACATATGTTTCTTATTCCTGAATCACGACTTTCTCCTTTGTTGCAAATTATAGAAAATTGGGGGTGTTTCTATTGTAATCCTAAGTATGAATTGGTTATTCAACCTTTGGTCAATCATTTTTTCTCTTCTCCCGATAGAGTCACACGCATTTGTTGTTTTATTTCTAGTTGTGGAGGGGAAGAGGTTATAAAGAAGAAACTCATCTATACCTTTCGGACCATTTTATCTGAAACTGTGCTTCAATTAAAAACTAATGAAGCGCAACAAACCCTATCTTTATTGAAACAACTTGATTCAGATATTTTTTTGAGTAAAAAACTCATTATTTCACTCGACACTCTGCGGGAAATTATTTCTCACGATGATTTGAGTTATACCAACTTAAGAAAGTATTTAAATTTTTGGGAGGAAATACAGTCTTGCGATATTGATAGGCAGTCATTAGTAAAACATTTAATTAAAATAGCCTATCAACTTTGGCAATTAGGTTCTTGTGATGATAAAGCATTAAATTTACTTCGTGTAATTTTGCAATTTACTAATTATGATATAGAAAGTGAAAATACTGTTTCTCGTTTTATTAAACAGGCCTATAAAGATTTATTGTCGGGACACGAGATTTCTCGAATATTGCAGTTAGAAGATTTTATAGGAGATATAGGACTTCAACCAATCACTGTAGGTGAAGAAGATATTGCTAATTTCATTGCTGATGCTGAATTTTTGTATTCTCAAGGTGAGTATCAACAGAGCTATCTGTATGGTCAGTGGCTAGTAAAGATGTCTCCTTCTCCAAAGACCTATCGTTTACTAGCGTTATGTCTTGTGGAACATAAGCGTTATGCCGAAGCTTTGGAATATTTTAACTTATTATCTACTTGTGACCGATATGATTTTAAAGTACAGCAAGCGTTAGCTTTATGTCATAAACGTTTGTCCAAGAATGCTGGAATGCATTATGAAAAATAAGGCGCCTATTTTTATATCGTCCTTAAATACAAATATTCCTTTTGTTCTTCAAGAAGCCGTGCATCGGCAATATATTTTACCTCTAGATTTAGCATTTGCTAGGAAACATTCACGAGCACATGTAGAAGCAGATTTTGTGTTTTTGGCAGTATTTTCTTCTCTTTTACGCTCTGGTTATCCTTTTCTTGTTATAGAAAAGGATCGCTTATGTCCTTCAATTCCTGGAGTGCCTGAGCAGTGTTTTTATGAGTATTTTTTACGTCTTTCTAAAGAATTACTTTCTTCTTTATTCGTAGTGAAGAATAACAGAATTTATTTATCTTCACTGTATCATACTCGTGAAAATCTCTTTTATAAGTTATCCATATTGTCCAAAGCCTTGCCAAAGTACTCTGTGAGTGATGTAAAAAATGATTTGTTATCCGAAGAACAAAATCAGGTTTTTCAAAAAGTATTTCATTCTTGTTTTTCTTTGATATGTGGTGGTCCTGGAACAGGGAAAACTTTTCTAGCAGTTCAAATTCTTCTTACTTTACTCAGAAATCATCCTCAAATGCGTATTGCTGTTGTTGCTCCCACAGGTAAGGCAACTTCACACATCCGTCAAAAACTTTCTGGTTATCATGTTTTTGAAGACAAAATATATATCCAAACCATACATCGTTTTTTACAAGAATATGCATATAAGCGACGTTTCATTGATTTTTTATTAGTAGATGAAGGATCTATGGTGACTGTAGAGCTTCTTCATGGCTTAGTGAATACATTATCAGGAATACGCACAGCAGATGCTCATATTCTTGCAGATAACTTTATTATATTAGGAGATGCCCAACAGCTTCCTCCCATAGGCTTAGGAGCAGGTAATCCGTTGCAGGACTTAATTACGTATTTCCCTGAAAACACTTTACGTTTACAAGTATCCCATCGAGTAAAAACAGATCAGATACATACTCTTTCACAAGCTATTTTAAATAGACAAGTTCCTCCTTATACGCCTCTTCCTTCTCTCTCATGTACTGTTACTATGATTAAAAATGCATATATCCAAGCATTTTCTTCTCAAACGTCTTTATGTGTACTCACTCCAATGCGCCATGGAGCGTGGGGATATTTGCATTTGAATCATCTCGTATTTCAGGAAATGCAAAAAACCGATCCAGACATACCTATTCCTATTATAATTACTGAGCGTTATGCTACTTGGGGTGTATCCAATGGAGATACAGGGATTCTTTGTCCGAAAACGCGAAAGCTATTGTTTCGCCAGTGTCCCGCTATAGATGCTACGATTTTTTCCCACTATGCGTATAACTATGTTATGTCGGTGCACAAAAGTCAGGGCAGTGAATACGATTGTGTTATTGTAATCATTCCCCAAGGGTGTTCTACTTTTGATGTTTCTATGCTTTACACGGCTATTACGCGGGCAAAACATTCTGTTACAATTTTTGCTGATGAATCTACACTAAAAGAAATCATAAAAAAACCCCATAAATATACTTATGGGGAGATAAAGCCTTCGTAAATAGATTTTTATATTATCCAGTGACAATATCTTGGACTAAATTAAGTACTGAAGATAGGAGTGAGAAAATACCTAAAATCAGTAAAGCATGTGTTCCCAATAAAACAGGAGCAAAAGAAAATACTATGGAAACACCGGCAGTGGCTATGTCTACGAGATTGCAAATAAAGGAAAAAATTGTTTCTCGAATTACTTGTCTTAGCTTTATTTTGTCTTCTTGTGAATGATAGTATTTATCAGGATGTATCGAAGCTAAACAGCATGCATCGTTAATTAAGCTACAGGTGGAGCTTAAAGCGCCAAGACCAGTGCCTATTCCTCCGACTATTTTGGCGTGAGCCCCTAATCGTATGATTTTCAAGTCAGAATGGCCCAAAAAATGTGCGGAGTTCAAAGTTTTAGAAAACAAACGTAAAAGCTTGCTAATAATCACTAAGGGAGGTCTAACTACCCTTCTTACTGTCATTGTAAGGGGGTCGAGTTGTACTGTGAAATTTCCTTCCTCGCTTTCATACAAGATAGCCCCAGTTATAAGCTGAGAAAATAGAGCTCCAGTACTAATAAGGTTGTTGACTCCTGACGCCATAAAACAAGCAGATTCTATGTTCCTGAGCGTTGGCAGCGCACTTGAAGAAGAGCTTAGAGAGGCTAGAGCAATTGATGAGGAAGAACCTGCGGAATCAATAAAACCAGTTGCGATTCTTAATCTATCATAAACACTACAAGATAATTTTCTTGCTTTTGTTGCTGCGGCTGACGATAAATAACCAGCACTACAGCAAGATAACCTAGTTAGAGCTGTCATTTTAACCTAATTAATTTAAAGTTATATACAATTAAATGCTTGCATCGGCGCGCTTAGTGGCACGAGATTTAATGCGAGAAGCTTTATTTGGTTTGAAAATTCCTCTTTTTACAGCTCGATCGGCTACACTATAAACTAAACGTAACCCGGTAGCAATATTGGCCTGATCTCCCTCTTTCAAAGCTAACTCAAATTTTTTAATTAAAGTTTTTACTTTAGATTTAAAACTCTGATTGATTCGAGCGCGTTTTTGCGATGTAAGGATACGCTTTTCAGCAGAAGATCGTTTTTTAAGATCGTTTTTCTTAGTATTTTTTTTTGTCGCCATAATCACTCCGCGGGTCTGGCATTGTTAGCAAAGGCTAAGAAATTTAAATTATAACTGTATAAAATAACGAAGTCGCCAGTCCGACTTATTACTTAAGTTGAGAGTTGGAATTGTAAAAGACGGCAAAATAAAAGGAAACAAAAATGAGGAAAAGCAGTTATTTTATGGAAGAGATAAATAAAGTTTTATGTAAACATAAAACTTTCCCGGGGTGTTTTAAAAATTTTAATGTGCAGGCGTGTATTTTTCGAAATTGTGTAGGGGTTTGAATTCTTTATGTCATTTGTGAAAAAAGTTTTTCACCAGGCGCTGAAGTGTTATTATTATGTTTTTCCTTTAGCAGCGTTTCTTATTCCTCTAAGTTTTTTTTCACATTTTTCTGACAATTATTATCCAAGCAATTATCAATATTTTATTTGCTCCATTATTTTTTCCTTAGGATGGTTTTGTGTTATTCTTTGTAAGGAAAGGCAATTGAAGGCTGCTGCTAGCCAGCTATTACAAGCTAAAATTCGTAAAATTATGGAACAGGATGAGGGATTGCGTAAGGTATGTGCCTCGGTTGAGGAAAATAGGAGGGAAAGCTTGCAATTGCGCGCGCGTAATCAAGAACTCTCTAGTCAATTACTTCTAGCTAGAAATGCTTTTATAAAAACTAAAACGGAATTTCAACAATTGGAAGGTTTAATTTCTCAATTAAAAGAGGAAAATCAATGCTTACATTTACAATTGGATGCGTTGTCACAGGAATGTGGAGAAAAAGATAGGGAGGGGCAACGGTTACATCGTGAGCTCACAGATGCTTTAGCATACCAACAGATTTTGAATGAGGAATATCAAGCTACTTTTGAGGAACAGCATAATATGCTCGATATGCGTCAGGCATATATTGCAAAACTCGAATCTAAAGTACAAGATTTGATGTGTGAAATTCGTAATTTATTGCAGTTAGATGCAACAGCATTAGAAAATTTTCCTAAACAATCTCTTCCATCTTTTAAGGATTTGCCCAACCAATTATTACTAGAATTAAAAAAAATAGCTTTTAAGGTGGAAAACACCGAGGCAGCCTCTTCATTAACAGCATCGCGTTACATAAGATCAGAATCTTCGGTAAGGAACTATTCTTTAGAATGTCGACAATTATTCGATAGCCTGCGAGAAGAAAATTTTGGGATGCTTTTTGTCTATGCTCCAAAGAGCAAACGGGCCGTTTTTGCCAATTCTTTATTTAAAGTTTGGACAGGGCATGGAGTAGAAGATTTTTTTACTATGGATGAAGATCTTGTTGTTTCTGGCTTGTCTCAGTGGGAAGCCGACTTATGTATGCAAAATGGTAAAGAACGAGCAGGAAAGTTAGTCATTAAAACAAAAAATCGTGGCCACACACCCTTTTATTATTGTTTAACTGTTTTAAATAAGGGGCCACTTCATAGCCATGTTTTAGGAGTTTTGCATCCTGTACACAAGGATATTGTATAAAGGATACATCAAAGAAAAATCCCTAGATTTCCTATCTTTCTTTGGCTACACTATTGCCTAAAGGTTTGGGGTCTGTATTTGTTAATAACTCAATAATTAGCTCATGAATATGCAAAATGGTCAAGCTGTAGATGCAGCTCATGAAGAAGATCAAAGAAAATTAGAAGAATTAGTTACTCTTGCTAAGGATCAGGGCTTCATTACATATGAGGAGATTAATGAAATCCTCCCCATGTCTTTTGATACGCCTGAACAAATTGATCAGGTTCTTATTTTTCTCACTGGTATGGATATTCAGGTCCTGAACCAGGCAGATGTTGAAAGACAGAAAGAGAGAAAAAAAGAAGCTAAAGAGCTTGAGGGATTAGCAAAACGTACCGAGGGAACACCTGATGACCCTGTGCGTATGTATTTAAAGGAAATGGGGACAGTTCCTCTATTGACTCGGGAGGAAGAGGTAGAGATTTCTAAGAGGATAGAAAAAGCACAGGTGCAAATAGAACGTATTATTTTACGTTTTCGTTACTCTACAAAAGAAGCGATTTCTATTGCTCAATACTTAATTAATGGGAAAGAGCGTTTTGATAAAATTATTTCTGAAAAAGAAGTTGAAGATAAGGCGCATTTTTTAAAACTTCTTCCTAAATTAATTACTTTACTCAAAGAAGAAGATACCTATTTAGAATCGTTACTTTTAGCCTTAAAGCAGGAAAACTTATCTAAACAAGAGATCGCGAAATTAAATGATGATTTAGAAAAATGCCGTATTCGCACACAAGCTTATCTACGTTGTTTTCACTGTCGCCATAATGTGACTGAGGATTTTGGAGAAGTTGTTTTTAAAGCCTATGATTCTTTCCTTCAGTTAGAGCAGCAAATAAATGATTTAAAAATTCGTGCAGAAAGAAATAAATTTGCAGCAGCAAAATTGGATGCTGCTAAACGGCGGTTGCATAAACGTGAAGTTGCTGCAGGAAGAACTCTAGAAGAGTTTAAAAAAGATGTACGTATGTTGCAGCGCTGGATGGACAAGAGCCAAGAAGCAAAAAAAGAAATGGTAGAATCGAATCTTCGCCTTGTTATTTCCATAGCAAAGAAGTACACCAACCGTGGTTTGTCCTTTTTAGATTTAATTCAAGAAGGGAACATGGGCTTAATGAAAGCAGTAGAAAAATTTGAATATCGTCGAGGATATAAGTTTTCTACTTATGCTACTTGGTGGATTCGTCAAGCGGTTACTCGTGCGATTGCTGACCAGGCACGGACCATTCGTATTCCTGTGCATATGATAGAGACAATTAATAAAGTTCTTCGAGGAGCAAAAAAATTGATGATGGAGACAGGCAAAGAGCCTACTCCAGAAGAATTAGCTGAGGAATTAGGTTTAACTCCTGATCGTGTAAGAGAAATTTATAAAATCTCTCAACATCCTATCTCTTTACAAGCAGAAGTAGGGGAAGGAGGAGAAAGCTCGTTTGGAGATTTTTTAGAAGATACAGGAGTCGAATCTCCAGCAGAAGCTACTGGGTATTCCATGCTTAAGGATAAAATGAAGGAAGTATTGAAAACACTTACAGATCGGGAACGTTTTGTATTGATTCATCGTTTTGGTCTTTTGGATGGCAAGCCAAAAACATTAGAAGAAGTGGGCTCTGCTTTTAATGTCACTCGTGAGCGTATTCGACAAATTGAAGCTAAAGCTCTCAGAAAGATGCGACACCCCATTCGTTCTAAACAATTACGCGCTTTTCTTGATCTTTTGGAGGAAGAAAAGACGGGTTCCCAGAAAACAAAAAATAGTAAAGGTTAAGCGTGAGTTCTTCTCAGTTACATGCTGTAACTTGTCAATTAATTATACCGAATTTTCGCGTGTGGGTGCGTTTAGGGTGTTCTTCTGAGGAGCGTCATTTTAAGCAGCCAATTTTAGTCTCTCTTTCTCTTTCTTTTAAAGAGGAGCCTCGTGCTTGCGTTTCCGACGATCTTAATGATGCTACATGTTATGTTAAATTGACTTCATTAATTGAGGAAGTTGTGGATACGCATTCCTGTGCTTTAATTGAGCATTTATCTGCATTAATCATGCGAGCTTTAGAAGCGGAATTAGCCGGTCAAGTATCTCAGATAGATCTTGAAGTTTCTAAAGAGCGTCCCCCGATTCCTAATGTACTGCAGCCAATTTGTTTTAAAATAAGCAAACAGTTCTTTGGATGACATCTTTACATTTTGTTTGTTTGTCCTTAGGGTCAAATTTAGGAAACCGATTTGATCATTTTCGTAAAGCTTATTTTCATTTAAAAGAACTGGGTATTAAAGATTTAAAGAGTTCGGTTATTTTAGAAACACAGGCTATAATGCTTCCTGGTTCTCCAAAGATCTGGGATTTGCCTTTTTTAAATTCCGTAGTTATAGGGAAAACAGAGTTATCACCCACACAGTTGTTGAAAAAACTGAAAAGCATTGAAAGTCTTTTAGGTAGAGATCTTTGTGCTCCTTCATGGTCTCCCCGTACTTTAGATATCGATATTTTGTTATATGGAGATCGTGATTATCAAAATGATAATGTTGTTATTCCTCATTCACGTCTTTTAGAAAGACCTTTTCTTATTTCTCTTATTGCCGCGCTTTGTGAAGATCTTCAGTTCTATCAACCCAGCTCACCGTATCATTTGAAAACGTTTGGAGAAATTGCTCATTTATGTCCATGTCCTGAAGAAATGATTTTAAATGCATTTTCACCTCAAACATTTTGCATGGGAATTGTCAATATTACTGATAACTCTTTGTCAGATGGAGGGAGGTATTTAGATCCTGAGCATGCTGTTACACATACAGAAAAGCTATTTGCTCAGGGCGCGAGTATAATAGATTTGGGAGCACAATCAACGAATCCCAAGGTACAAAGATTTCTTTCTTTAGAAGAAGAATGGGCGCGTTTAGCACCTGTTTTACAATTATTATCTTCTCGTTGGTCAGGATATGCACAATATCCTGATATCTCTATAGATACATTTTATCCTGAGATTGCTATGAGAGCTAGCGAACTTTATCCTATTCGTTGGATTAATGATGTGTCTGGAGGATCGAAAGAAATGATCCAAGTGGCTAAAGAATTAGGGACATTTTTAGTAGTGAATCATTCCTGTTCTTTGCCTCCGTGTTCTGAGGATACGTTAGGTTTTACTTCTTCTCCTTTAAGTCAGTTATTCGATTGGGGAAAGAGAAAAATAGACTTTTGTGATCGTTTAGGATTGGATTGTTCTCAAATTATTTTTGATCCAGGAATTGGTTTTGGAACAACATCCATACAAGCCATGCGTATATTACGAGAAATGCAGGTGTTTCATGGGTTAAATTGTCCTTTATTAGTCGGTCATTCAAGAAAGTCCTATCTTTCCTTATTAGGGAAATGTGATCCTAAAGATCGTGATTGGGAAACAGCATCTCTTTCTGTTTTATTACAGCAACAAGGAGTCGAGTATTTACGAGTACATGATGTTGCTCATAATCAGCGGGTGCTATCTGCAGCTGCATGGGGCGGGTTATCTATATGAAAATGATTTTTGGAATAGCAGCTTGTGATCCTCGAGGTATTCTTGGCAAAGGGAATCAATTACCTTGGGATTATCCTGAAGATAGGCATTTTTTTTCTCATGTAATAGGGAAGCATCCTATTGTCATGGGCAGGAAGACATGGGAGAGCCTGCCCAAACATTATTGTTTTCATCGTAAGGTAATTGTCTTTTCGCAACGCACTTATGATTCTTCGCATTGTCTTTGGGTGTCTTCGCTAAAAAAATTTAATGATTTGATACTACCTTCTCCTATTTTTCTTTTAGGAGGTGGGGAGATTTTTTCTCTATTTTTAGAAAATCACAAAGTTAAAGGATGTTTTCTTACTCATATCCAGAAGTATTATGATGGAGACACAGTATTTCCTTTATCTTTGTTAGAGGGCTGGAAATCGATGGTGATCCATCAGACACAGGATTTAAAATTTTGTTATTATGAAAATTACTCCTATCGTTACACGAACGATTTTTGCACATGATGATTTGTACGCTCTTTTACAAGAATCACTTCCCAAGTTAGAGGAGCAATCTATTGTCGTTGTATCTTCTAAGATTGTGAGTCTGTGCGAAGGTGCTATAGTTGATAGTAATGTGATAACGAAAGATGCCTTGGTGAAGCAAGAAGCAGATGCATATGTTTATTCTATGCCCGGTCTGTATTTAACTAAAAAACAAGGAGTTTTGATTCCTTCTGCAGGTATTGATGAATCCAATGCGTCAGGTGCTTATATTTTATATCCTCGAGATTTGTTAGCTTCTACTAATACTTTAGGGGAGTGGCTTAAGAAAACTTATTCTGTAGAAAATCTTGGTGTCATTATTGTTGATAGTCATACGACTCCTATGCGTCGTGGTGTGTTAGGTTTAGGATTATGTTGGTATGGTTTTTTTCCTTTGTATAGTTATTTAGGAAAGAGAGATTGTTTTGGCCGTCCTCTACAGATGACATCTATAAATCTTGTGGATTCCTTAGCTGCATCTGCTGTTCTTTGTATGGGCGAAGGAGACGAGCACACACCTTTAGCTATTATTGAGCATGCACCGAAAATTTCTTTCCATTCTTCTCCTACTTTGCAAGAGGATATAGCATCGTTAGGTATAAATGAAACCGAAGATATTTATGGACCTATCTTGTGTTCTCTGGCTTGGCAATCTACTTAAGAAAAATTGTGCTAACCCACCTAAACATACGTAGCTAACTCCAATTTTCATGAAATAGATCAAGGTGAATCTCCACGATACTTTGTATCGTGGAGAGGGAATTGTTTAAGAAGCAACGGTTGCTAATAAAGGTTCTTTATTATCTTCTGTAACTAAAGACTTGGCAGAGGTTGCCTCTAAAATACACTTTTCTAGCTCATCAAAAAGTTTTTTATTTTTTTTAAGTTCTTCTCGTACAGCTTCTCTTCCTTGTCCTAGTTTACGTTCTTGATAGTTGAACCAGGAGCCTTTTTTCTCAATAATGTTATGTTCAACCGCCAGATCTAAAATACAACCAGCTGAAGAAATTCCTTCATTAAACAGAATATCAAACTCAGCAGTTCTAAATGGAGGAGCTAATTTATTTTTAGCAACTTTGACTTTAACACGATTTCCGAGATCGAAGTTGTCATTCCCTTTTATTGCGCCTATGCGGCGAATATCAATGCGAATAGAGGAATAAAATTTTAATGCACGGCCTCCTGTTGTTGTTTCGGGGTTGCCAAAACTCACACCAATTTTTTCACGAATTTGGTTAATAAATATAGCACAAGTCTGACTACGCGCTAGTGTTGCTGTAAGTTTTCTCAAAGCTTGAGACATCATACGTGCTTGTAATCCCACATGCATGTCGCCAATGTCTCCTTCAAGTTCACTTTTAGGAACTAGAGCAGCGACAGAATCGATAACAATCACATCGACAGCTCCTGATCGTGCTAATAATTCAGCAATACTTAAAGCGTCTTCACCACAGTCTGGCTGGGAAATCATGAGATCGTTAATATTCGCACCGATAAGAGAAGCATAGCTAGGATCAAGAGCATGCTCAGCATCAATATATGCGGCAACGCCTCCCATTTTCTGAGCATTAGCAACAATATGTGTGGCTAATGTTGTTTTTCCTGAAGATTCGGGACCGAAAATTTCTACAATACGTCCTTTAGGAACTCCTCCGATACCCAAAGCTAAGTCTAAAGATAGTGCTCCTGTTCTAATTGTTGAAATTTCATGAGAGGCCAAGTGTTTTCCTAAACTCATGATAGATCCCGAACCAAATTGTTTTTCAATATAAGCAATCGCTGCTTCTAGTGCTTTTTTCCGATCTGGTAAGTTCATTTTAGGTGCTCCTTGTTCCCACTCTGCTTTTATTCATAGTAGAAATGCTTTCAAAAGGGAAGGAAAGATAGATATTCATGATTCCCTACTGAGTGTGCGAGTGGTTATTTTTGAGATGGTTAGGGTTGTTTTTTGGTTTGTATGGATAACTCAATTTTGTCCCCAAGTCAAGATAGAAAGTCATGGAATTACGGGAGATACTTGTAGATATTATTGCATTGTCAGTATTCATAAGAAAGTTAAGTTGCCTTGATGGGAACGCTGCCATCATACATAGAGATCGTGTTATTGACAATTCACGGATTGTATTCAAAAGCAAGTTATATCAGAAAAGTGGGACATTTCCTATTGTCGTAGACATAGTAAATTTGTCTAATTAACTAATACAGCAGGGGTTTCCCGTCTTGATAGGGAATTTTCTTTGTTATTGTTCCTGATGGTGTAAAAAACATGGCCGTGCCACATCCCTTCTCTACTTTAGAATATGGCTGACGATCGCCTGGACGGAAATACTCACCTTTAATTAATAACTCGTTGTCGTATTCTTCCGTAGCCATGATTTGGCCTTCGGGGTAATACAAAGTCAATAAACCTGATTTTTTAGTATTCATTAATTCTCTGCAGCTTTCTAAATTTCCATTAGGATACCATGTCTTTGCAGGT
This sequence comes from Chlamydia gallinacea 08-1274/3, assembly GCF_000471025.2. Classification (NCBI taxonomy): domain Bacteria; kingdom Pseudomonadati; phylum Chlamydiota; class Chlamydiia; order Chlamydiales; family Chlamydiaceae; genus Chlamydia; species Chlamydia gallinacea. The sequence goes on along the minus strand of NZ_CP015840.1, from coordinate 414,714 downwards.
CCTTGGAGAATACCGTGATTCCATGTGAGTAAAAGTTTGGGTTTCCCCGAATCCGCATAGAAAAATATTTCTTCTCCGTGCTTTGCCCCTTCAATCAAAGTATACGTTTGAGTAATTGTTTTCCCTAACGAATCCCAGAGAGTAACCTTACCACAAGGATGCCCGTGTGCGAATACGCGTGTTTCTATAATCGCATGTTTTCCATAGAGGGCTTGTAGACCTTGGCCATCGCGAATTTCAGAAAATTGTTGATGCGTTTGAGGATCTAGATAATATCCTTGCGTAAGAACACCTTGGCTATATTCCTCTCGACAAAGAATGATTCCAGATTGCTCTTCATAGCGTATAGAAATGCCATGCTTTTCACCATTTTGATACGCTTGTTTCTTTAATAAATATCCTTCACATGTATAGGTAAGGAAATCTCCGTGTGCCTGTCCTTTGTGATAAGGACATTCTTTCCATATTTGTCCATTCGGATGGTAATAGTAGGAAATCCCTTGTAGCAACCCTTTATTATAGGTAATAGCTGCTTCTAGTACTCCTTCATCATTATGAGCTAGCGTAGTTCCATGAAATAACCACCCTAATTCTGCTGAAGGGTGAAGATCGGCAATGCCTCCGATAACTTCTGCTTGAATACGGATTTTCCCATTAGAATGCCATTCTCGATAACGTCCACAAGCACGATTATTGACACATTCTAGATACTGTTTTATCTGGCCGTTGTTATGGTATGTCGTTAGACACGACACATTCTCGCCCCTAGTATTTTTATACATACGCATAACTTTTTGGTAAGGCTGAGGAGAGAGGAAATCAATTTGAGCATATTTTTTGAGTTTCTCTTTAGAACCGATGGTTTCAGATAGACCGTTTCTATCAATAATATTAATTCCTATAAGAGTAAGTTTTTCATATGTACCTGCTGCGTAGAGTTCTTGTAGTGGGGAGACGATCCATAGAAAACATAAGATGAGATAATAAAGATATGTTTTTATAACCATCGACTTATAGCCTCTGCATTTATAGACCAAACTTGATTATTTAAGGGTGTGGTCAATTTTACCATTTCCCAATGCGTGAAGAAAGCTAGAGGAGCGAGAGGGTTTTTCTCGGGCTCTAAGAGATAGAAGATATTTTCGATATCACAACCATCCGCTTCTATAGGATGTTTTAAACGTAATGATACGAGATCATCAGCTATACGAGAGACGGACCAGGAAACATGATTTTTAGATGAAAGAAACATTTGTTTGCGTGCCCATACTTCTTTACTTTGAGAAATTAGGGAATTTTTATTGAGGGATTCCAAACGTTGCTGTTCTTTACTCAGTAATTGGAGATTCTGACTTGCTTGCGCGAGTTCCTGGGGCGAGATATTTTTATATTGTTGCTTAATCTGGCCATTTGTTTTTCGTATGTGATTTGCTTGGTCTTTTATGACTTTTAACGTAAGAATACGAACATTGAGGTCTTTCCATTGGTTTACTGTGTAGATATGGTGATATACAATACCGGCGATGGGGAGACAACCTAAGCAACTTAGGGCAAAAGCATAACAGATGACGAGCCACTTTTTCATAGGATTTCCTCAGAAGCCATTTTGAATTGTAATTCGAAGGTATGACCACAATGGGTTTTTGTAATCTTAGATAATTTCGGGTGTTGACAAATTCGTTGGAGAAATTGTGATATCTCGTCAGCATTTCCTTCTCCTTTAATAGATACGATGGCTTCGTAGGGAGCCTTTGGCTCTTGTTTCGAAGGAAAAGAAATTAAGGAATAGCAGAAGTAGGATAGCTTGATTGAGGGTGTGCTCTCAGATACTTTAGACAGGAACTGCATGGTTTCTTTCCCTGTAGGTATCGTAGGTAAGTACGGGTAATCGTTATACATGGTACTAGAAGATAGGGCAGAGTCCAATGCCTTTTTTGTAGCGTGTAAAGAAGAAGGTCGTTGAGTATTTTCAGGACACACTAGGGCAAAATGATCTCGAACACGATGAGATAAAGCGGAAAGTTTTAGCATCGACCCTATGCCGACAAGCAGAGAGGAAGCCAATGTTAATTTGCCAATGAGGAATGCTGTGCGTTGTAACCAGTGCTTTTGTGAGGTAATACTATTGAAAACGGGATTATAGGGAAATGTCACTGCTTTTCTAGAGGTCCCATGATAGGCAGCAAGAATAGCATCACCATAATTTAGCCAGGTATCTTTTTCCACATCTAGGGCAGTGATTTGGCAGGGCACGATTGGTAAGTTAATGGTTTGTTCTAGAGATTTTGTAAGTTCTTGGGACAGGTGTATTCCATGAATTACAGACAAAGTTATGGTGGGGTAGGTGTCTTTGACATAATGCAAAGTCGTTAGAATATTTTCCTGGTATTCTTGAGAAGAATTGGGAAAAGAGCGCGAGACGAGTACGGCCCCGTTTTTGACAAACAGGCAGGTTGTTTCTACAGACCCCACATACACTAAAAAATAGACGGGTAAAGCTTTTAATGGTGTTTGTTGAGCTATAAAGAAAATGTCCGCGGGTTGGCAAGAGAGTGTGTCGGGGAAGACTTGGGCTTGGTGCAATAAATTTATTTCATGTTCGATCGTTTCTTTTCGCGTGATCCAAAGTGTAATGGGAGTTTCTCTAAAAGAATCTTTCTTCCCTATACAGGGGGTGATGACTAAGGATTCTCGAGAGAAAATAGTATGTGTTTCTAAATCTGTTAGTGTGGTTTTTAAAATATTTCTTTTCTTCTTTAGTGAAGATATGGCACTTTTGATTAAGCTGTTTGTACCTTTTAAAGAAAAAGTACATGGAGCAACCCGGTATTTTTTCGGAAGATGCCATGAATTTCCGCAAATTTGCGCACAATAAGCTACTACCCATTCTTTACATGTTTTCTGCAAGATTGCTATTTTAATAGTATTCTCTATATCTTGGGTTACCCCAATGCGGTATATAGGTAATTTAAAATTCATAGCGTAACATGTTAAAATAAAGATAATCATTTTAAGGAATAAATGACTGTTTTTCAAGGAAAACACATATTAATTGTTTATAAAGGGAAAAGAAATGGTATCTTATTTTTTGAGAACCGCTATTAATATTTATAGTTTTTTAATTTTAGTGTATATTTTAGCTTCTTGGATTCCCGAATGCCGGCACATGTCCTGGTATCGGTATGTTTATAGGTTAGTAGATCCGTATTTAGCTTTGTTTAGAAGATTTATTCCTCGAATTGGTTTTATTGATATTAGTCCCTTGGTTGCTCTCTTTTGTTTAGAAGCCGTTCCTTTTATTGTGATACGAATCCTACGGTTTGTGGTTATTCATATTTTTTAGTCTTCATGGCGTCTTCAATATATATAAAAAATCTTTGTCTTCGTTCTCCTGTAGTTTATGCTCCTTTAGCAGGATTTTCAGATTATCCTTATAGAAGAATGTCTTCCATATACCATCCTGCTTTGATGTTTTGCGAAATGGTCAAGGTGGAAGGACTTCACTATTCTCCCTTGAGAACATTAAAATTACTAACCTATTCTGAAGATATGCGTCCGATAGGGGGACAGCTATGCGGGAGTTGCCCTAAAATGGCCGGGGAAGCTGCTAAAATGTTAGAGGATTTAGGTTTCGATATCATTGATTTAAACTGTGGGTGTCCTACAGATAGGATTACTAAGGATGGTAGTGGATCTGGTTTGTTGAAATCCCCGTCGCTCATAGGGAAAATAATAGAGAAAATTACTACATCTGTGTCTCTTCCTATTACTGTAAAAATACGCTCGGGATGGGATGAACGTAGTATTAATGTTGAAGAAACTGTCCGTATTATTAAAGAGGCAGGGGCGAGTGCTGTTTTTGTACATGGAAGAACGCGAGCTCAAGGTTATGTAGGAGTAAGTAATTGGGAGTATATAAAACGGGCAAAAATTGCTGCAGGCTCCGATTTTCCTGTATTTGGGAATGGCGATGTTTTTTCTCCAGAAGCAGCCAAACATATGTTAGAAACCACGAAATGTGACGGCGTGCTTATTGCTCGAGGAACCATGGGGGCTCCTTGGATTGCTCAGCAAGTGCAGGACTATCTTACAACAGGCACCTACCGACACATTTCTTTTTCTCAAAGGAAACACGCCTTGATGCAACATTTACAGTGGGTGGATGAGTACTATCAAAGTGAAGCGAAGCTTTTGATGGAAACACGAAAATTATGTGGTCACTACTTAAAATCCGCTTTTAATGTACGTTTATTGCGTTCTGCACTATCTAAAGCTACTACAGCACAAGAGGTATATCAACTTATCGATTCTTATGAAGAATCAGATGAATAGGATTAGGATTCATTTATTTTAAGTAAGTGTTCGCTTAATAGCTTAGGTAATTGAAACATGTCAATAGGCTCGGATCCAATAATTTTTTGAAGTTTATCATCAGGAATTAGTCGTTTTTTATTCATTGGATCCTGAAGATGGGACTTTTTAATATATTCCCATATCTTTTTGGTAGCCTCTCCACGTGTTATGGGTTCTTCACCAAGGATTTGTGCTAATTCTGGAGAAGGTCTAAGCAAAGAACCTTTGCGTGAAGAAGTTTCTTTCTTTTTCTTTGTAGTATTTTTGGCTTTATTTTTATTGTTTTTCTCTAGTGTTTTTTTCTTTGTAGTTTTCTTTTCATAGGGAGTCTTTTCTGTTCCCGTGTATTTGCTAATTACCGCATCTATGGTATTGCCAATCACGCTACAATTGGGATACTCCGAACATGAATAAAATGTTTTATTGTATCGTGAGCGCTTTTTCAAAATTTTCCCCGAACATCCAATAGCGGGGCAAGGGATAGCTTCTTCTTCTTCGATTTCCTCTCCTTTTTTATGCAAGGTAATTGTACCACGACATTTGGGGTAATTTAAGCATCCTAAAAATGTACCAAAACGCCCATGACGGATTTTCATTGGTCCGTGACATACAGGACAAGGACTATCCCAAGCTGTTGCTTCAGCATAATCATCTTTATTAAAGGTTAGCTCTTCTTCCGAAGTTTTAAAGTCACATTCCGGATATTCTGAACATCCGTAGAAATAGCGGTTTTTAGCCCAGATTTTTACGAGTTTTCCTTTATGGCACGCTGAACAGGGGATATCTGTCACGATACGGGGAATCACAGCTTCTTTTTCTACTTTGGTTACCACAGGAAAGAACTGATCCCAAAACTCTTTAAGAAGCAATTTCCAAGATTTTTTATTGTCAGCAATCAATTCTAGTTCATCTTCCATGAATGCTGTGAAGCCAATATCCATAATGTTAGGGAAGTTAGTTTCTAGAAATTGTGAAATAATTTTCCCTAATTCGGTAGGATGTAAACGTTGGTTTTCTTTAATTGTATATTCACGATTCTGAATTTTATTCATTATCGTTGCATAAGTTGAAGGACGGCCTATACCAGATTTTTCTAGCTCTTTAATTAAAGAAGCCTCTGTAAATCTTGGCAGTGGCTTGGTAAATGCTTGCTCGGCAGTAACTTGAATTTTTTCCAAAATGTCTTGGGCATGTAATTGAGGAAGTAAAGGATTATCTTCTTGGCTAGGATCATCATCGTGTTTTTCTTCATATACAACGAGAAAACCACGGAATTTTAATACAGAACCCGAGGCACGTAAATCGATTTTCTCATTTGTGGAAATCGTTAATGTTAATGTATCATAGATCGCTGGATTCATTTGTGAAGCAACGAAGCGTTTCCAAATCAGAGAATATAATTTAAACTGTTCATCGGATAATTTGTTTTGTAGTTTATCAGGGGATAGCCGGATATCTGTAGGACGAATGGCTTCGTGAGCATCTTGTGTCATTTTTTTTGTGGAAAAGAGATTTGGAGCCTGAGGTAAATACTCTAGTCCAAATGTTGTTTGAATATAGTTTCGAACTGTTGCTAAAGCTTCAGGATCAGTACGCGTAGAGTCCGTACGCATATAAGTGATTAATCCTGTTGCGTCTTCATTGTCTAGTTCTACACCTTCATATAAAGTTTGAGCAATGGACATAGTTCGGGATGAGGAAAATCTAAAATGTCGACTAGCTTCTTGTTGGAGTGTAGATGTAATAAATGGGGGAGAGGCATGACGGCGCTTTTCTTTTGCTTCTACGCGTGTTACGCGATACGAAGCATTTTCCAAACGTTGCACATAGTATTCGGCTTTCTCTTTTGAATTAATTAATAGAATTTCCTCTGGGTTTTTTCCTTTAGGAAGTTCTTTTTCCCATTTTTTCCCATCAGCAGCATATAAATGTGCCCAGAACGTTTTTTCTGTTAGTGCATCTTGGAGAAGAACACGAATGTTCCAATATTCTGTAGGGATAAAAGTTTCTATAGCTTTTTCTCGATCCACAACAAGTTTTAATGCTACAGATTGCACACGTCCGGCAGATATTCCCGATCGCTGTTGCAGTTTACGACTTAAAATAGGGGAAATCTTATAGCCCACGATACGATCTAATAGGCGCCGGGCTTGTTGAGCATTAACTAAAGCCATGTCAATAGGTCTTGGATGTTTTAGGGCTTCAGTAACAGCATTTTTTGTAATGGCATTAAAAGCAATGCGCTGTATTTTCGTATGTTTGGGGAGTTGCTGGGCAATATGCCAGGCTATAGCTTCTCCTTCTCTATCGGGGTCGGGAGATAGATAAACAACATCACAACTTTCAGCTAACTTACGAATGTGATTAATCACTTCTTGTTTATCAGGGAGAACACGGTAAATAGGCTCGAAGTCATGATTAATATCGATGCCAAATTCTTTAGCAGGAAGATCAACCACATGTCCTAGTGATGAAGCGAAAATAAAACTTTTCCCTAAGAGCTTCTGTAGAGTTTTAATTTTAGCTGGGGATTCCACTACGATTAAGGACTTTTTCATTAACTTAATGGCGAACTCCGCGCTTGCACTCGGAGAAAAACGCCCTCTCCTTTTTTATTGTTTTTGTGCCTATCTAAAACAATTCTCATGCAGCCATCTAGTATTTATTGCAAGTTTTCTACCAAAATTACTACTTTATCGTCGAATAGGTAAAAAGAATTTTCAGACAGAGTTTCTCTCGAAAAAGAGTTTTTCCCAATCTAAAGAAATTATTCTCTTGTTTTTCTGGGACTTGTGATGAAGAGATAACCTGAAAAGTATGTCTTTCAAATTCTTTAAATTAAAGATTTCCTAAGGCCTTGCATGTCCTAATGGTTATTCAGTATAAGGTAGATTCTTTTCAAGGGAATAATGTAATACTTAAAGAATACGAGTCCTAAAAACTTATATAAAAAGAGAGGCGTCATTAGTTTTTTTGAAATTTATTACACGGTTTATTAGATAAAGAATGGTCACAATGTGAAAAAATTAGAGTTCTTAATTCCTCAAAAATCTTTAGATGATGATTTGCTTAATTTGAATAAGCAAGGGATTATTGCAGGTCCTGAAGAATTAAAACCTCCCTTTTTATATCGTGCTGAGGAAATCTTAGAAAATGCTCCGGAGCATCCTACGGCATTTCCTTCGAGACTTCAAGAAATGTTTGATATTAACCCGACACATTTGGAAGTCATTTATTCTAATGAAGGTATGGATGTATGGGAAGCAGGATGTACATGGATAGCAAACAATCAAGTTACAATTCAACTTCGCGCACATTTACGTAAAGCCGCACGGTGGTTTTGCATATATTCTAAAGAAGAAATCCTTGCACATGAAGCTGTGCATGCCGTGCGTATGAAATTTTATGAACCTATGTTTGAAGAAGTTTTAGCGTATCAAACATCCCTTTTTGTTTGGAGAAGATTTCTTGGCCCATTGTTTCGTTCTCCAGGTGAAAGTTATTGTTTGTTCTTTTTTGTTCTTTTAGGTTTAGGCATTACTTTTTGGGCTCCAGTACTAGGATTACTTTGTCTTCTTGCCACTCCTATATATTTTGGTGCGCGATTGTGCATAGTTCAGCGTTATTTGTATCGAGCTAAGAAAAAGATTCGTAAGATGTTAGGCATTCCTCCTTTATGGGTTTTACTGAGACTCACTGATGCGGAAATTCGTATGTTTGCCTCCCAGCCTATTCCTGTTCTTGAGCACTATGCTAGAGAACAAAAATTAAAGAGCGTGCGTTGGCAGCAAATTTATATTTCTTATTTTGCTTAATTCTAATTGTAAATCCGCTTTACATGTTTGTTTCGTTTATGTGCAGGTAGAATATTTAATTGTGCTCGGTACTTAGCTACTGTACGTCGTGCGCAAGGTATACCATGTTCTGCAATTCTTTGACTAATATCTGCGTCGGATAAAGGAGAAGTTTCAGATGCTATCCATTGATGAATCCACTGTAAAATCATTTCTTTAGATTGAGATGTATTATTAACAGCAGACTGAGGGAATAAATACTTTAAAGGAAAAATTCCTTGAGGAGTGGCAATAGTTTTATTTTCTATAGCGCGGAATAAAGTAGATTGGTGGTAGGGAAGCTCATTCGCTAAAGCTTTTACAGAAAACGCTTGAGGTGCAGAAGTTCTCCCGAGAAGAAAATTTTCTTGGTAAGGAAGCATTTTTTCAACAATAGCACAGAGTAATTGTTCTCGTTTTTTTAAGTTTTTGATTAGCCATTTTGCAGAAAGAATTTGGTGTTTTAGATTTTTTTTTTCTTGTTTTGGGAGCTGTTCATAAATATGTAAAATCGAGGAGTCGATTTTAATTGGGGGTAAACCTCGAGAGCTAATACGAATCTCCCAACTACCTTCTACATATTTAAGATACACATCGGGAAGAGCTGGCTGAGAGGCTACAGAAGATGTATAGCCAGAAGCAGGAGCCCAAGGAATGGATGCTAACGCATTTTTTAAAGATTCAAGGAGGTAGTTAGGAGAACAGCGAAATTTTTTCGCTAGATGAAAAAAATCGCAATTCCTTAGGGCAGAGTAGTGCTCCTTGATCAGAGTATAAGCCAGTGTGTGGTGAGAATCTTTCAAAAGGAATAACCAGTAGTCTTGTAGAGAAGATGAAGCTATCCCTAAGGGGTGGAAATATTGAATTTTAGTTTGTATACGAGAAATTTCTTCTATAGTTACTTCTAGTTGTAGTGCCAACTCTTGAAGAGGAAGTAACAATAAACCTTGCTCGGACAGATTTCCTATAATGTGTTGAGCGATATAGATATCTTTAGGATCATCAAAAGCATGTTGTATTTGAGTACATAAATGTGACAAAAGAGACTCAGGACGCGATACTTCTATAGAAGGCAAGGACAGACAGGGCGACCAATCCTCTTCTTCTAAAGAGCAAAGGTCAAAACAAGGGTTATGTATAATTTGTTGCAAGACATAGGAAGATAATTCAGTAATGGGAAATTGAAGCATATGCAATCCTTGTTGCATACGCAATGAGGGTAAGTATTTTAAAGAAAGTTTTTGTTCTTGCCGAAACATACTTACTTAATGTACTTGCACCCAGCAATCTTTAGGAAGTTCTGAGAGGAATCGGCTAGGCCTCATGATACGAACTGCATTCCAAAGAAAACGTGTTTGTGCTGCGGTTAGATAAAGGAGATCTTTAGCTCGAGTAATTCCTACGTAGCATAAGCGACGTTCTTCTTCAAGATTTTCATAAATGTTATTTGAATTTGCATGGGGAAAGAGTTTTTCTTCCAAACCTACAATGAAGGCGATACGAAATTCGAGTCCTTTACCATTATGAATAGTCATGAGATTAACACGGTCTTCAGTTACTAGAATTTCTTCAGTGGAACTTTTTAATGCTAGGTCATCTAAGAATGCTTCTAAAGAAGGATCAGAATTTTGTTCCCATTCAAAAGTTTTTGCAACAAGTGCGTCAAGATTACTTTTTCTGTCCTCATACGTATCAGGGTCTTCTTGTTGTAATATGTGGAGATATTCAGTGATGCGTATAGTAGCTATGACAAACTCACTTAATGAGAGGGTTGCTTGAGCATCTTCTAAAAGTTTAAAGGTATGTACATACTGCCTTAATCCTTCGCTTTGTTTTTTGGAAAGTTTAATGCTTTGAGTTTCTAAAACCTGCGTGCATGCCTTTAGGATGGGGAGGTTATTGCTTAAGGCATAATCAATTAATGCTGATATCGCTGTTGGGCCTATACCTCGTTTGGGTAATTGGATCGTCCTTTCAAAAGCGATGACATCGTGTTTTGAGACTAACATTCTAAGAAAAGAGAGAATATCTTGGATTTCTTTACGTTTGTAAAAGGAAATGCCTCCAAAAATTTCATAGGGAACCCGGTGACGCAGCAAAGCATCTTCAAAAGTACGGGATTGGCTGTTCGTGCGATAAAAGATACAGATATCTTGCAAGGGAATCTGAGATTGCCTATGTAAACGGGAGATTTCATTAACAACAAATTCTGCTTCATCTCGATCTGTTTTTCCAAGGAAAACACGGATTTTTTCTCCTGGACCTTTGACACTATGCAGATTTTTAGGGAGTCTTGATGTGTTATTTTGAATCAACGTATTCGCTGCATGTAAAATATTTGCACAACTACGGTAATTATCTTCTAAATATATGATCTGCGCTTGAGGATAATCTTTCTCAAAATTTAAAATATTATGAATGTTTGCTCCGCGCCAAGAATAAATAGATTGGTCAGGATCTCCTACAGCAAAGATGTTTTGGTATTTCTTTGCTAGCGTTAGTGCCATTATATATTGTGCGTGATTTGTATCTTGGTATTCATCAATAAGTAATGCTTTCCATAATTCACTGTATTCTGCTTTTGCTTCTGGGTAATCTTGAAACAGTTTCACTGAAAGAAAAAGAAGATCATCAAAATCAACAGCATTTGCTTCTTGCAAACGTTGTTGGTATTCTTTGTAAATAGGTATTATCGGGTGAATGTAATCCTCAGGATTGAGATCTTCAGGTAGGAGTAAACGATTTTTTGCTTGAGAAATTGCGTGTTGGACTTGATTGCTCAGCGCTTTTTTTAAGTTCATTTTTTGTAAGCATTGTTTGAGCAGCTTGTCCGCATCTCCTTGATCGTAAATGATAAAGTTATTGTCTCTATTAAGTAGATGAATGGATCTACGCAAAATAAATACTGCTAAGCTGTGGAATGTACACACCATGGGAATATTTTCACCTCGGACTTTTGAGCATAAATGTATAACGCGTTCTCTAAGTTCTCTAGCGGCTTTATTTGTAAAAGTAACAGCGAGAATTTCTTTAGGAGAGATGCCTTCATTAATGAGGTGGAGAATACGGTGAGTAACGACACGAGTTTTCCCAGCTCCGGCTCCTGCTAAAACAAGAATAGGACTAAGAGGAGCCGTGACAGCATTCCTTTGGGCTTGGTTTAATTCTGAAGTTAACATAAAATTTATCCTGATTGTTAGTTTTTCCCTATTAAGGATTAGGATCACAACTAAGTCATTATGGAATAATCAAACGGATGGTTTATGCAAGACGCATTTACTATGGATCAGCTTCCTATGTCTTGGCAAGTACAGCTTAAGGATACTTGGTCCCAACCTTATATGTATCAGCTTAAAGAATTTTTACTATCAGAATATTCTCAAACTACTATATACCCAGCTAAAGAAAATATTTTTGCAGCCTTAAAAAGTACACCATTTGACTCAGTACGCATTGTGATTCTTGGGCAAGATCCCTACCCTGGAGAAGGACAGGCGCATGGACTCAGTTTTAGCGTCCCTACAGGAGTACGTCTTCCTCCTTCGCTCGTCAATATTTTCCGTGAATTACATACCGATTTAGGGATTGAAAATACTACAGGTTGTTTACAGTCTTGGGCAGACCAAGGAGTTTTATTATTAAATACTGTATTAACTGTTCGTGCGGGATCTCCTTTTTCTCATGCAGGCCGGGGATGGGAATATTTTACAGATGCCATTATTACGAAGCTTATTGAAAATCGATCGCATATTATTTTTGTTTTATGGGGAAGTGCAGCAAGGAAAAAATGCAATTTATTGTTTCGCTCTTCTCATAAACATGCCATTTTAGCTGCTCCTCATCCTTCTCCTTTATCGGCACATCGTGGTTTTTTTGGGTGTTCGCACTTTTCAAAAATTAATTACCTGCTTAAAAAGCTAAATAAACCTATGATTAACTGGAAGCTCCCATGAATGAAGGTATTCAAACAGTATCTTTTAGTAAGACTCATAGATTGACAGCGAAGTCAACAGTAAGTTTGGAAATGCCTACAGCTACACAAAAACTGCAAAAAAACGAAGGCATGCCAGAAGCAGCACGTCTTGAAGCTGATTTTTTGCGTGCTGAAGCTTTACTGGCTGAAATGCGAGAAATTCGTGGTTGTTTAGAACATTCATTACAAAATTTAACTCCTAAAGACTAAGGAAGATTCAAGTAAATTTTGCAAATAAGGAGTAAGTTTTTGTAAAGCCTTGGCTCTATGAGAAACTTGATTTTTTACTTCTTCAGATAGTTCAGCAAATGTGTGTTTATAATCATATTTTAGAAATAAAGAATCATAGCCAAATCCTGAAGAACCTTTTTCTTGGTGGCTAATGTAGCCTTCACAAATTCCTCGAGCTTTAAAAAATTGCCCTTGGGGAGATGCTAAAACAATACAGCATTCAAAATAAGCTGAGCGATCAACAATACTTTCTAAATGCTGCATTTGTTTTAACAGATGTTTACAGTGGTCTTTATCTGTAGCATTTTCTCCAGCGAATGTGGCTGAAAGTTTTCCTGGTAACCCATGGAGAGCGGGAACCATAAGCATGGTATCGTCAGCAATAACCCACGAGTGCAATTCTTGTGCAGCGTGGAGACCTTTGGCTAGGGCATTTTCTTCGGGAAACGATCCTGTTTCTTTGGGAGCGCAGTAGTCAGGGAAATCCGTTAATGAAAAAATATCAAAATCTCCTATGTGTTTTAAAAAAGCCTTAGTTTCTCTTATTTTATAACCGTGAGAACTGGCGATGACTATTTTCATGGATTTCTCCTATGCAAGGGGAAAATGACATTGTTTTATGAAATTATATACATAATTCAATCAATATAAATTTTTTTAGTATACATAATTATCAAAATAGTTGCATTCCTAGTGTAATTAACATGGGTATTTGAAGATTTTTTTTTGGAAAAGCTTCTATTCTTATGGATGAGTAAAATTGTGGTAGATAGTTACGCAGAATCCTATGAAAATAACTAGAGTATGTTTGTTATTTACCTTAATTTTCCCCTCTTGGGGATTTTCTCAGGTTTTAGTCGGCTTAGATCGTGTTTTTGAAGAAGAGGTTTATCTATCTTGGTTACAGGGAAAGACGATTACATTAGTTTCTCATCATGCTGCGATTAACCGTGAAGGAAAAGATGCATTGACTATTTTCCAAGAAAATAAAGATCGATGTTCTTTATGTGTTCTTGGTACTTTAGAACACGGCTATTATGGCGCATCTCCTGCAGGCTCTCCAGGGGTTGTTCCAGAAGATCCTGGCTTGCGTACGGTATCCTTATATGGATTAAAAGAAATTCCTGAAGATGTTGTTCACGATAGCGATGTTCTTGTCTACGATGTACAAGATATAGGAGTGCGTTCCTATACATTTATTCTCACGTTATTGCAACTGGTCTGTACTGCAGAAAAGTATAAGAAGACGTTAATTATCTTGGATCGTCCTAATCCCATGGGAGGGAAGGTAATTGATGGACCTATGCCTCTTTCTTACTCAGTGGGTAATCCAGAGATTCCTTACTGTTATGGTATGACTCCTGGAGAACTTGCTTTGTTCTATAAAGCGAAATATGCTTCTCATGCAGATGTTCGCGTGGTTCCTATGCAAGGGTGGAAGCGTTCCATGACCTTTGCTCAAACCGGATTGCGTTGGATTCCCACGAGCCCACAGATTCCAGATGCAGAAACAACATTTTTTTATGCTACTACAGGAGTAATAGGGGCGTTGTCTATAACAAGCATAGGCATAGGCTATACTTTGCCGTTCCGATTGATTGGTGCACCTTGGATGGATGGAAAGTTAGTTGCTCAAAAGCTCAATGAAGCGCAATTACCTGGAATTTCTTTTTATCCCTTTTATTATGAGCCCTTTTTTGGAAAGTATAAAATGGAGTGTTGCTCAGGAGTTTTACTGTTGTTAGAAAATCCAGAGCAATTTTTGCCTATGGAGACCCAATGTACTATTTTAAGCATATTAAAAGCCTTATATCCGGAACAAGTACGCATGGCTTTGAAGGCAGTCAAGAAACTTCCTCAACGCTATGAAGCAATTTCTCGTTATCTAGGAGAAGAAAAATTTATGCAAATCTGTTGCAATGATCAGTATGTTCTTTGGCCATTAAAGCAATTATGCTTAGAAGGGAGACAAAAGTTTCGTATTGTTCGTAAACCGTTTTTACTTCCTGAATATGGAGAGGAATAATGTTATACTTGCACGTTTGACAGGAATTTTTCTTATTTTCTATAAGATGGCTTCACAGGGTAGTCGACTCCCTGTAGAGGTATCGTGTCTAGAGTATTTAAAAGTCATTTAGATGGACTAAGTGCATTGTATCGCGGTGTGAGGGCCTTAGCGAATGCTACGGTAACTACTTTAGGTCCTCAAGGTGCTCATGTTGTCATCAAAAAAGAACGTTCACATCCCTACATTACGAAACACGGGGCTTCAATAGCTAAGGAACTCCAGTTGTCTGATGCATTTGAAAATATGGGCTTGAAACTTGCTAGAGAAGTTGCTCTACAGACAGATATGCATGTAGGTGATGGATCAACAACAGCAATTGTTTTAACAGAATCTTTATTTGCTTTAGGTTTGCAGGGTATTGCTCGTGGTTTAGACCCTTTAGAAATCAAGCAAGGCATCGTTCTTGCTGGAGATAAAATCTTAGAAGAATTAACAAAGCTCGCACTTCCTGTACAGACGTCTAAAGATGTTGTTTCTGTCGCAACTACGGCAGCAAATAATGATCCAATGTTAGGGCAGCTAGCTGCTGATGTTATTGCGAACATAGGGATAGAGGGAGAATATTTTATAGAAAAAAGCCCGACACTTCAAACTACGATACATACATGTGTTTCTTTGGGATTACATTCAGGGTACCTATCTTCCTATTTTGTTACTCATCCTGAAACCATGGAAGTTATTTATGAAGATGCTTACGTGCTTTTATGTAATCAGACTCTTTCTTATGCAAATCAGGATTTTATTTGTTTTTTAGAGAAGGTTGCTCAAGAAAAAAAACTTCCTTTAATTATTGTTGCTGCAAATATTGATCCCCAATTGCTATCAGTTTTAATTGTAAATAAACTTAAAGGTTCTTTTCCTTTGTGTGCTATAACCATCCCGGAACAGGGAGAGATGTGTAAGCAAATTTTGGAGGACATTACTGTTGTTACGGGAGCAACTCTTATTGATAGTTTTTTAGGAATGTCTTTAAGTACTGCGGATATAACTGTTCTCGGGAAGGTAGAGAAAGTAATTATTTCTGAAAAGAAAACAGCTTTTTTCCATGGTTTGGGAGAGAGCACGATTATTGCAGAGCATATTGCTCATGTGCATCAACAAATACAAAGCAATCCTTCAAAAGAAGAGCGTGTGATTTTAGAAAAACGCTTATCGCGATTGAGTGGGAAAAAAATACGAGTTTCTTTAGGTTCTACAACAGAAGATGAATTTAAAGAAAAAAAAATACACTTGATTCATGCTTTGCAAGCAGTAAAGGCAGCATGCCGCGAAGGCTATCTTCCCGGAGGTGGTGTTGCTTTATTTCGAGCTGCTGAGCGTATCCAAGTTCCTGAGAAGATATCCCCGGGAGTCGCTTATGGTTATACATGTCTGATACAATCCATGAGAGCTCCTTTCACAGCTATGATCACAAATTGTGGGAAACTTCCAACGACACTTTTAGATACTTTAATAGAGCATCCGGACCCTTGTTTTGGCTATAACGGGATGACGCATGCGGTAGAAAATGTTATTTCTTCTGGAATATGCGATGCTTTTTCTGTGGTGAAATTTGTTTTGAAATACTCTATTTCTATAGCATGTTTACTTTTGACAAGTTCATTATTTATTGTAGACTCTTCCGGTGAAGTTCAAGACGGGTCTCTTGGAGATACTTCTGCCCAGAGAGAAGAGTAGATCTGTGTTATACTATCTTTTTGATTTTGAAGGTTTTTTTCAAAGAGAAGGAGAAAGACTTGATCATTTGCCGCATCTTGACTAAACTTTTCATCATTGTATTTGCTATGCACCAGTAGCTCAGTGGATAGAGTACCTGGCTACGAACCAGGTGGTCAGAGGTTCAAATCCTCTCTGGTGCGACTGCATAAATTATAAATAATAAGATTTAGGATAATCATGGAATCATTGTTGATTGGAAAGTCTGCTCCGGATTTTACTGCCCATGCCGTAGTTAACGGTGAAGTACAAACAATTTCATTGGCTGATTATCGTGGTAAATACGTGGTACTTTTCTTTTATCCTAAGGATTTTACTTATGTGTGTCCTACAGAACTTCACGCCTTTCAAACTGCTTTAGCAGAATTTCATAGTCGAGGTGCTGAGGTTTTAGGTTGTTCTGTAGATGATATAGATACTCACCAGCGTTGGCTGAATACGGATAAAAAAGTCGGGGGTGTTCGAGGAATCACCTATCCACTACTTTCTGATGTCGGTGGCGAGCTTTCCCGACTTTATGGTGTTTTAGATAGTGTATCGGGATTATCTTTTCGGGGATGCTTTCTAATTGATAAAGAAGGAATTATCCGACATTTGGTTATCAATGATTTATTTTTAGGTCGTTCTATAGATGAGGAAATACGGGTTTTGGATGCTCTTATTTTCTTTGAAAATCATGGTTTAGTTTGTCCTGCGAATTGGCAGCAGGGACAAAGAGCAATGGCTCCCAATGAAGAAGGATTGAAAGAGTATTTTGGGACGATAGATTAAAATAACTTATTAAATGTTAATAAGTCATACAAGTCTTGTTCAAACAATAAAAGAAGGCTTTTATATTTTTCGCACAAAGATTTAGAGGCTTCAATGAGGTGTTGGTCTCCTACTCCAGGAAGTCCCATAGCAATAATGTTTTTCAGTGTGGTTTGTGTATTTAAAAAATGGAGTCCGAAAAAATAACTATCTACGCAATAACCCTCTTCTTTTACACGGAAGTATAATACATTGTAGTTATACATTAAAGCTTGTATAGCAAGGGATATCCCCGATTTTGTTGTTGTGGGATCGCTGCCTAAATGATCATAAAGATCTGCCGTACTACGACATAAATAAGCAACGTCATAACTGCCCTTTTCTGCTTCACCAAATAAAGCTATTGTTGATTTCATTGAGTTGTGGATATAGCGGCCTTTATTCCTAATCCTACAAAAGATATTGTTTATTATCTATCAGAGAGAATAACTCTGAAAAGACAAAAAAACAAAATTATTTCTTATTCTTTGGTAAACAGAGCCTTTGATTAACATAAATAACATCAGAAGATAATTTATTAAGTTTTTTTAATTCTTCAACAGATATTTTGTATTTCGTGGCTATCTTTCCTAGGTTTTCTCCGGGTTGTACGATATGAATATGAGAGGGAATAGCTTCAGAAAAATCAGGATAGGTTTCGGAAGAACCATCGACAAGAGCAAGCAGGGATTGCCGTAAAAGACGGATATCTTGAGAAAGAGTTTTATAGTCTTTTTGAATGACTTCAAGTTTTTGTTGTAAAGCAGATTGGATGTCTTTTACTGATGTTGTCAATATGCTAAGAGTTTTTGCTAATGTTTTCTGTTCTGTTTCTAATTGTTTAATTTTACGCGCAATTACTTCGGGTTGTATCGACTCCAGCTGTTGAATTTTAGAATCTTGTTCATCCAAACGCTCTACCAAAATTTGCATTTCAGATTCATAACATAGCAATTTAGCAGAAGTATCTTCAATTTCAGCGAGAAGAGTTTGCAAAGAA
The DNA here is from genome assembly GCF_000471025.2 of Chlamydia gallinacea 08-1274/3. Taxonomy (NCBI): domain Bacteria; kingdom Pseudomonadati; phylum Chlamydiota; class Chlamydiia; order Chlamydiales; family Chlamydiaceae; genus Chlamydia; species Chlamydia gallinacea. The sequence goes on along the minus strand of NZ_CP015840.1, from coordinate 396,751 downwards.
GGACTTTTCCCTGCTGCACATCCAGGAGTGGTCCCTAGGATGGCAAAGAATACTCCTAGGAATAAAGAACTAATTTTATTAACGTCCATGCACTTTAAATTCCGTACGACGATTTTGTTGCCAAGCGAGCTCATCATGCGAAAGACAGATGGGGCGCTCCTTTCCATAAGAAATGGTAAATAGGCGTTCGGGAGAGATGCCTTGTTTGATTAAGTGTTGTTTAACAGCATTAGCTCTTCGAGCTCCTAGAGCAAGGTTATACGATGCAGCTCCACGTTCATCTGTATGACCTTCGATGTATAAGGTTATTTTTGGAGATTTTTGCATGTGACGAACAAGACTAGATAGAATAGCTAAATTTTCTTCACCTTTAATGGTGTAGCTGTCCGTTGCAAAGGTAATATTGCGAAATGCTACTGTACTACTACTAGTTTTATATAATTGTTCTGCTTTTGAATCGTAAGTATTTACAAGATTTTGGTTGATTTCATCATCTGAGTATAGAGGAACAAACGCGCATGCGTGTTGTTTTTTCTTTTTAGAATTCTGGCAAGTTTGACAGACAACATCGAAGTCACCGCAAGGATAGCAACATGAAGATAAAGAAAAGAGGGCCAGTAGCCAAATGCAAAAGCGTAAATATTGTTGTTTCATACAGTTCTCTTTATTTAGTTATTTTAGGGCTCCCCCAAGAAGGGAAACGTTTTTCTCCTGGCCCTATAGCTATTTTCTTAGTTTTTTGAGTAATCAGACTTAATAAATAAATTTCTGATTCTCCTGCATTTCCTGCGCTATAAACGAGGTGTTGACTATCCGCAGCCCATGAGGGACTTTCCTTGTGTATGGGAGTAGTAGTGAGTTGAGTATCTTTTCCTGTAGAGAGGTCATAAATACAAATTTGACGGACACCTTTAATTACAGAGCAAAAAGCTATTTTTGTACCATCTGGAGACCATGCAGGGCAACTGCTATTTCTATATTTTTTTGTTAAAAGTCTTGGTGTTTGGATTTCAGGTTCGATTTGAAGAACATACAACCGAGGCCTACCATCTTTATTAGAAACGAAAACAATCTTAGAACCGTCAGGGCTAAACGATGGGTTTCCTTGCGTTCCATAGGTTTCATTGAGTATGCGCCGAGGTTTCCCCATGGCTCCTTGTACTAGGGAAAAGGATTGTAAGAACAAATCGGGGTTTCCACAGCTATCAGAGATAAAAGCAAGCAGCTTTTTTTTAGGGGAAAACGTAGGCATAAACTGGTTCCCCTGAAGATTGAGAATTTTTTTCCCCGAGGAACTTTCTAAAGAACCGAGAAAGATTTTAGGAACTCCCAATTTATATGATACATAGAAGTACGTAGAGTTTTCCCCAACATTTGTCCAATGCGGTGTGACAGATAAAGAATTCTCTTGTGTCAAGGGTTCTAAGTTTTCTCCATTATAATCTACAGACCAGAGTTCTCCTTGTTTTAACTCTTGATTTTGCGTAGATTTACATAAAGAAAAGACAATTTTCCCTGAGCTGATTCCTGGAATATTTGTTAACACATAGTGTAACTTATCTGCAGCTTCATGAATTTTTTGCTGATTTTTCTTTGTGTCTTCCGTCAGGATAATGGAATAGATAGGCTGGTATTCGTGATTAGCTTTTGCTAAGCTAAAGATGAGTTCAGGATAGTGCTCTAGTATAGCAATGCGCATGGGGGTTGATGCTGTGCCTGGTTTCACAAACACGGGGTGTAGGCGATCTCCAAGAGATAAATCATTAAGGAATATATTTCCAAGTGTATGTAGGTATTTTTGCTGTTTTACGTCCTGGGAGTGGATACGTAGTTCCACATGAACAGGAAATACCGTGGTTTCTGAGCGTACGATAACTTCTAAATCTCTCGCATCTAGATAGGGTGCCCATTGAAAAATAAGAAATATACTAGTCAGGACACGGAGTAACATCTCCACTTCCTATTGGTTAAGACTCATTACTTAGAAGCTTAATATGAAAAGTGATATTTTTCGAGATTTTGTATTTGTCTAGGAATTTTGTAAAAGGAATTTCTCGTATATGTGTAAGAATAAACTGTTTTTCTGCTTCACTAATTGGCGATAGAATTGTGCATTCATAGACTTTTCCTTGAGGAGTCAGTATGAGTTTAAGACGTATTTCTTTAGAGATAGGTAGGACAATATATTGACGGAGGAGTTGGCTGAGTTCTTCTTGTGTTTCTGCTAATGTAGATTCTGATGAAGGGATTTCCTGTTGTTTTGGCAAAGCAAGAGTTAGATGCGATGTGCTAACTTCCAGGTGATCGGAAAGTTTTTTTGTAAGATCTGAGATAGTTTTAAGTTTAGTGTTTTGAGCAGGGATATGCTTAGTTGTTTTTGGAGCTTCTTTAGGCTGGGGTTTGTCTATAGGTTTTTCTTGCGGCTGATGAGGAATTGCTTTGCTTGTTGTAGGTATCTCGGGTTGTTTGTCCGAACGGGAAAGCGGAGTAGCAGGTATTTTGCGGACTTGGTGGGTTTTAGGGGATACTTCAGGTTGGTCTGCTGGAGATTCATGAAGAAAGACAAGTTTTTCTTTAAAAGGCTTGAGTTTTGGACGGTTTTTTTTCTCTGGGGAACAAAGTAAAAGAGCGATGCAAACTCCGTGAATTAAAGCTGCAAAGAACACATAAGGGAAGAATATACGCATAACTAGCTTTTTAAAGCTATGTGAAGTTCAGGGAATCCTGCAGACTCTACAGTGGCCTTGACTTCTTGATATACTTTAAACGGAGTGTTTCCATCTTGTAGGAGCAAAGGGATTCTGTGCGGATTTTGTTGATATAAACGTGTGAGTTGTGCTTTCAGTTCTCCTAAAGCAAGTACCTGATCGTTTAATGTAATCGTACAGTCTGCAAATACTTTAATTGTGGTTGGTAACTCCTCCTTTTTCTCGAATATTTCATGTTTTTGTGTCCCTGGAGCTAGAGCAATCGAATCTAACCGCAGTAAAGGCATAGTAATCATAAAGGCCATGAGAATAACAAAGACAATGTCAATGAGTGGCGTAAGGTTTACACTAGATTCTTCTTCGGTATCTTCGATGCTAATATACTTCATAGTTTTGTTTGGCGGTATTTTACTTCTATGGAATTTAATAATAAATATGCGGTTTGTTCGATTTCTAAAATTAATCGGGAAGAGTGGGCTTTAAGGTAATTAAATCCGATAAGAGAGGGGATGGCTACAAATAATCCGACAATTGTTGTGCCTAGAGCTGTGGCTAATCCTTCCATCATGGCTGTATTCTGTACTTGACCTGAATGAATGTGGGAAAAAGCTAATAAAATCCCCCAAACGGTTCCTAAAAGACCTAAGAAGGGGGCAAGACTTATTGTTGTTATGGGAATGAAGTTATTTTCATGCACAAGCGCACGATATTTTGGCATAACAGCCCCCAGTAACGTTTCTAAAGATTGGATATCTTCAGTGAATAATAGGGGGCCTTGATCCGGAGCTTGTTGGCGATTTTTATCTAAGAGTTCTAAAGTTCCTCGTTTAATTGTGAAGTAAAGATCAGCAAAAGGATTAAGTTCGGGGTGAATTTCTAAGGATAAGGGGGCGTGACGGTTTTTTATTAAGAAATCTTTAAGAGATTTTCCTGATTTTAAAAATTTTTTTTGAATGACAAGCTTCTGGTGTAGTACTGTCCAGGTACATAAAGAAAGGAGCAATAGGCTGAAAAATATCCCTTTACCAAAAAGATCCGCTTCCTGAAAGGCCTGGATAATGGGATTATGAGTACTCTGTAGCATAGATGATAAAGTTCTTTACATTGGTGGGTGAACTAAAGACGATCCTAGCAAAATTTAAGTATAGAGCCAAGAGGGTTTCTCAGAGAAATAAAAAAAAATAAGTATTATGTAGTATAATTAAATGCCTGATTTAGAATTAAGTGGGGTTAATTTGAATAAAATCAAAAGGTATTTTCAAACTATCCTAGCAACAGCATGCTTCTTGTTACCTATGTCTATGAGAACTTTATATGCTCAAGAAAAAGGCAAGGAAGAATTAGGAGCCAGTTTAATTTCTGCAGATTCTCATATCCCTCGAGGTGGACAATTCCGTGTGGGGATACGAATTGCTGGACCCGAAGGTAGCCATATTTATTGGAAAAACCCTGGGGAAGTGGGTAGCCCGTTAAAGATTTGTTGGAATTTACCCGAAGGATTTGTTGTTAACGAGGAACATTGGCCCGCACCTCAGGTTTTTGAGGAAGAGGGTACAACCTATTTCGGTTATGACAGTACTGCGTTGATTGTTGCAGATATAAGTTCTCCTGCAAATGTTGAGGGAGAAGGTGCGGACATACAGGCTCATGTAGAATGGTTAGCATGTAGTGATAGCTGCGTTCCTGGTAAAGCAGATTTAAAATTGTCTCTTCCCTATGGAGAGGGTAACGAAGTCATCCATCCTGATGATGCACGAGATTTTGCCAGAACCTTGCAGCTGCGTCCTCGTGTTTTAGCAGAGGGGCAGCAGGTAGTATTGGAGAAGAGTTCTGACGGGAAGATCATCGTTAATATCCCCGTGTCTAGTGAGGCAGAGAAGGCATGGTTTATATCTGAAAAAGCAGATAGAATTTTTGCTTGTTCTGAAGAAGAAGCTATAAAAGTTGGTACACAAACACAATGGAAGTTAAGTGTAAAGACACGAGATCATATTCAAAGTAACCAAGAATTAGAAGGTGTCTTGTTACTCACAGATCGCTTAGGAAGGCAATTGGAATCTTTTATTATTCGTGGTCATATTGCGGGCGATCCAGTAACACCAAGTTCAGGCATTCTAGGTTATGCAACTATTTTAGTTATGGCATTTTTCGGAGGTCTTTTATTAAACATCATGCCCTGTGTGCTACCTCTGATTACTCTTAAAGTCTACGGATTAATTAAGTCTGCTGGGGAACAACGTTCTTCAGTCATTAGGAACGGGCTATGTTTTACCCTAGGTGTTGTGGGATGTTTTTGGGCATTAGCTGGAGTTGCGGTTTTTTTAAAAATGCTAGGGCATAATATTGGTTGGGGATTCCAGTTACAAGAGCCCATGTTTGTTGCAACTTTAATGATTATCTTTTTCCTTTTTGCTTTGAGTTCTCTCGGTTTATTTGAAGTAGGAGCCATGTTTACAAATTTAGGGAGCAAATTGCAATCCGCAGAGATGGGAACCCCAAGGAATACAGCTATAAGTTCTCTATGTAACGGTATCCTCGCTACGTTGGTGACAACGCCTTGTACGGGACCATTCTTAGGTTCGGTATTAGGGTTGGTTATGTCGTTAACATTTGCAAGTCAGTTACTTATATTTACTGCTATTGGTTTAGGAATGGCTCTTCCTTACCTAATATTTGCGATTTTCCCCAAGATGCTTTCCCTACTTCCTAAACCTGGAGGTTGGATGAGTGCATTCAAACAGCTTACAGGTTTTATGCTTCTGGGAACGGTAACGTGGCTAGCATGGATTTTTGGTTCAGAGACAAGTACAACAGCGTTGATTATTTTATTATCGGGTTTATGGTTGTCCGGACTTGGCGCATGGATTCAAGGGAAATGGGGAACTCCTGTATCTCCTAGGAGAATGAGGGCTGTAGCTTCCACAGTATTTTTCGGATGCATTTTGGGGGCGCTATCCTTAAGTTTTGTTGCTTCTCGCTATTTTGTAGAAATGCACAATCCTGCAGAAAGCGAAACGTGGCAACCATTTTCCTCTGCGAAACTTGCAGCATTGCGTAAGGAAGGTCATCCAGTGTTCGTGAACTTTACTGCTAAGTGGTGCTTAACGTGTCAAATGAATAAGCATGTGTTATATGCACATACGGTACAGGAAATATTTAAGCAGCACGGTGTAGTCACTCTAGAAGCTGACTGGACACGTCAAGATCCTGGAATTACTGAAGAACTTGCTCGTTTAGGGCGAGCTAGCGTTCCTTCCTATGTGTATTATCCTCCGAATCAGAAGGAACCCATCGTGCTTCCTGAGAAATTAACGCAAACTGTTATTGAAAATATGTTCTTTTCGCAACGGTAAGAAGTTCACAGGGAAATCATTATTCTGATTTACTGTATAGCTTGAGCACGTGTCTCTTCAGGAATCGTTTTCTCTGAGTTCTGAAGGTGTTGCAAATAGGTGCAAGATCGTATAGTGTATATTCCTAACCTGAGGGGGGAGGATGAGTTTAGCTGATGCCCATGTGCATCTTTCAGACGCCGCTTTTTGTGAAGATGTGGATGATGTGATGGCTCGAGCTAGGGATTCGGGAGTATCCCTTGTGGTGAATGTAACGACAACCAAAAACGAGCTTGATACATCATTTGCTTATGCAGAGAGGTTCTCATACATGCGTTTTTGTCATGTTGCAGGAACTCCTCCCCAGGATGCTCAGAACGTTATAGAAGATGATTTTCGCTATTTTCGTGACGTGGCTCATACAGGGAAATTATCTGCTATTGGAGAAGTCGGGTTAGATTATTATTTTGCGGATACTGAGATAACTAGAGAAAGACAAAAGGAAGTTCTTTGTCGGTATTTATCTTTAGCATTGGAGTGTGCTTTACCTCTTGTTATTCATTGTCGTGCTGCCTTCTCTGACTTTTTCTCTATATTAGATCAATACTATCACCATGATTCTCGCTCTTGTCCGGGAATGTTACATTGTTTTACTGGAACGCTAGATGAAGCTAAGGAACTACTTTCTCGTGGGTGGTTTATATCTATCAGTGGCATTGTTACTTTTAAGAATGCCCAGGATTTACGAGATCTCGTTGCTGAAATTCCCCTAGATCATTTGCTCATAGAAACAGATGCTCCTTTTCTTGCTCCAACTCCTTGGCGAGGTAAGAAAAATGAACCCGCTTATATAATACACACGATAGAAACCATTGCAACAATTTACGGTATAAGCATAAAGGATCTTAAAGATATCGCTTATACAAATATCCTACGTTTTCTTCATAAAACCAAAAATTAAGTATTTTTTATAAAATTACTTTCCATAATTTTATATAAGCTTCTATGGTTCTGGCAAAGATCTTTTGGAGTCGCAGCTTACGATGCGTGGGAATAAGGAAATTCATTCTGCAATTGCTCAGAAACCACGAAGCTATGCTCGCTTTGTGTTGCGTTGTGTGCATTCTTTATCTGGGATAGTCTTCACATTATTTCTTTGTGAACATATTTTTACTAATATGTTGGCTTCTTCTTATTTTCTTGAGGGCTCGGGTTTTGTTCAATTAGTAAGTAGTTTTCACCGCATTCCTGGTTTGAAAGCTATAGAAATCGTGTGTTTAGCTTTGCCTTTTCTATGTCATGCAATCCTTGGCATTCCATATCTTTTCCAAGCATGTCCTAATGCAGGTATTTCCCGGGGAAGTAAGCCTGCGTTACTATACGCTAGGAATATTGCGTATACTTGGCAAAGGAGAACAGCATGGATTTTACTTTTTGGATTGATCTTTCATGTTGTGCAGTTTCGTTTTGTCTGTTATCCCGTTTATGTAGAATTGCATGGGCAGACTTATTATGGCGTGAAGATCCATCCTGAGAGGTATTCTGCTATAGTGCGAGGAACCCATGGAATGTTTACAGTAAATTTTTCTGATCCTCAAAAACATACATTGCGTTTGGATATTAGTGATTTTGAAGGTAGTCAAGTTTCACGTTTATCAACACATCCGTATCTTCTTACACCTAGTATAGGCACAGCTTTCCTGTATGTGGTGCGAAATGCTTTAGGATCGTTGTGGGTAGCTGTTTTTTATACAGTACTTGTCCTTGCTGCTGCGTTTCATGGATTTAATGGGTTGTGGACGTTTATCTCTCGTTGGGGAATAGTTCTTCCTACACGGTTACAGACAGGTTTGCGTAATGTATGTTATTGTGCCATGGTTATTGTTTCTGCTATGGGCGTGAGTACGATTTGGAATATATATAACATGGCGTAGGGTATGGAAAGACGTATTATTATAGTTGGAGGAGGATTAGCAGGATTATCGGCTGCTATGAAATTAGCAGATCATGGGATTTGTGTTCATTTAGTGTCGTTAACAAAAGTAAAACGATCACATTCTGTCTGTGCTCAGGGGGGGATTAATGCAGCTTTAAATCTTCATTCTGAAGAAGAAGACTCTCCTTATATTCATGCTTATGACACAATTAAAGGAGGGGATTTCCTTGCAGACCAACCTCCTGTTTTAGAAATGTGCTTAGCTGCACCAAGAATTATTCGTATGCTGGATAATTTTGGTTGTCCTTTTAATCGTACAGCTCAGGGTTCTTTAGATGTACGACGTTTTGGAGGTACTTTATACCATCGTACAGTATTTTGTGGCGCTTCTACAGGTCAGCAATTAATGTACACTTTAGATGAACAAGTCCGTCGTCGTGAACATCTGGGAAAAATTATTAAATATGAAAATCATGAATTTATACGGTTGGTAATCAATGGTTCAGGAAGAGCTTGTGGAATCATTATGATGAATTTGTTTAACCAGCGATTAGAAGCTTTACAAGGAGATGCCGTTATTTTTGCTACTGGTGGTCCTGGAGTGATTTTTAAAATGTCGACCAATTCTACATTTTGTACAGGAGCAGCCAATGGACGCTTATTTATGCAGGGCATGACGTATGCCAACCCAGAATTTATTCAGATTCACCCTACGGCCATTCCAGGTATTGATAAGCTTAGATTAATATCTGAGTCTGTACGAGGCGAGGGGGGGCGTGTTTGGGTTCCTGGAGATGCTTCAAAAACGATTACTTTCCCTGATGGTTCACAGCGCCCCTGTGGAAAAACAGGAGAACCCTGGTATTTTTTAGAAGAGATGTATCCTGTTTATGGAAATTTAGTAAGTCGTGACGTTGGAGCACGAGCTATTTTACAGGTATGTGAAGCTGGATTAGGCATTGATGGGCGTATGGAGGTGTTTTTAGATGTCACGCACTTGCCTTTAGAGACGCGAAGTAAGCTCGAAGTTGTTTTAGATATCTATAGAAAATTTACAGGAGAGGATCCAAATCATGTACCCATGAGGATTTTCCCTGCTGTGCATTATTCCATGGGGGGAGCATGGGTAGATTGGCCTGCAGCTGATGATCCTGATCGCGACAGCCGTTTTCGTCAGATGACGAATATTCCTGGGTGTTTTAATTGTGGAGAATCTGATTTTCAATATCATGGAGCCAATCGTTTAGGAGCAAATTCCTTGCTTTCCTGTTTATTTGCGGGATTAGTAGCTGGAGATGAAAGTGCTCGGTTTATTTCTGCATTTGGTTCTTGTCCCGCACAATCAACGGATTTTTCTGATGCTTTGCAACAAGAGAAGGAAGAGAATAGACGTTTATTGTCCCAAGATGGCGGAGAAAATATCTTTGTTTTGCACGAAGAAATGGCAAAGATGATGGTGAAGCATGTCACTGTAAAACGCAATAATAAAGATCTTCAAGATACGTTGGATCAATTAAAGGTATTACGAGAACGCTTACAAAGAGTTTCTGTGCATGATTCTTCAAAATTTGCTAATAAGACATTTCATTTTATCCGTCAGATGGGGCCTATGATAGAGATTGCTTTGGCAATTACTAAGGGAGCATTGTTACGTAATGAGTTTCGGGGATCCCATTATAAAGAGGAATTTCCACGACGTGATGATCTACATTGGTTGAAAACAACGTTAGTATCGTATTCTTCTGAAGAGCCTGAAGTTTCTTATACTCCTGTAGATACACGACATGTAGAACCTACACTGCGAGATTACACACAATCATCAACGGAGAACATTACGTTGATGAATGTCCCTAAGAATATTTGTTTACCCCTATAGGTGAACCATTATGGATCTTCCTACAACTTTTATATTAAAAATTTATCGAGGAACTCCAGGAAAACAATATTGGGAAAATTTTGAGCTTCCCCTACATCCTGGGGAGAATGTTATTAGTGCTCTTATGGAAATTGAAAAGCATCCTGTTAATGTTTTTGGGGAAACGGTGGACCCTGTAGTTTGGGAACAAGGATGTTTAGAAGAAGTTTGTGGATCATGTGCTTTATTAGTGAATGGCGTGCCTAGACAGGCTTGCACAGCATTGATAAAAGAGCATATCTTAACTACAGGATCTCGAGAAATTACTTTAGCTCCATTAACTAAGTTTCCTTTAATTCGGGATCTTATGGTAGATAGAACTCAGATGTTTGACAATCTAAAACATATTCAAGGATGGGTAACTGTAGAAACTCAAGGAGAAACTTTTGGTGTTCCTGTTTCTCAAGAGCAACAGAAACTTCTGTATGCATTATCTATGTGTATGACATGTGGGTGTTGTACAGAAGCTTGTCCACAAATAAGTACACGAAATACATTTATTGGCCCTGCAGCTATTGCTCAGGCACGATATTTTCATGCGTATCCTGGAGATAAACATAAGGAGAAGCGCTTACAAGCACTTATGGATACGCAGGGTATTGCTGGGTGTGGTCAAGCACATAATTGTGTTCGTGTATGTCCAAAAAAATTGCCGTTAACAGAAAGTATTTCTGCCATGGGAAGAGAAGTGTCTAAATATTCATTGAAACTTCTATTTCGCAAGATTTTCAGAAGAAAAAAGAAATCAGAAAATTAGAAGAATCCCTTAGGCATATGACTACGATACCCTGGAGGGGGAGGCATACCATAATCAATAGGATTGGCATACAGAGTCCAAGGTTGAGAAACACCGAAGAGTTCGTGTCTATTCTCTAAGGGATAGCCCTGTAATCCTGCGTAATTAAATTTCCACAGGTCAATTTCCTGTGTTCCTGGGTGGAGGATAAAGCCAAAGTAACTATAAGCCCAATTGGTATCGCCAAAAAGTAACGGAGCAGGATAAGCCAGTTGGTAATGACGCATAGCTGTTATCAGCCTAAGGAATAAGTCCTCTTCAAAGTAGATACGGCGATAGCTTTCCATAAGTAAACCTAACAATAAGTGACGCATATTTTCCGAGGATAATAAAGATAATTTCGGAATAAATTGTTCTATGAGTTTGGAAAATTTGTCATAAGTAATTCGAGATGAAATGCCTAAATAACCACAAATATTTTCAAGAACTTCTGGGATTTGTTGCTCTGAAATGTAGGGGATATCTTGAACAAGAGTATGAGCTAACCGTCTTTGATATAAAGTAAGTATTAGAAGTTCTGGAAATACATCTTTTAAAAATCGAGAGGCTTTGTCATAGAGCTCAGGAAGTGTGAGAGAATAATCAGAACAGAAATTATGGAAGTCTTTGGCAACATTTTGTAGGTTGTATTTTACGCAAAATCGATGAATAAATGTATAAATTTCCTGTTCACGTAAAAGAGTATCTTTGAGGAAATCTTGCTGTTGTTTCATCCAAATATCGCGTAACCATGTATAGCTGTACCAGTCGTTATTCCAAGCATCGCGAAATAATGGTGACCCTGCAGTTATGGAAAATACGTGAGTAGGAGACGAAGCTAAGAGATTATGAGAGCCATCTTCTAAATAATTTTTAATTGCAGATGGAAGGTCTTTTAAGGCGTCAGAAAAAAAAGCTGCTAATTCATGCGCATTTTCAGGATGCTTATTGATTCGCATCACCTTTTCTGTGTTTTCAAAGTAATCTTGAATTAAAGTATCTAAAGTTCCTCCGGAAACATATACCCAAGGCGTATGAGAAATCTTATTTAAATTATTGAGAATGGAAGAAGGTATAGGTTGCTGGTAGGCATGAAGTATACGTAGAATCGCAGATTCTTGAAATGTCGTTTTTTGTAGATGAGAAATGATCTTATTAATAAGAGTGGCGGCTTCTTTTTCTAGCCCTATTATGCCATGTTTACTTAAAAGATCATCTTCAGTAGAAGAAAAGAATTCAGAAAGAAAGGAGATAAATTCTTTTAGAGAATAGATAGGAGACCACGTGTGGGGATGGCTTCTCCCATGGGTAAATAAAATTCGAAATCCGGCAGGAATATCATCGTACATATGAGAGAATTCTTGAATAAAAGCATCATAAGAACTCCGGAAATACTGAGGCAAAACTTTGGTGTAAAACGACAAAACAAAATTTGGCAAAGATAATAATTTTTTTGCTTTTTCTTGAGCTGTATTCCAATCATGAAGCGCTTGGTTGAGTTCTTGGCGAAAACGAATATGATCCATGAGAAGAATTTTATTATCCTCAGCATTTATCGGATGTTTCATTCGGTTTTCAATATAATCTAATTGCGCTCGAGCTTCGTTATATGTTTGTTCGCACTTTTCTATAAGCTTACGAGCGTCATGCACTTCTTGTTCTACAGATTGTTGAATGACATGAGCTATACTTTGAGGATCCTGGGAATCCCATCCCAAAGCAATGCATATGTGTTTTAATGTGAATGAATTATTTGCGTCTGCAAGAGTGGCTAGCGTATATTCCCAAGATTTTAATAGAGGATTTTGTGTATCACGAATGAACGCCATTTTTGCTGCATTATAAGCAGTTAAATAGTTATATACGCGTTGATTTTGAGATAAGTTTTGTGTATGTTCCCCAGAGAAAACTGCTAGTTGTTTACTATACAAACCCTCCTGATATAGTAAAGACTGTAAGGCATGCGAAGTGATTTGGTAATGGTGTAAAAGTGTGCTTTCAATGATTTCATTTGCTGTTATGGTCTCATCAATATGCTGTAGCTTATTCATCAGATATTCATGAGACAGTAATTGTTGTATGCGAACTTGCGGATCATCTAAGGTTTGCACTAGTCCTGCTGCTAGAAAGGCATGGGTTAATCCCGGAGATAAAGAGAGTTTCATTATAGGATCGGGATATAAATCTAAAATACGTACGGGTTTAAATAGTTCTCCGATGCATCCCGAGAGATTGATAGGAACAGAAATTTCTCTGGAATTTACGATTCGTGTTATTTTCCCTGAAGATAGGAGATGATCCATATCTTTAATAAATAACTTAGGATATTCTTGATGGATTCTTATGGCGAATGCTGTAACGAAGCAAGATCCCACATCTTGACGTAAGTAGGAAAAAAGTGCGGTAAGAACGGCTTGACGTACATGGGTAGGAGTCAGAGAACTTCCTGAATCAAGAGCTAAAGTATGACGTATAAGATCTTGAATTGTGGTATACGAAGGGACAAAAAGTTTTTTTATCCGTTCTTTAATTTCAGATTCTTGTTTAATGGCTTGGAGCATGTGTAGAATATGTTCTCGAGATTGTGTTTCATCTTGTCGATAAGGTCCCAGAGGATATAGACATGAGGTGAGATGTTCAATTGCACGAACAACTTTAGCTATATCGATTTCTCCGTTATCTGCAAGAATGTAGCGTGCTGTATTTCTTGCTAGTGTAATATTTTTAGCTGCTAGGGGAGATTGTAGAGCTGTTATTTGGTAAGCACGGAATAGCTCATCATCTTCAGCACAGAAGATGTTATCTAATTCCTGAGGTTTTTGCTTATGAATTAGAGAATCAAAAACAAAATAGTCTAAACGTGACATAAGAAATAAGAGAGAGGTTAAAGCTTTTCCCGTTTCTTAGCATGAATTCTTGGTTTCTGTCAGCAAACGATTCCCTAAAACTAAGTGAGGTGTCTTATCTTTGTAATGCTTATGTATTCTTCGCTTGTTTTGTATATTTTTAGATTTTCTGTCGGGTTATACTTAGCGTGATACATTAAAGGTAAAGAAACTGATAGTTCCTCCATCTGGGGATGGCGCTTGATTCAGTAATTCTTTGAGAGTATCTATAAAATTGTCGGAATTTATCGGAGACAAAGAATCTTTAAGCAGCTCTTCAATTGGAAGATGCAGGAGATAGTCCGCAAGTTGAGGATTGCCTGTAATGCATAAAAGAATATCTTTAGGATGTATTTTTTGTATGATTGGTGGAAAGAGCTGAAAGAATGCATTTTCTTTCTTTAGGAAAACAAGCGGAGGAGTATCCCCAACGGACATCAATTCTAAAGTACCTTCTATGGATGAATACTTTAGAAATGTTATAGAAATGCAACTTCCTTCAGTCCCTTTCTTAAAAGAAACATACGTTTCAGTACTGATCTTTTCTAGAGAAGAAAATAAGTCAGCGTAGGTTAAGAACAAACTTCTAGCAGATAATGCGTAAAGGTAGGAAGGAAGTCCGACATCTTCAGCAATTCCTAAGACTCCTAAGAGATTATCCTGTGTAGCTTTCCACCCGCAGAATTGTCCCGATACTTGTGTCCCTAAGTGATGAGATTCAAACGAGATTTGAGGGAAATCAGGAAATTTTTGGCTGAGTAATGTTTGTTGTAAAGAACCTAGAATAGTGAGTTCTTTTTGTAATTTATTGCCTGAGGCGTATTCTATTTCTGCTTTTTCTTTGGAGTTAAGCAAAAGAAGTAAAGTACAGTTAAAAATATTGCCAAGTTCATTAATTTCATATGCATAAGGACAGGACTCATAGCGGATGTTATGATTGCCTCTCCAAGCGGATTCCATACAGGTTGCTAGTTCTTGAATAGGGTGATTTAAGCGCTTATTCATTTTTGTTAATATCCAGCCCATGCAGAGGAAGGCTAAGGAATAAAAGAAAATTACATTGAGCGGGAGTTTAATCGATTTGGTAATTAAAAGTGATTCTGGAACTAGAGATAAGGAATAAATGCCTTGAATCGGTATGTGATTTAAGAAAATGCCTAAATAAGACGTGTTATTGATTTGAACCCTAATGAGGTTATTTTCTTGGAAAAATTTAGGAGCTTTTTTGATAGGTATTGCTGGTAATCTTGGTGTGATTTTGGGGAATGAGGGAACATCTAAAGAGAAAACAGAGGAAAATAGCTCGGGATTAGATGAAAAGAGAACCTCTCCGTATTTATTTAACAAACAAATATCTTCATTTTGGAGATGGAGAGACCTAAAGAGATCTTTTTGTAAAAAATGCATAGGATAAAAACTAACAAGCAGACCTGTATGTATGGAGGAGTTCCAGGTTTCGATATTTTCCGTAATGACGAGGTAGTAATCTTGCTTTTGTTGGGTTTCTGAAGGGACGGCAAGAATACAAGCTTTACCAGCATTTTTACTGAGTTTCTTTTTACTTTCTGGGTGGTGTTTTAAATAACGAATAAAAGGATCTAAAGGATTTTTTGCTTGAATATTTTCATTTGCTAGGGGAATTAGGCATAAGGAAAAATCAGAATCTGCTATGGAAAGTGCTTCATAATATGCTTGGGCAAAATCCTCTGCTGTATTTGATTTTAGAGCCAAAGTATTTGCCAATCTTTTGAGAAACATTTTGTGAATAGATAGTTTTTTCTCAAATTCGAGGTTAAAATGTGTTGCATGTGTATGTAAATTACTAATGATAGTGTTTTTAGCTGCTGAAAAAGAAAATACCGAAAGAACAATTAAGTTCAGAATTAGGGGAATCGGAATCACCAAAAAAAGAAAAAATAAAATACGTTTAGTAAAATTTTGTTTCATGAGTCCGTAATTTTAAGAATCAGTAAAGTAATGTCATCATGTTGATGGCAATTACTTACAAAGTTTTTTACTGCTAGCATTAATGTGTGCATAGCATCTTCAGCGCTTTTCCCTACTAAAGTTTTTACAGTATTTTTTAAACGTTCCTCACCGAACATCATCCCTGCTTGATTATGAGCTTCCGTAATTCCATCGGAGTAGAGAATGATAAATGCTCCTGGATCGACATGAAATGTTTTCGTCGGGACAGGAGGGATGTGAGGAAGAAATCCTAGAGCAATACCTGGGTGAGTAAGCATAGATACGTGTCCATCAGGAGATAAGAGACATGCGGGGTTATGACCACAGGAATAAAATTCTACGGTTTTAGTTGCATAATGGTAACTATACACACAGCAAGTGACAAACATCCCTGTTTCAGCTGTGGTTTCATGGAAAAGTTGCGCAGTTTTTTCAATAGCTTCTTGAATAGATGGTGTGTGAGATAGGAAAGTACGCAGCATATTTTTTAGGAATAAGGAATAACCGCAAGCATAAACTCCTTTTCCTGAGGCATCTGCAACGATAAGGAATAATTTTGCATTTTCACCTTCTCCAACAATGAATACATCAAAAAAATCTCCGCCAACAGTGATTGCTGGAATATAGGCTTTTGCTAGTTCTGTATGTGGGTAGTGAGGAAGTGTATTGGGAAGAAGGCGCTGCTGTGCTTGCTCTCCAAGATATAGAGCATTTTGCGCATTTTCTTTTATTTCGTGATTTTTTTGAGCTAAGGCTTGTTGTTGGTTAAGATTTGTTACCATAGCGTTAAAAATATGGCCTAGCCGGTTGATTTCAAATCCTAGGGTATCATCAATGTAGGGTTCAGGAGTCTGGTTTCTAGTATTAATCATCACGGTAGCGAGTTTTCGTATAGGCAGGGATAATCGCTTGGCGACAAGATAAGCTACTGTGCTTCCTAATAGTACGCAGGTAAAATAAGCAAAGTAGATAACAGCACGTTTCCAGAAACCGGATAATAAATCTGTTTTTATTCCGTAAGAAAGGAGACTGAGTTGCATTTGGGGAATATCGGCTAAGTATCCCCAGATTTCTTGTTTTTTTGCTGTAAATGAGAAAAAGTTTTTTTCGATAGGTAAGGGAGTTAAGTGAATTGGCTGTAAGGGAATTTCCTTAGGACAGGTATCTTTATTGATAAAGATATTACAGAATTGTTTTCGAGTAATTCCTGGATGTAGAGTGCGTAAATGTAATTCTGGATCTGAGGATTTTAAGATGACCCCATTTTTGGATACAATTGCTGTTTTTACAGTGAAGAGGGGTTGAGTGCTTATTAAGACATTTTTTAAAAAATCCTCTATATTATGCGTGGTATAGAGGATACCCGAAATTTCATTTGTATTTGTATCGACAATATTTGCCTGCATAACTGAGAAAACTTCATGATTTTCTGTTGACTGTTTGAATGTCGCTGAAAACATGGAGTTATCAGAAATATCCAGAATATCTTGGTAATTTTGCCCCAGGCGTTCTGGAACACTGGAGGCAACGACAATTTTCTCACCGTTTGGGAAAATTTTGATTAATGAGATTTCATTGTATGTTGCGCTAAACATTTGATGCATTTTGTTGCTAAGCTCAACATTAGGGAGAGTAGGAATCCCCTCTTTCAGGTCTAAAATCTCAGAAAATAAGGTAAGGATATCAGCATTTAAAGGTACGATTTGCTGAAGAGCATCGATTTTAAAAGCAGCATTTTCCTTAAATGCTATGGTAATTGAAGATACTGTATTACGGTATTGTTTAAGGTTAAGTAGAACAATATTAATCCCCAGAGGGAAAATAATTGCAGCTACACAGGCTAACCATAAACGGAAACCTATTGTTTTTGTAAAAGGAATCATTTACATGAACTACATGGATTGAGGATATTATTAAGCAATCTTGTCTGTCCTGTAGGCTAGTTATTTGTGTATTTACTTTTTTGATATATAAAGGATTTGGTTTAACCAAACACCTACTATTTGAATTTTGAAGAACTCCCTCAGTATATTTTCATAAGAGAGCGCAGAAAATAGATTTTCATTTTCTATATAGAAAATGAAAATCATAGGCAAAAACATTCTTATTTAGAAAATGGATTGGAATCTTCAAAGAATCCTGCATCTTGCAATTCTTCTTCTATTGCCATGAGTCTGTTGTACTTAGCAATACGTTCTGAACGCGATAAAGATCCTGTTTTAATTTGTCCTGTGTTAAATGCCACAGCAAGATCGGCAATAGTTGTATCTTCTGTTTCTCCAGATCGATGAGAAAGAATCGTTGCATATCCTTGGCTATGAGCAAGTTGTATAGCTTCAGATGTTTCTGTTAATGTGCCGATTTGATTCGGTTTGATTAACACGGCATTGGCTATGCCTTTATGAATCCCTTCGGCAATGAGTTCAGGGTTAGTCACAAAGAGATCATCTCCTACAATTTGAATGCGATTCCCTAGTGTTGAGGTAAGGAGCTCCCAACCTGTATAATCTTCTTCAGCAAGACCGTCTTCTATAGAATCAATAGGATAGTGATCACAGAGGTGGGTGAGGATCTCGACTTGTTCTTGATAGCTTTTCCCTTGATACGTATGCGTTTGTGTGTCGTAGAACGAGGACGCGGCACAATCTAATGCTAATGAAATCTCTTCACCGGGAGTAAAGCCGCTTTTTTCAATAGCTTGCATAAGAAGATCTAGGGCATCAGCATTGGTTTGTAGTTGAGGAGCAAAGCCTCCTTCATCTCCCACTCCTGTAGTAAGGTGCTTGGCATCAAGAAGCTTTTTGAGAGTATGGAAAACATCAGCACCCATGCGTACAGCTTCCGTAAACGAAGGGGCTCCCGTAGGGCGAATCATAAACTCTTGGAATTGTAGGCCATTGTTTGCATGCATGCCACCATTAATGAGATTCATCATGGGACAAGGAAGGATGCGAGAGAAACAACCTCCGATATATTGATAGAGCGGACGATTTAAAGTTGCTGCTGCTGCTTTAGCTAATGCTAGGGATACCCCTAAAATAGCATTAGCACCGATTTTTTCTTTATTTGGAGTGCCATCGGTTTCTATCATGACTGTATCTACAAGAATTTGATCAAAGATGTTTAGTCCTCGGAGGGCAGGAAGAAGAATTTCGGTAATATTTTTTTTTGCTTGTAAAACCCCTTTTCCTTGATAGCGTATGTTATGTTGATCGCGAAGTTCTAAAGCTTCTTTAATTCCAGTAGAGGCTCCTGAAGGCACACAAGCTTCTCCAAACGTCCCTAAATCTGTAATAACTTTAACATATAAAGTAGGATACCCGCGAGAATCTAAAATTTCTCGAGCTTGGATATCAGAAATAACGACTTCTAACATAAGCTTTATCTCTTTTGTCAAGGGGTTTGGATAGTATTTCCCGGCGGTACTCTGCTTCCATTTCATGATTAATCAGGGCAAGAGTATAAGGGGAATTTAATGATATGAGAATGTAAAAAGCAAGTAGATTTCTAAGAATTTTATGAAAGATAAAGAAGACGTTCTTTAACTGCTTTCATCTTATCTCGATATTTAGCTGCATCATCGAAGCGAAATTCTCTAGCAGCTTCGTGCATAAGGGTTTCATATTTCTGAATAAGTTTTTCACACTCTGGTATGGATGTGGGAACCGTGGAAATTGGCGTTTCCTTTTTCTTCCCTTGAGGGATAGGATTAGCAAAAATTCCCTTGATGATAGGCTTAGGAGTAATACCATGTGCTTTGTTGTATTCTAATTGTATATGACGACGGCGTTGTGTTTCTTTTAGTGTTTGTTCTATAGATGCTGTTTTATGATCTGCATAGAAGATGACTTTCCCTTGGACATTTCTCGCAGCTCTTCCACAAAATTGAATTAAGGATGAAGTACTACGCAAAAAACCCTCTTTATCAGCATCAAGAATAGCAACTAAAGATACTTCAGGAAGGTCTAAACCTTCACGAAGTAAGTTCACTCCTACAAGTACATCAATATTCCCTACACGTAAGTCCGTGAGAATGCGTGTGCGTTCGGCAGTTTCTATCCCTGAATGTAGGTAGGCAGCGGAAATATTTAACTCGAGTAGAAATGCTGTAATATCTTCAGCAAGTTTTTTTGTTAAAGAAATGACTAAAATTTTTTCTTGGGACTTCGATAGGCGCTGGCGAATTTCCTCTAAGAGATCATCTACTTGGCCTCTTGCTGGACGGATTTCTGGTAGGGGATCGGGAATGCCTGTAGGGCGAAGAATTTGTTCAACAACATGACCTCGGCTTTCACGTAATTCCGTTTCTCCTGGAGTTGCAGATACATAAATTACCTTACGAAAATATTTCTGTGCTTCGTTGTAAGTTAGCGGACGGTTATCATATGCTGAAGGTAATCGAAATCCATATTCTACTAAAGATTGTTTTCTGGATGCATCGCCTCGATACATAGCGCGCATCTGCGGTAGGGTTTGGTGAGATTCATCTATGATTAATAAAAAATCCTCAGGAAAATAATCTAGAAGGCAGGTAGGAGGGGCCCCAGGAGGCAGTTGGGTAAAATGTCGAGAATAATTTTCAATTCCCTTACAAAATCCTGTTTCTTTAATCATTTCAATATCATGAGTTGTCCTATGGAAAAGACGATCTTGTTCTATAGGACGGTCTTGAAAAAATACTAGGCGTTCTTCTAATTCTGCACGAATAGAGCGTATAGCTTGCTCACGAATTTCTTCAGGAGTTACGTAGTGAGATCCTGGATAGACAACTACGGAATGCACAGATTGTTTGGGAATCATTGTTAGAGGATCACTAAATTCTATTGAGGTGAGCGTATCATTGATAAACTCTAAACGAATAGCCTGATCATTATCATAAGCAGGGAAAATATCCAGAACACTACCACGTTCTCGAAACGTAGAATGTTGCCCAGTAAGAGAAGCTTGATAATGCATTTTTACTAGCTGCGTAGTTAACATAGTTCGAGGGTAGTCTTCCCCTACAGTAAGTGTTAATGTCATAGCAGCGTAATTTTCTGGAGATCCAATACCGTAGATACAGGATATGGAAGAAACGATCAATGTATCTCGACGTTCTAAAAGAGATCGTGTTGCTGATAAGCGTAACTTATCAATTTCCGCATTAATTAAAAGGCTTTTTTCTATATAGGTATTGCTTCGAGCAATATAAGCTTCTGGTTGATAGTAATCGTAATACGATATGAAGTATTCTACTGCATTTCTGGGGAAAAATTCTCGAAACTCCTGATAGAGTTGCGCTGCTAATGTTTTATTGTGCGCTAGTACTAAAGTAGGCAGGTTCACATTAGCAATTACATTAGCAATCGTGAAAGTTTTCCCTGATCCTGTAGCTCCTAAAAGGACTTGAGCAGGAACATGATCCCGTATGCCTTGAGTTAGCTTAGCAATAGCTTCTGGTTGATCACCACAGGGAGCATAAGCTGCACATAATTCAAATGTCATAGGGCATGAGTTTTGCATAGGCGAGAGCGCCACTTGTGGCTAAGACCTAGGGTATCATGAACTTCTTCCATGGTTGCTTTTGCTATACTTTGCATGGTTTCTGTTCCTTGCTGTAGGATTGTATGCAAAACTTGTGGTTTAGCTAATAATTCTGCACGTTTTTCTTTAATGGGCTGTAAAAAGAGAATAAGCTCTTCAGCAAGGCGTTCCTTGATTTCCACATCCTTTATACGTCCTTGACGATAACGAGTTTTAAATTCTTCGACTTCGTCTTTATTAGTGTTAAAAATGTCATGATAGATAAACAAGGGATTGCCTTCTACGCGGCCTGGTGTCGTAGCGTGAATGCGATTCGGATCTGTGTACATTTTACGCACTTTCTCTTTGATAATATGGTCTTCATCAGAGAGATAAATCGCATTGTTTGCGGATTTACTCATTTTCCCTAATCCATCAATTCCCACTAAAGAAGTGAGGTCTCCTTGTAAAACGGTAGGTTCGGGGAAAACCTCGCCATATAAACGATTAAAATTACGAGCAATGTCTCTTGCTAGCTCAATGTGGGCTTCATTATCTTTGCCTACAGGAACAATTTGTGCTTTCGCAAGTAGAATATCTGCACTTTGTAATACAGGGTAGCCTACGAGACCTAAGGATAACCCCCCCTCTTCTATAGAAGCGTGTTTTGCCATTTCCTTGAGACTAGGAATTCCCATGACGCGGTTAATCGAAATTAACATGGAAAACAACAAATGCAACTCATAGATCTCGGGAATAGCAGACTGCAAATAAATAGTCGACTTATTCGGATCAATTCCTACACTGAGCCAATCCACAAGAACTTCATAAATGTGATTGTCTACATTTACAATTTGTTCCTTACGTATTTTGGTTGTTAAGACATGAAGATCAGCAATGATAAAAAAACAATCATAATTTGGATTGTTTTGCAAAGCCAAACGGTTTTTTATTGATCCAACCCAATGCCCTAAATGTAACTTACCTGTAGGTCGATCACCCGTAAGCACACGTTGTTTCTTGTTCATATGGTATTTATTGTAGAAGAGATTTTTCTAATTCTTCGAAGTAGTTTTTCAAGGATACAATATCGTCTTGAATTTCCTGAAGATTTTTCTCTCCTATAGGATTTTTTTGGGCTTCTATCAAACGGGCTAATAGATGACGAATTAAATGACAGGTATTTTGTACGTCTGTCATGAGTAAGAATTCCTGCCCATCGACTCGTGCTAATCGATTTAAAAATACGCAGCGTTCTTGCTGGGTCAGCATATCAGAAGTAATGAAATTAATAAATTCTCCACGTTCATGAATGTCTTTAGCAACGCGAATGGGCATCATAAAATCAGCAATTAAACTTTGAGATGCTTGCTTTTGCTCTGCAGGTAAATCTTGGATTAATTTTCCATTAATGAGCATTTCAAAAAAGAAATTCGCCACTTCTTGTTTTCCATTAGAGCAGTTAAAGACAACGTTTTGAAATTCACGAAATGTAGTGTAACCAATGGGAGTAGCAAAGATTCTTTTTAAATTTCCTTCCAGAATGAGAAAAACATTATCTTCAAGTTCAAGAGCTTTGGATTTTGCTGCCATATATTATACCTTTGTGTTGGAAGAGAAGCTATTTTTAATTTTTTGAATTTTTTTTATCAATTTGTCCAGGTCTAAACAATCTTCGGAAGATAATTCTGGACATTTTTTTAATAATTGTACGCCTTTAGATAGTAGAGAAAAAGCTTGTTTTGCTAAGCAAGTTTGCCGGCGATCCGTAGCTACTAGGGGAAATTCTTTTCGAATGATATCTAAAAGCTCACCTTTGCTTTCCCCGCGATAATTGCGAATAATGGCTTCTTTTTTTTCTTGAGGACCTTGGCGAGCCGCTAGAGTGTATATTGCTTGCCGTGGCATTTTTTCTGCTTCGATTTTTAAAGATTCAGGAAGAGTA
The DNA here is from genome assembly GCF_000471025.2 of Chlamydia gallinacea 08-1274/3. NCBI lineage: Bacteria > Pseudomonadati > Chlamydiota > Chlamydiia > Chlamydiales > Chlamydiaceae > Chlamydia > Chlamydia gallinacea. Next base: position 373,785 of record NZ_CP015840.1, on the reverse strand, counting down.
GTAAATAGTTCATAATACACAAGGAAATTATAAGGAGTCTGTCTGTTACCGTAAGTAAGCAATAGCCAAGAAGAAAAAGCTCCTTCACGATAATTTTTTAATAAATCACGTACTTTTTTTATACGTTCCCCATGCAAAAGGACAGCCTGATGATGGATTTGTTTAATTTGAGCAGAAATCCAGCACAGATTATGGAAATCTTCTTCAGATACCTGATTGTCACAGGTATAATTTTCTAGAAGCTGACGAAATTTTTCCTCTTCTTGTGGAGATAATTTGAGCGTAGAAAACCTACTTAAGAGGGGAGAGAGCTCGCCATCCATACGTTGACGTGTTAACGTATCCATTTTTTCTCGAGGGTTTTTCTTAAAGCGACTTTCTAATAACGTTTTTAAGTTTCCCATCGATTACATGTCCCTCAGTAAAATCAATAACTCTTTGGTAAGATTTAAGTAATCTTCAGAGGCTCTAGCTGAAGGAGCAGTAGTAAATACGGGTTTGCCATGAATAGCGGCTTCCGAAATGGTAATATCCCTACGAATTTTTGTATTTAATAGTCTGCCTGGGAAAGTTTTATGAATCAGTTCAGCAAAAGCTGCGTTATTTTTCCCCCGGTAATTCCAAAAAGATAGGGCGACACCCAGAACACTCAAAGGGTGACGGGAAGCTATACCTTGAATAAATGAGGCGAGTCTTTCCAATCCCTTAACACTATAAAACTCGGGAGTAGCACAAATTAATGCATATTGTGCTGCTATGAGTGCAGATTCTGTAAGCCAGCATAGCGAGGGAGGTGTATCGATAATGACAAAGTCATACTCATCCTCTAAAGAAGAAAGAATAGTCTTTAGTCTTTCGTGGGAATAGCGATCGGCAGCTAAATTACCAGAAACTTCAATACGTTCCAACCATGTGTCAGCAGGAATTAGATCTAATGTATTTTCAATAGGCCGAATGACCTCATGAATATTTTTTTCTCCTTGTAGCACGACAGCTAAACTATCATAACAATCAGGGTCTAGACCTAATCCTGAAGTTAGGTTTGCTTGAGCATCGAAATCAATTAGGAGCACTTTAGCATGATGATATTGAGCTAAAGCAGCTCCTAAATGTAAGGCTGTTGAAGTCTTTGCTGTGCCACCTTTAAAGCTATTGACAGCAATAGTTTTCATTAGAGATGCCCATCCTTAAAAATTAATCAGTTCCTATAGTAGAGGAGTTAAACTTAATGAATTCTTTTCATCAAGTAATGTATTTATAAATCTTTCCACTGTCATATCATTTAATACACGATTATCTCGAGTACGTACAGCTAGAGTTTTTTCCTCAACTTCTCTATCGCCTATAGTTACCATATAATTCACTTGCATATTTTGAGCGTTACGGATTTTTTTACTTACCGATTCATTAGAGTCATCCACAGTAACAACAAAACCTAACTGCTGCCAAACAGAGAAAAGCTCATGAGCACGTGGTTGATGGCGATCTGCTACAGTAATAATTCTTATATGTTCAGGACTTAACCACAGAGGGAATTTTCCTTTGAAATGCTCGATAAGAATACCTAAGAATCTTTCAATAGAGCCAAATAAGGCCCGATGTAGCATGATCGGAGTGCTTTTTTCTCCTTGAGCATTCGTATATTCTAAAGCAAAGCGTTCAGGAAGGAACATATCTAATTGAATTGTTCCACATTGCCATGTGCGCTGAATTGCATCTTTTACATGAATATCAATTTTAGGACCATAAAAAGCACCGTCTCCTGGATTAATAAAGAAGGGTGTTTTTGAATTTGTGAGGGCTCGTTGTAATGCTGAGGTCGCTAATTCCCACAGTTCATCGCTCCCAATAGTGTCTTTCTCTGGTTTTGTGGAAAGCTCGAGATGATAGTCTAAGCCGAAGGTTTTATATAGCTCGGAAACTAAATTTAAAATATTTAAAGTTTCTTCTTCTACCTGTTCAGGAGTGAGGAATACGTGAGCATCGTCTTGGTGAAAAGCACGAACACGCATTAACCCCGATAGAGCTCCTGAAATTTCATAACGATGAACATGGCCAATTTCTGCTATTCTTAATGGGAACTCTTTATAACTGTGTAAGCGGGTTTTATAGTATAGCATACACCCGGGGCAGTTCATGGGCTTAATCGCGTAATCTTCGTCATCGATTTGCAAAGTGTACATATTTTCTTTATAGTTTGTCCAATGACCGGACACTTCCCAAAGACTACGATTCATGAGTTGTGGTGTTTGGATTTCCTTGTAACCAGCGAGTTGATGCAGCCGCTTCCAATACCCGATTAAGGCATCCCAAATAATCATTCCTCGGGGATGGAAAAAGGGCATGCCTGCGGAACATTCTTGTTGTGAAAAGAGGTCGAGTTTTGCTCCTAAAACACGATGATCCCGTTTTTTAGCTTCCTCTAGTTGGTATAGGTGTTCTTTCAGTTCCTTTGCTGTAGGGAAAGCTACCCCATAAATTCGTATTAAAGAATCTCTTTGCGGGTCCCCGCGCCAATAGGCGGCAGATGTACGTAAAAGCTTAAAAGCTTTGACGGGAGCTGTAGAGGGGAGATGGGGGCCCCGACAGAGATCTATGAATTCCCCCTGGGAATAGGATGTGATTGTTTCTCCATCAGGAAGTTCTTTAATTAGCTCTACTTTAAATGGATTGTGACCAAATTTTTTTAGAGCTTCATTTTTGTCACAGAAAATTTTTCTCGCTACTGCGTGGCGTTCTTGTGCAATTTGCTCTGCCATTTTTTCAATAGCATCAAAATCGTCTTCACTAATGGATAAGTTCGCAAAATCATAGTAAAATCCTTGGTCGATTACGGGACCAATTGTTGGTAATGCATTGGGCCATAGTCGTAGAACAGCTTGAGCTAAAATATGTGCTGAGGTGTGTAGAAAGATTTCTCGGCCTTCGGGATCAGAAAATGTGACAAATCTTAAATTATCTCCTTCTTCTAGGGTTGTGGTTAGATCTTTAATTCGATCATTTATGACAACGCCAGCAAAGTAATGAGAATTTTTTAATTTGCTCGCGAAATCAGCAGCTGTAGAGCCTTGAGGAAGTTCAAAAGTTTCTTGGTTGCAAATTACGCGGATCATTTTCTCTCCAATTTATGGGATTTCTAAGTCCATTATTGTAATGTTTTTCGGGATCTAAGCAAGGGAGTTTTCTGAAAAATATACGTAGCTGTTAGAGGAAAAATATTATTTGAGTTGGAGGCAAAGCTGTCTTTTTTTACAATGGGAGGGCTTTATTGCTGAATAATACATCTTTTCATGTCCGTTTTCTTTATTTTTCTTACAGCCTTTATTTGGTCCTCATCATTTGCTTTTAGTAAATTAGCAATGGAAGCGGCTTCTCCGATGTTTGTCACAGGAAGCCGAATGTTGATAGCTGGAATCGTGTTAACAGGCATTGTTATTTGGAAGAAGGGTTCATTACGACTACCTAAAAATATGTATCTACCCGTGGGTATTGTCTCTGTAGTTGGATTTTATTTAACCAACGTGTGTGAATTTTTAGGTTTACAACACCTATCTTCTGCAAAAGCATGTTTTATTTACGGGCTTTCCCCTTTTGTGTCCGCGTTATTTTCCTATGTTCAGTTACGAGAGATTGTGACTATAAAAAAATTCTGCGGCTTAAGTCTGGGCTTGTTGGGTTATTTATTTTATTTATTTTTTGGTGGAGTAGAGACTACGTGGAGTTGGCAATTAGGATGGCCAGAAGTACTCGTCCTATTGGCGACTTGTTTGGGGTCCTTTGGCTGGACGTTATTAAGAAAAATTGAAAAATCCTCATCATTATCGGTAATGGCGATTAATGCTTATGCCATGGTAATTGCTGGCATTTTATCCTTAGGACACTCTCTGATTGTAGAAACTTGGCGACCCATGCCTGTAAGTAATTTTCAAGTTTTTATACAGGCAATATTTTGTCTCGTACTATTTTCCAACCTTATTAGTTATAATCTTTATGCCAAGTTGTTAAAAAAATATTCGTCCACCTTTCTGTCATTTTGTAACCTTGTTATGCCTCTATTTTCTGCATTTTATGGTTGGGTGCTACTAGGAGAAAATTTTTCGAGGTCTTTACCCTTTGCTGTTGCCTTTATGATTATTGGCTGCCGCATGATTTATGGAGAAGAGTTCCGCCAAGGATATATCTCTTGTGAATAGGGTAAAGCAGCTTTACATGAACTAGGCCTAAATTAACATTAGGCCTAGCAAGAAGATGGTCTAGTTGAAAATAGCTTGCGTTGTTTGTGTTTGCGAATCGGAGATATTTTGTAGTGTTTGTAACGCAGAGTTAAAGCTTTGCATTGATTGCTCTTGTAAGTTCTGAGCTTGGCCTGCATATTGAGATTGTATAGAAGCCAATTGCTTTAATTCTTCTGCACGAGCTTCTTCCATCCCCGCCGCTCTTTGTTGTACAGCTACCTCAGCTCCAATGATACCACCTGCGATACCATCAACAGCGGCTGTAAGCCCATGTACGAGCTGAGCCATTTGCATGGATGCAGAGAGAGCACGGCCAGCAAATGCGGCTGCACGGCCTCCTTGCGTTTTTACCACATTCATTCCTCGAGAAAGTTTGTCTTGCCATCCAGGAGAGTTGAGGACCTTACCAAATAATCCTCCACTTTTTGTAGCTCCTGCTGTAGCTTTTGATGTAGCTGCAGCGATATCATCCACGAGGTTGGATGCGGCTTTAGCTGCTGCACCTCCTGCGCTTCCTAAAGCTGTTGTTGTCGCTGTTGCAGTTTTAGTTGCTGCTGAAGCAACACTAGAAGCTGCTTTCGAAGCTTGGGTGGCTGCTGCTGCTCCCGCTGAAGCAGTTTCTTTCGTAAAAGCTGCAGATTTCAATCCACCTAAACTTTTAGCAGCAGAAAGAATACCTCCACCAACGGAGACAGCAAAACCAACAAGGTTCGTAATACCAGAGATTAAACTTTGTTTAGCCTGAAGTTCTGTGGCACTAGCTTGGTGTTCTGCCTGGTTGCGAATAGCCTGTCCAATCATGGGAGCCATAGCAACTTGGTTTTGAATTGCTTGGTTTTGTTGTTGGAACTGTGATGACCAGGACTTTGCGCTGGATTGTGCGAGCAAAGTCATGATTAATCCTAAAAGAGCTAAGGTTCCCATGCCTTTTTTAATAACTACACCATTGACTTCTGTGTTTTCTGGTGTAGGCAATGTAGGGAGTTCATAATTACCTTTGCTCAGAGATGATGGACCTTTTACTGCTTGGGCTGTTGCTGTGCTCGATGCGCTGGATACGGAGGAAGAAGAGGAAGAGGAGGAGGTCTTTTCAGATTTTTTCGATTTCTCGGATCTAGAGGTTTGCGCCGCTTCTTTTTTGGTTGTTCCCTGGGTTTGTGTTTCTTGGATCAAATCCTCGAAGCTACCAGCGACTTCTGTTTGCTTTGTCGCTTGATTTTTTGAATCCTTGCCTTGCAAATGAGCGCTTTGTTGAGCAAGTTGTGCTGCTAATGTAGGATCAGAACCCTGATTTCCGCTAACTCCTGATGTCATAACCAATACTCCCCCTTAAATGGTTTTTACACTGCCGATGCTAATCCGGAACTAATTGCTGAAAATGCCTTAGCAATTTGAGCACCTAATTTTGTTGCTTGCTGTTGCATTTCGCTAGCACTGTCTACTTGTTTTGAAGCAATTTTACTTGCTTGCTGCCAGAATTGAGTGAACATATTCATCATTTCTGCTTGTGCGGAGAGCTTTCCCGTAGTTCTTTGTATTTCTGCAAGTTCAGTTTGTAGTTGCGATAGTTTAATGTCTCCAATGCCCTTAACGAGTTGAGGTACAGCCACCATAGCTCCTAAGGTAATTGTAGCGACTTTACTTCCTAAGGCATTAATGACTTTGGAAAGGTTAGGATAAGCTTTTGCTAGGGCTGTTTTTCCTGTTTTGAAAATTTTCCCTATGTTTTTGGATAGTGTTTTTACAACTGTTTTGACTACTGTTTTTATAATGTTTTTTATGCTTTGTTTTATAAGAGCCTTAACAGCTTGTTGAACAGCCTGCTTTACAGCTATAATAACAGCTTGTTTGATTGCTTGCATAACTGCTTGGACAGTAACCTGAGTAGCCACGGATGTTGCTACTGAGGCTCCTGCTGTAGCACCAGCTGCGATTCCAGCAGCTGCTGCTGTAGCACCAGCTGCTGCAGTTCCTATAAGTCCTAAACCACAAGTGAATAAAGCAGCAACCACAGAAATCACGGTGATTGTTATGGAAACAGCCATCATCACTGTGTTTACAGTTTCCAGAGTTTTATTTGATCCCGCTTGCTTTTGCATTTCCTGCATTTTTTTGTACTCGGCGCGCTCAGAATCAATTTTTAATCCCTGGGACTCTAGTGCAATACGGCTCATGATTGATGCTTGTGCTTGTGTACTTTGATAGTCAGAAAGCGCGGATGCCGTAGCTTCTCCTAAGGCAGAAATTGCTTTGGCTAATGCCAAGCTAATTTCAGAAACATCTTGTCTGGGTGTTACGGAAGGCTTAGGAAGTTCAGGAGTTTCTAAAGAGGTTTTAGATAGGTTTGAGCTTCCTGAGGTTGCGGTTGAGACTAATTCTTGAATTTGCTGGGCACTAGAAGCACTTACAGAGGAAAGAGAAGAAAGAGAGGTCTCTGTTGCTTTACTGAGTTCCTCTGTTCCTTTCTTCATATTGGCTCCAGCTAAAGCACTGCTGAATCCCGCTTTACTGAGCTGAGCGGCTTCTGCAGAGGCTTCCATTTCTTTGCCAGCAGCGAGTCCTTGTTGTTCTATGCTTTGAGCTTCTCCAGCTTTTTCTTTCCCCTGAGTTCCAGCAACTGCGGAATTGCTTTCCATCTCAGTATTTTTCCCTTGGCGAGGCTGCTGAATTTGTTTGGTTTCGTTTCCAGCTATTTTATCTTGGTTTGGAACGCCTTGAGGTGAGGAGGCAATCACCTGAGATAGGATATTTTTAGTGTTAATGTTATCTGGACCTGAAGAAGAGACGGACATAGTAACATTACCCTTAATTATTTTAAGTGTTTTTCAAAAATTATTTCTTATGAGGAAAATGCTTGCTAACAGTGGCAGAAAGATTTTTTAATCCATGCAATACAGTGGAGAGATCTTTCGCGAATTTTGCATCTTCCTTAGGATTATCAAATAAACCTTGAGTCAAAGTATCGATAGGTAAAGCATCTAAAGTTCCATTTAAAGCCGATATCATTTTGGTAAGCTGTTTTTCGTCTTGGATGCCTGAGAAAGTTTGCGCTAGGGGGAAATCTTGGTAGATAGAGGAAACAAGATTCTCTAAATTTGCAATCGCCTGCTCTTGTTTATCTGTTTCTTGTGAGAATACGATCACTTGGTTTTCAGCTTTTTTCGTTGCTTTTGTATTTTTTTTATGTTTTTTGTTCATTAGTGTTTCTCCACAACCTTGATGAGATTAACGTTTCCCACTAGACTTCTTTTTTTTGGATCCGGAAGCTTTTGTTTTTGCAGGGGTTTTTTTCTTTTTATCCGTACTTTCTTCTGCTTTGATCATGTTTTTGAGAGACTCTTTCATAATGCTGCAGCGTTCTTTAAGGATGCGATACTCTGGTTTATTTGCACAGATGTCCATAGTAATGTCTAAGAAGTTCTTTGATTCTTCTGGTTGTTCTAGCTTCATTAAACTATCTGCTATGTAATAGGGTGGGATAGGATTTTCAGGCTCTGCATCGAATGCAAGGAAAAAACCAAAGGCAGCTTCATTGTAAAGCTGGAGTTGATGATAGCATGAGCTTAAGCCTAAAATATATTTGTAGCATTGAGGTTTTGAAGCGGTAAGAATTTGGAAAAGCCCTACGGCTTCATTGTATTTTCCTTGGGAATAGAAGTTGTAGGCGATAGTATAGATTTCCTCTAACAAAATGTCGGATAAACCTAAGATTTGTTGCAGAGTTAGTCCGTTACCTAATCCTTCTAGAATATTTGCAAGAGCGGCTTTTGCTTCTTCTTCTGTAGGGAGAGGATACTTTTGTTCTAAATCGTCAGCCTTCGCCTTCTTTTGTGCAGCTAGTTCCGCAAGTCGGCTACGAGTTTTTTTATTAAATGATGCGGATGGCTTATTAGAATTATTAGAGGTAGGCTTGCTCATTAATATAATTCCTAAAATTATTTAAACTTATAAATTTAATTTTAGAAATAAATTAATTCGTAAAACAAGTTATTTTTAATTTATTTTATTTTTAAATCAGGATAATTAAATCGTAAATCTCTAACGCTTTATTTCTTTGGCTAGTAAAAATTAGGCTCCTTGACATTAGTTTAACAGTATTTTAACTTCAACGTGCGTAAGATCCTTCTACGGTAGCTTGTATTATGACTTCGAAGAATCGTATTCAATTACTTGATACTACTACAATTAATCAAATAGCAGCTGGAGAGGTCATTGAAAGTGCAGTTTCTGTTGTTAAAGAGTTGGTAGAGAATGCTTTAGACGCAGGAGCTAATGAGATTGATATTGAAACGCTAGGCAGTGGGCAGGGCCAGATCATTGTTAAGGATAATGGTTGTGGCATGGATCCTGAGGACATCCCTTGGGCTATTCAACGTCACGCGACTTCAAAGATTTCTGCGTTTTCAGATATTTTTTCTTTGTTAAGTTTTGGGTTTCGTGGCGAAGCACTTTCAGCAATTGCGGCAATTTCTAAAATGGAAATCCTTTCTTGTCCAGATTCAGGAAGAGGATCTCGAACGCTTATCCATGGGGGAGAGATTGTGATGACAGAACGTAGCCCGAGACAACGCGGCACGACGGTTTCCATAGATTCCCTATTTTATAATGTTCCTGTGCGTCGGGGGTTTCAGAAGAGTCCTCAAGCAGATCGCGTGGGAATGCGCAGGCTTTTAGAGAATCGTATTTTATCTACCGAAGGCGTAGGTTGGACTTGGGTTAGCGAAAAACAACAAGAGCTTTATGTACATAAACATTGGGAGTTTTCTGAGCGCGTTACTTTTGTTATGGGCCAGAGCTTTATGCAATCTGCTTTAGATATCGATAAATATTCCCAGCCTTTACGTATCTGTGGCTTTTTAGGACTCCCGGATTTTCATCGTCCCACGCGTCAAGGACAAAGAATTTTTATTAATGATCGACCCGTGGAGTCTGCTTTTATATCTAAAAAGGTTAGTGAAGCCTATGCCTTACTCTTGCCTCCTCAAAGGTATCCTGTGTTTGTTTTAAAATTGTATACTCCTCCTCATTGGTGTGATTTCAATGTGCATCCCCAGAAAGTAGAAGTTCGTCTTCTTAAAGAAGAGGAAGTAGGAGAGTTTATTTTTGAAGCTATTGGAGAGGTTTTAGCAAGATCACAGGGGAGATCTGTATGGGATTACTCCCTCCCTACCTTGCAGGTTGCTGATCAAGAACAAGGATTTGTTGAAGATATGCACCATGTCCCCGAACTACAGGGCACTTATGATAACTCTATGCCTTGTGTACCTGAGGTTCCAGAGTTTGCTACGGAAGAGAGACAAATGAGTGTACCATGGGGGAAAGAGTCTTCGTCGGTGAAGTTTCTTGCTTCTTTAGGCAAAGTTGTTCTTGCAGAGGATTGTGAGGGAGTTCACGCGATTTTTGTAAATGCCGTTAGAAAACATTTATTTTATCTTTCCGTAATGCAACAGCAAGAGTTTCGTACATATGAAACACAACGCTTTTTTCTTCCCGTATATTTAGAGGTGACTTCTCAAGAGAGTGATTTTCTTATTTCTCATTTGCAAGAATTAACACACTTGGGGATAGAAATTTCACAAATGAGTCCTAGTGTATTTGCTATTGAAAGTGCTCCCACATGTATATGTGATGAAGAATTAAAGTCATGGTTGCTTCGTCTAGCTGCAGAGGGTAAAAGGAAAGTAGATAAAACATCCATCACACTTTTAATTAAAGAGACCCTAGCGCAGACCATATTTCATAGAGTAATGCCTACATTTGATATTTCTTGGTTATCTTGTCTTTGGGAAATAGGAAAGCCAGAAAAGGCATTTGATGGTACGTTAATGCGTCGATTAGTTGTAGACGAGGATTTCATTAAGGAGAACTCATGATGTTTCAAGAGCGTATTCATAGAGCACAGGCTGCATTATCTCATTTTTCTGTAGACGCATTTGTTATAGAAAGAAGTGAGGACATTGCATATTTTCTTGACGATCAGGCGACAACAGGGACCCTCCTCATAGGACGAGATGAGGTTGTGTTTTTCATTTATCGTATTGATAAAGATGCCTATGCCCATGTTCAGGGGGTGACCTTAGTATTTTGTGATAGGGATACAACAACCCCGTTGATTTCGTATCTTAAGAAAACACCATACCGCACTATAGGTTTTGATAGTCTTCATACCTCCTATCAGAAGTATGTGGAAAGACAACAAGCGTCTTCTGTGTTTTCCTGGGAGCCTGTGACTTTATTTGCAGAAAAATTGCGTTGTTATAAGTCTGCTGATGAAATAGAAAAAATGCGCCAAGCTGCAATTTTGGGATCGGAAGGATATGATCATGTGCTTTCCATTTTGCAAGAAGGAATCACAGAGAAGGAAGCGGTACGTCTATTGCGTATATTTTGGGCAAAAGCTGGTGCTGAAGGCCCCGCATTTTCTCCGATTATTGCTTTTGGAGAAAACGCGGCATTTCCTCACGCTATACCTACAGAACGTGCTTTACGAAAAGGTGATATTGTCCTTATTGATATTGGCGTTTTGTATCAAGGTTATTGTTCGGACATGTCTCGAACAGTAGCCTGGGGACGTCCGGATTCTCGTTTAATAGAAAGTTATTCTGCTGTAGTTGAAGCACAAAAAGCTGCCTTACAGCGATGTCGAGAAGGAGAGCGTTGTGTGGACGTGCATGCCGCTGCTGTACAGGTATTGAAAAACTTTGGTTTAGAACAGTATTTTTGTCACGGCGTAGGCCACGGTGTAGGTAGGAATATCCATGAATATCCTACTTTATCCCCTCGAGGAGCGGACGCTTCTTTAGCAACGGGAATGACAGTTACTGTAGAGCCTGGAGTGTATTTTCCCGGGATCGGCGGCCTGCGTATTGAAGATACTGTGCTCATTGACGGGAAGAAAAATTTTAGTTTAACGGACCGCCCCGTGCCTGATGAACTTATTATCTTATAAAAAAGAATCGTTTTTAGTTTTATTCTTTTTTTAATTAAATCTTTTTTGATTTTAGTTTGTATAAATTGCTTTTTTTCTCTCATTTGGCTATCTTATAACTTTATTTTTATTTGCTTCTATTATGCACCAGCTTTTTTCCATCGGATATAGCCTAATAAGCATAGCAGCTTTTTTTTGGATGGTGTGTGGTTCTTCTAACTACGTGGGGAATATCTATGGTCTTTCATTGCAATATGATGAGACCAAGAATATGCGTGCTTCGTTTTCGAAGTCCCAAGATATTACTTCGGGGATGTGGGTGTTGGATTTTCCTGCTCTCAAAGAAAGTTTACCTGATCTTAGGCAAGAGGTTATTTTTTTGGGGAGCAATAATCGTCCCGATGCTCTTGGAGGGAAGTTTCTTTTAGAACTGGCTTCTTCGAAAGATCGTTACGTAGCTTGTGCTAACGAAAAAGTATATTTACAACCTCTTCCTTTGGATGAAGGTGGTGGATTCACTTTTAGTCCCAAGGGTCAACCTACAGATTTGTGGCTAGAATGTCGTCCCTTAAGTGGGGATAATCGTATAGAAATTCGGGTACGATTATTAGGAGTCAACAAAGAAATGATTACTTCTCCCAAGGAGAGAGAAACATTATGCTTATCAGTGCCGCCTCGAGGATTAGAATCTTGGGAAATTGGGGGAATCCGTGTAGATGCTAGCTTCCCTGTAAAGCAAAAGATACGTCGTATCGGGATAGATAAGTTTCTATTAATGCATGGAGGCGCTGCTTACGCAGATATAGCAAGCAAGGAGCGCGTAGATTTTATTTCTTCATCTAATGAAAATTATAGTCGTTATCTTTCTGTAGGAGATATTTTACTGTGGGATGGTAATTCTTGGAGAACATGTGGAGAGTTTCAAGGAGATAGTTCTCAAGTACCTTTACTGGAAGTGAAAAAAATAGATGAGAAGTCCATGCTTATTGAGATTTGGAGTGTGGGAGGTATGGCGCATCAGGCTTTTAACTTAGCTAAGTTTACGAGTTCTCCTATGGAAATAGCAGAGATTCTTAAGGATTTTGAATTTGTAGGTATGCGCTCTTGGTCTCGTCCTATTCTACATGTCCACGGACAGAGGTTGATTCTTTCTCCTGATGACTGGATTGTCTATTCGGAAACAGGGGGGTGGGAAAAGATTGTAAGAAAAGAACAGTTGGAAGCTTATTTGTCAGGCCAGATTTCGGGGCCCCTGTTGATTTTTGATAAGCTAGAAAAAGATGTAAGGGGGTTTGTATTTCGAGGCCATATGTTTAATGCGCAAAGAACTTTGGTTGAGACAGTTACCTTGCCATTGAAACAGGGGGGTAGTGTAGTAGATACAGAAGGAAAAGAGGAAGTATCTCTAGCAAAGCCATTGTTGGCTAATAATGGAGGAACACATCGTCGTGGGGGAGCATAGATGCGTTTATTTTGGAGTCCTTTAGTTTATGTAGGTTTATTTGGGGGACTATTTTGGAGTTTCCCTAGTGTTGCGTTAACTATTGCAGAGAAAGCTGCTTCTTTAGAAAGCACGGATAGCCGTTCTGATAAGATAGCTGGATTGGCTTCGTTTAATGCAAATATGAAGGAATTAAATTTACGTTTGCAAGAACTTTATGAGGAGGGGGCAGCGCTACGCGCCGCAGGATGTCAAGATGAAGAAAAATGGCAAGTATTGCGAAACCACCTTCAACAAGTGAAAGAACAAATTCGAGAACTAGAAACTTTATGGGCTGCGGAGATTCGCGAACGTGGAGATAATCCCGAAGATTATGCTTTATGGCATCATCCTGAAGCAACTATTTATAATTTAGTTGCTGATTATGGTGAAGATAATGTTGTGTATCTTGTTCCCCAAGATATCGGAATGATTAAAATTTCTGCGTTTTCTCGGTTTGCTATTCCTAAAGAAGGGTTTCAAGAGTGTTTAGAACATTTGTTAGCGCGACTTGGAATTGGGGTTCGTCAAATTAGTCCCTGGATTAAAGAGTTATATATTACCCGTAAGGAAGGGTGTGGGGTTATTGGGGTTTTTTCCTCTAGGAGAGATTTAGACACCCTGCCGTCCTCGGCTTATATTGGTTATGTTATTTCTTCGAAAAATATTGATGTGCGTGCTGATCAACATATTTTAAAAAAATGCATGAACACTGACACGCTGCAAATAGATATTTTTGGAGGAAAGCTGTGGATTTTTGGTTCTGTTGGGGAAATTAATGAGTTACTGAAAATTTATGATTTTGTTCAGTCGGATAGTATTCGTCAGGAATATCGCATTATTCCTCTCACGAAAATAGATGCTTTAGAAATGATTTCTATCCTTAAGGCGGCGTTTCAAGAGGATATGGTTAAAGAGGGTGATGAGGGTAGCCATAGTGGAGGGTTAAAAGTAGTTCCTCTACAATATCGTGGGCGATCGTTATTCTTAAGTGGCACAGCATCATTAGTATATCGCGCAGTTGATTTGATTAAAGATCTAGAAGAAAGTATCGAGAATCCTACGGACAAGACGGTATTTTGGTATAATGTAAAGCATTCGGATCCTCAAGAACTGGCCTCTCTATTATCTCAAGTTCATGATGTGTTTTCAGGTAAAGACGAGAATGTATCTGTAGCAGATTCTCCTATAGGAGGAGAGGCCAAAACTTCTATACACATTGATACTTCGAAAGGAATGGCTGCGGGAGAAGGTTCTGTTAAATACGGCAGTTTTATTGCTGATTCGAAAACGGGAACATTAATCATGGTTATCGAAAGAGAAGCCTTGTCGAAGATCAAAATGTTATTAAAGAAACTTGATGTTCCTAAGAAAATGGTTCGTATTGAAGTCTTGTTATTTGAAAGGAAACTTTCGAATCAACGTAAATCAGGGCTCAATCTTTTACGACTTGGAGAGGAAGTATGTAAGAAGACAACTTCCTTATCATGGACAAATGCGGGGATTTTAGAGTTTTTATTTAAGGGAAACACAGGAAACTTTGTAGTTCCCAGTTATGATCTTGCGTATCAATTTTTAATGGCTCAAGAAGATGTTCGTATTAATGCGAGTCCTTCGGTCATTACTGTGAATCAGACACCAGCAAAAATTGCCATCGTTGAAGAGATGTCCATAGCTGTTGCTGCGGATAAGGATAGCGATAAAATTCAGTATAACCGTGCGCAGTACGGTATTATGATTAAGATGCTTCCTATCATTAATATCGGAGAGGAAGATGGAAAAAATTATATCTCTTTAGAAACAGACATTACGTTTGATACCACAGGAAAAATTCCGGGGGATACTCCTAACGTCACACGAAGAAATATTACGAATAAAGTGCGTATAGCTGATGGTGAGACGGTCATTATTGGAGGGTTACGCTGTAAACATATTTCTGATTCTCAGGATGGCATTCCTTTCCTTGGGGAAATTCCGGGAATGGGAAAATTATTTGGTATGAATGCAACTTCAGATAGCCAAACAGAAATGTTTGTATTTATCACACCGAAAATCCTGGAAAGCTCAATGGAACAACAGGAGAGACATGAAGAAGCTGTTTTAGCATCGCGTCCAGGAGAAATTGATGAATTTCGTCGGGCATTGTTTGCGAGCGAAGAAGCTGTAAAGGCAGCACATAAAAAATTAGAGTTGATTTCTGCTGTTCATTTGCCCGCATCTCGAGTCGAGGGCTGCGAATATGATGGACGATAAACCTCAGCTATCTCCGGAACTCCTTGCTAGACTTCCCTATGGTTTTTTGAAGAAACACTACCTATTGCCCTGGGAGGAGAAAGAAGATCATGTAGTTATGGCTCATGCTAAAGACACTTCTTTGATAGCAAAAGATGAAGTGCAGTTATTAATTCAAAAACCTGTAGTTTTTATTCTTAGAGATGAAGCCAGCATAGTACATAGTCTGCAAAAAATATATTCAGACCTAGATGGAAAAGCTTCTGATATGTTGCTAACCATGGCAGCAGATGTAGGAGCTCCTTCGCCAGAAGAAGATCTTTTAGAAAATACAGATTCTGTTCCTGTTGTACGTTTTTTAAATTTAATTTTAAAAGAAGCAATTGAAGAACGTGCTTCTGATATTCATTTTGAGCCTTTAGAAGATACTCTACGTATACGCTACCGTATTGACGGGGTTCTTCATGATCGTTTATCTCCTCCTATGCATTTACGCTCCTCATTGATTATGCGTATTAAAGTTCTGGCAAAGATGGATATTGCTGAACATCGTCTGCCCCAAGATGGAAGAATAAAAATTCAGCTAGGTGGCCAAGAAATTGATATGCGCGTGAGCACTGTTCCCGTAATTTATGGAGAACGTGTTGTTCTTAGAATTTTAGATAAGCGCAATGTAATTTTGGATATTGCAGGCTTGCAAATGCCTGAGAGTTTAGAAAATTCTTTTAAACAAGTGATTTCTTCTCCTGAAGGCATGCTCTTAGTTACTGGTCCAACCGGAAGTGGAAAAACCACTACTTTATATAGTGTAATTCAACATTTATCAGGGCCGTTTACTAATATCATGACAATCGAAGATCCCCCAGAGTATAAATTGGCAGAAATTGCGCAAATAGCTGTGAAACCTAAAATTGGTTTATCTTTTGCTTGTGGTTTGCGACATTTGCTGCGTCAAGATCCCGATATACTTATGGTTGGAGAAATTCGTGATCAGGAAACAGCAGGAATTGCCGTTCAGGCAGCTCTTACGGGACACCTTGTAATTAGTACTCTACATACCAATGATGCAGTTTCCGCTATTCCCCGTCTTTTAGATATGGGGGTAGAACCTTATCTACTCTCAGCAACACTAATAGGTGTTGTAGCTCAGAGGTTGGTCAGGAAAGTTTGCCCTCACTGTAGAGAACAGTATGAAGCAGATGAACAGGAGCAAGTGTTTTTGCAGGCTTTGGGAAATAGTCCTGACGCACAATTATATCGTGGGAGAGGATGTTCGCAATGTTTTCATTCGGGATATAAAGGGCGAAGAGGCATTTATGAATTTTTACGTCCCGACGCTATTTTACAATCTGAAATAGCAAAAAACAGTCCTTATCATGTTTTAAGAACATTTGCAGAATCTCAAGGATTTCTTTCCCTATTAGACCATGGGTTGGCTCTCGTCTTAGCAGGAGAAACAACACTAGCCGAAGTTTTTCGTGTTACCAAACGATATGATTAGGGAGATGAAGCTATGCCGCGTTATCGTTATACTTATCTCAATGAAAAAGAGAAAAGAAAGCACGGATGGATAGAAGCTCTTCATATTCGCGCAGCTAGGGAGCAATTGATGCAAAAAAATATACGGCTATTAGCTATACGCGAAGTTCTTCCAAAGAAAGTACACATAAAGACACATGAGTTAATTATTTTTTCTAGGCAGATATCTCTTTTATTGCGTTCAGGACTTCCTTTATACGAGAGCTTAGTATCCCTAAGAGATCAGTATCAAGGACAAAAGATAGCTGGATTATTAACAACTTTTATAGAGGTTTTACATTCGGGGGGATCGTTATCTCAGGCTATGGCAGCATATCCTCACATTTTTGATGACTTTTACCGCAATGCAATTCTTGCTGGAGAAAGTGTGGGAAACTTAGAAGGATGTTTGAAAAATATTATTGTCGTTTTAGAAGAACGTGAGCAAGTCAAGAAAAAATTCATAGCAGCACTGAGTTATCCTATTGTGCTGCTATTATTTTCATTTGCTGTAATTCTTTTTTTCCTTACAGGAGTGGTGCCTTCCCTTAAGGAAACCTTTGAGAGTGTGGAATTCAATACGCTCACCTCCCTAGTTTTTGGATTAAGCGATTTTCTATGTCGGTATAAGTTTGCTTTGCTGGGAGGGTTGGGCGTTATCTCAGTGAGTTTAGGAATATTATGGCGAAAGCCTTTTTGGAAACAGGGGGTAGAAAACTTAATTTTCTCCCTTCCTCGAGTGAGAGAATTTTTTGTTAAAGTAGGGTTTTGCAGGTTTTGTTCCGTAGTATCCGTAATTCTTCTTGGAGGAGGCACACTTATTGAAGGACTGGAATTAGGTTGTGGTGCTGTCCCCTACAGGCATTTACGTAGTGATTTGCAGAAGATGATTAATGCTATTGTTGAAGGAAGTGCGTTAGGCAAGGAATTAGCAAAATGTTCTTGGGTTCCTAAACTTGCTTTGGGAATGATTTCTTTGGGTGAGGAGTCGGGGGAATTAGCTAGTGTTTTGGGTCATATAGCACGAATTTATAGTGAAGATGTTCAAAAAACTTTGACATGGATAACTTCATGGTGTCAACCCATTATTCTTGTCTTATTAGGGGGGGTTATTGGGCTCATTATGTTAGCAACGCTGATTCCCCTAACAAGTAATATTCATGTTTTATAACACACAAAAGAGGAAAATTATGAATAAATATAAACGTAAACAATCCATCACTTTAATTGAAATGATGGTAGTCATTACTTTAATTGGCATTATTGGTGGGGCTTTAGCTTTTAATATGCGGGGAAGTATCCAAAAAGGTAAGGCGTTTCAGTCAGAACAAAACTGTGCGAAAATTTATGACATTTTAATGATGGAGTATGCCACGGGAAACCTTTCTTTAAGAGAGATTGTCGATCGTAAAGAAGTTATTCTTGAAGGTGCGGCATGGTGTAAGGAAGGTAAAAAATTATTAAAAGATGCCTGGGGAGAGGATATTATTGTCAAAGTAAGCGAAACAGGTGATGATTTAGTTGTTTTTTCCTCTAAGGCTCATGGAGTGAATAATAAACAACAAGGTTAGCGTTATGCACAAAAAGCGAACAAAGCGGAGTTTTTTGCTTGTAGAGGTTTTAACAGCGCTCTCCCTTATTTGTGTAGTACTCACACCATGTATTCGCTTTTATCATAGTATCCACAGATCTATTGAAGAAGAGGTTATTAATCTGCAGTTACCTATGGTGATTGATAACTGTTTTTTTGCTATTGAAGATGCTATGCGCGAACAAATGTTGGCTGGGGTATTTCCTTCATCAGGTACCGGAGAGCTTACGTATACGATGACAACATCTCAAGGAAACACCGTATCAGTTCCTTATACGTATTCCATAGATATCCGTAAGGGAATGCGAGGAAATTCCTCAATTCGAGCATGTTTTGCTGATGTTGTCTTAGAAATTTTTCCTAACCACAGGCATGCTACGTTAGCGCAGAGAAGTTTATGTGTAGTTCTGTAGTCTCCTTGCATAACCGAAAAAAAAGGTCCTTTGTTTTAGTCGAAGTTCTTGTTTCGTTAGTATTATTTTCCCTGCTTTTTTGTACTCTAGGGTTTTGGCAGAGACATCTATTAATCTCTAGTAAACGTAATGAACAGTTATATAAAGTTTTTCTTCAGGAAAATAATGCTTATAAAAAATTAAGAGAGCTTTTTCGATTTACGTCACAATTTGAAAGCCTATCTTCTGAATCTCTATGTTCAGTTGTTTTTGATCGTGGGGTGTATCGTGATCCTGAGCTTGCTGGGGAAGTTGCTGCTATTCTATATTATAATGAGCAATTTCAGCGGCTTGAGCTT
Organism: Chlamydia gallinacea 08-1274/3; assembly: GCF_000471025.2. Classification (NCBI taxonomy): domain Bacteria; kingdom Pseudomonadati; phylum Chlamydiota; class Chlamydiia; order Chlamydiales; family Chlamydiaceae; genus Chlamydia; species Chlamydia gallinacea. The sequence goes on along the minus strand of NZ_CP015840.1, from coordinate 355,050 downwards.
TGTATACGTAGTTTAAAGAACCAAGATAAAATGGAAATCTTCGTACTTTTAGATCACGTGTCTCGAGTATATTGTACGCCTTCCTTTAGACATTTAGAGAATACGGATTTCCCTGATAGAATTGGGCTGCATATATACCGGAATTCTCCGAACTCACAGCGGGAACGCCTTTTGGTTTATCAATTTGCTGTAGGGAAATAGTGCATGCAATCGTATATCTTTACTTTACTATGCTTGACGTTCCTTGTTTCTGTAGTGTCTTTCGATGCTATGAATGCACGCAAACGGTGTCTATGTAGTCGGATGATGGAAAATGATGAATATCTCCTCACTGCCCAGAAGTCTGCCTGTGCAGAGGTAGAATATCAGGAAAAAACCAAAAAAATATCTTCAGTTGAGAAAATTTCTAAAGAAGAGGATGTTTTCATTCCGAAAAAAATTGCCAAGGTAGTTACTAAGAAGCAACGTAAATATCGTCTACTCAACGTACCTTTTTCTCGGCCTCCAAATAATTCTCGATTTAATCTTTATGCCATGTTGCAAGAATGTTCTGGAAATTATGAGGATCCCGCTTCATGGCGTTCTATATTCATACGTTTGCTTAAACGTGTTTATGTAGATACAGGGTGTGTTCCTCAAGGATCAGAATACATAGTTACTGAAGCTCTATTGAATAAAAAAGAGGAAATCATTGAAGGAGGAAGAAAGTTTGGCGCTGATGTTATCGAAACGTTAACTTTGCCTACACAGGAAGCTAATATTCTTTATACCATGTTACGAGGATCAAAAAATGTACAACCCTTATTGAATTTTTTGCACTACGAAGAGAAATCACAAGGGAATTATAAATTAAATTTAATTTTTATGGATCCCATATTTTTAGAAGCAGTTATTGATCATCCTCGGGCTTATAGAGAACTTGAAACGTTACGTGGAAGTATTTGGGAAAGTGTAAAAAGACAAGAGCAAGCGATTCAACAACACGGGGAATCTGCAGTTTTAGAACTGTTTAAGACACGGACTGATTTTCGTATGGAGTTGAAAGATAAAACGCAAATTCTTCTTGCTCAATATGATTTGCTCCCTCTCCTGAATAAGAAAGTTTTTGACTATACTTTAGGCAGTGCTGGGGACTATATCTATCTTATTCATCCAGAAACAGGTGTTGTTTCTCGATGTCGTTGTTGTTCAAAGGGAAACAAATTATAATTAAAATTTTTGTATTTATTTTTAAATAATTTTTTTGATAATTATGATTCTATAAGTTTTTTATAATAAAAATAATTTTTTAAGGGTAACGCCATGGCAGATGAGACACCAAAAGAAAGCTCTTCAAAAGAGTCGCCATCTCAATTTGAGTCTTTGAAGCATAAGGTGAAGGGCTTACGTACAAATCCTAACGTAGGTAAAATGAAAAGATTCTTTTCCCAACATTCTCGCGAAGTCATTAGCGGAGGATTAGTCGTATTTGGGATTATTGCCGATTTTGTTTCTTGGGTTGGAGGAGTATTCGTAGCCTGTGGTGTTGTCTTAGGGTTTTATCCCGAGATCCATGCAATATTGAAAAACTTACAAAGCTACTATGCAAAAAATGGCACAGCTAAAAATGCTGTTTTTTGTGGCTTATTGTTGTTTTTCCTTCTTAACATGTTCGCCTTCACCCTTTCATTTTTAGTTCTTTGCGTGATTCTTGTTTTGCTTGTGGATAGTAAGGGGAAAGGTGATTCTTCTCAACAACCCTAATCTGGGGAGGCACTCTTAAGTTTTATTGGCTGATCTTTTGAATGCCCCCACCCCATGCAAAGAACAATATTGTGAATAAATTTGTCGGGCAGAAGATCAGAGGATTTGGGGCG